>SVQI01000008.1 GCA_015065455.1 Oscillospiraceae bacterium | reverse complement strand
AAAATATTTTTAGCGTAAAGGGAGTTTTATGGGACACTTCCTATGATAGAATTAGTATGGAGGTAAAGCGGAATATGAATAGAGTCAGCTTTTTTAGTGCCGATTACCGTGACGGCAGAGTCCATATCGGCGGCAAAAGCTACCCTGCGGGGACTTTTGCGGTGCATCTGCTGACACAATATTATATAAATGATACCGCCGCACGGATCATCGTATTTACAAGTGATAATTGGCTTTTGGAGCGTTCTTTGGAAAGAGGATATTTGTTTGTTCCTAACTTTTTAAGAGCCGGTGCGGACATACTGAACATTTTTAATGCGCTCCATTGGTTAAAGCCTTTTGATATGCTCGACGTAGATGCTGAGCGTAACAGAATAGCGGAGCTTTTCACCGAAGAAAACGGTAATAGGATCGTTGAGTATTTTCAGCGCCGTTCTAAAGTAATGGCAATGGATGAAGGACAAACAATGTTCAATATCCTCCCGAAAGAGTTTAACGAGGTCTTTTTCAAAGAGTCCGCCGCTTTGCTGAGCGAGGTTCAGAAAACCCTTGCCTTTTATGACGGTCTGAGAGACGACCTGATGAAAGCATTTAAGCAACTTAAAGCTTTTGCAAGCCGTGTGGATGAAGCCGACCGCTTTGACGAGGAACATCTACTCCCCATAGCGTTAGAAGTATTCGGCTCGGTGCCATTCCCAGTAACAACGGAGTACGTGCCTATCCGAAAATCTACTCGAAGCAAAACGGAAACCCTCGCCCGCCGGCTCTACTTTGACAGCTATTACAGTTTTGTGATTACCGATTTCTTTGAAGGTCTGCATCACGGACATTATCCCAGACAATGCGGTGTTTGTAACAAGTATTTCCTTATGACCTCCGCCCGCCGTCAGCAGTATTGCAATGGCATTGCTCCTTATGAGGTCAGAGGTAAAAAGGTTACCTGCCGTAAATATGCCGCAAGTATAAACCGAAAAGAACTTGCCGCCGCAGATCCCGTTATAGATATTTATAACCGCCGTTGTTCTGCTATCCGTACTGAAAAAGGCAGAGGCACAATTACTGAAGCCTTTTCAAGGATGGCTACGGAGTTAGCAAAGGAATACAAGTTTAGAGCTCTACAAAATTCTGATTACGCTAACAAACAATACGCTCTTGATATGAGCCGTGAAAAACTCTATGCCGAAACCGATAAACGAATGAAATAATCCCGTCACACGCAAAGGAGGTGGTAGCCGTGAAAGAATGGGAAAAAGAACTTGAAATATACCGTTTAACTCCGGCACCGCCGAAGGAAAACGATTTACAAAAGTATATTCTCAATTACCTTGCTGAAAAAGACGATAAATATATCGCTTGGTTTCTTCATTATTATGAGAAAATCTTAAACGATAAAGCATTTTCCATCGTTCAAGATTATGCAATGTATGGGCATTTTATAGATATAAAACAAGCGTATGTAATCGGTTTGCTAAAATCCTTGCAGGATTACGATTCTGATCGTGGCGTACCCTTTATCGTATACAAGGAATACTCCGCAATGCGGGAGGTTCACGAATATATCCGCACAATGCGGAAAGGCTTCACAGTTCAGAGCAACGATGAATATTTGCGATTAAGAAAGGCGATGTGGTTGTTCCGTGAGTACGGCGATAAAGCAGACGGTGATACGATTAAAAAGGTCGCTGACAACATCGGGACAAGTACGGAAGATGCCGCCGAGATCATCCGATGCGGAATGCAGAATATGCAGTTTGTGGACTATTACCGCCAATACGCTGACGAGGATAGTGAGGAAAGCCGAGAGGAAGTTGCATACGACAGCTCTGCCGAGCCGGACAAGATTTATTTCAAATTACAACGAGCTGAAGCGGTTATGGCGGCATTCGAAAAACTCAACTTCCGTGAACGAGCAATGGTCGCCGCACACCTTGGGTTTTGTATGGAATGTTATGCCACCCATTATTACGATAACGAAGATTTAGATGAAGATGGCAAGCCTACACGAAAGCCTTTCCCTAAAGAAGCATTTATTGATATAGCCATAGATCACGGCTTGGCTTCGCCTGACACCGCAGATAAAACCTACCGCCGAGCACTTGATAAAATGAAAACCGAACTAAAAAAGCAAGGAATAAATAGGGCATAAAAACAAAACAGCCCCGTTGAGAATGCAGAAATCACTGCACTCCCAACGGGGCAATTATTATAATCAAAAATCGGTACATTCGACTTGTCACTTGTTTTGCATATAATAAAAAATGTCCTAAAAATGGGCATTAACGTAGTTTTGTTTCGTAGAGTATTCTCCTTGACGACAAGACTTTTACTCGAAAAACTACTAAAATTATACAATGTGTTGTCGGATTTGTCAATATGTAAAACAAAATTGTTGGAAAAATGTCGTAATTGGGTTGTATTTCTTTATTGGAAAAGAAATTTCATTGCGTGTGCATTTATTTTTCTAATTATTCTCCGTCATATAGTCCGTCAGCCACAAAGCAATAAGAAAGGAAGAAATCAATGGCAAGGACAGGAGAAAACATTTATAAAAGGAAGGATGGTAGATGGGAAGCTCGTTATATAGTTTCTTATGACGGGACTGGTAAAGCTAAATATAAATACTTGTATGCTCATACCTACTCTGAAGTTAAGTCGAAACTTATCAAAGCTCAAAATGTTACTCACTTTACCGTCAGCGAAGAAAAAAACAAAGATAAAGAGAAATATGAATTTTGGTTAAATGAATGGTTGCGCACAAAACGTATGCGTGTCAAAAACTCAACATATATTCGTTATCGCAATACTATTGAGAATCACATTAAACCTGAACTAGGAAAATTCCCAATAAGTAAAATAAGCACTTCTCTAATTGAACAATTTGTGGTTCAAAAATTAGAAAGAGGAAGAAAAGACGGTAATGGTGGTCTTTCCGCAAAAAGCATGTCTGATATTATGGTGATAATCAAGGAATCTTTCAAATACGCTCAATCATTTGGAGTAATGGTGATTTGTAGTTTTGAGCGAATTTCATTAAAAAAGAACACACAAGAAACGAGAGTGTTAAGTCCATTAGAAGAACAGCGATTGCTCACAGTTCTATTTGATGACTTAGATAGATACAAATTAGGTGTGTTTATTTGTTTATATACGGGCATAAGAATTGGAGAATTATGTGCATTACAATGGAAAAATATATCTGTTAGTGAGAACACAGTTAAGATTGAGCATACTATGCAACGATTACAGAAAGAGGATCTTAGTTCCGTTCAAAAAACGCATATAATTGTGACAGCTCCAAAGAGTAATGCTGCAATAAGAACCATACCTCTGCCTCAATTTGTTATAGACACTATTAAGCCGTTTGTGGGATCTCCCAACACTTATATTCTGTCAGGTAAGTGCAACGCCGTAGTAGAACCTCGCACAATGCAAAATCATTTTAAAAAGTATCTAATCGAAGGAAATATTGAAAAAGCTAATTTTCACGCATTAAGACATACTTTTGCTACAAGATGTATTGAAGCGGGGTTTGATGTAAAAACTCTTAGTGAAATATTAGGTCATTCAAGCGTTAAAATTACACTTGATAAATATGTTCACTCGTCTATGCAATTAAAAAGGAACAATATGGAAAAGTTAAAGCCCGTTATCGCATAAAGTATTCTCCGTCAATTTTTCAGTCAGAAATAAGGCACAATCCTTGCTATTAAGGGGTTGTGTCTTTCTTTTTCGTCAAGGAGAATACTCTACGAAATTGTCCCAACGATGTCTTTGCTGGATTACAGAAATCATTTATTTTAAGGAAAAGGTGAAAAAAATGAAAAAAACACGTGCCCTTGTATTGCTTTTAGCTTTGGTTGTATGTTTAAGCTCGTTGTGCGGCTGTAGCTCTCGTAACATAAAGGAAGAATTGCCTGGTGAGTGGTTCGTCTGGCATTGGTACTACAACGAGAACGACGGTGACAATGGCTTTTTTGAAGAAGCTCAGTTCTATACCTTCGGTGCCGACGGCAAGCTGACCATCAAGATTGGCGAGGAAACCACCAATGCCACCTATACCTTCAGCGGCAAAGATACTGTTGAGGTGACCTATGAAGACGGTACTTTAGATTCCTTCCAGCTGATTCCTGCAGAGCACGATGGCATTAAGCAGATTCAGTTCATGAATACGAACACTAAGTACACTCTTACACTGGAACCCATGTCCAGTTGGGTAGACTAAAAAGTGCGAATGGGGGCGAACATTTCGCCCCCATTTCTTATTCTTAATCATATGCTTTAGAATGAGGGTAGAAAAATGAAAAGAATCCTCTTAACGTCGCTGGTGCTGGTCTTATTTTCGGCGGTATTATTTGCACCAGTATACGGAATGTTGATTTATTACGTCAACAATAACGCTGTTGATTACTCAAGCGAAGTTGATGGAAATTGGAAGGTTTTCCAGTATTACAAAGGGAACGAAAGAGTTGTTTGTAATGAGGAAATCTATATGAATCTGACCTTGACGGCGGATAAAATTCTTGTTGAGGGAACTGTCTTGCCAGAAGTAAATACATATTATAGCTGGAATAATGGCACATCCCTTAGCTATGAATGCGAAGGTAGTACCATGACATTTTTCCTATCTTTCGATAATAACAACAATTTAAAGATCACTACAAGCGATAGTGGATATATTCTGCTTCTGCGCAGAGAGGAGGGCTAAACGGTGTTTTTCTCTTATTTATGGAAGAAAAAGTGGAATATGCTCGGATATATTCTGTTAGCTGTTGCCGCGTCGGTCTCTATGGCCACATTCAACATCTACATCGCACCGGTTTTTGATGATGCCCAAGCCGGCAATTATGACTCTGTGATCTGGCGTCTAGGATTTATGTTTCTTTGGTACATTGCAACCCGATTGTTGGACTACTATACGGAATTGACTGGTATTCATGTAGTTAATACAGTGCGTCAAAACATTAAGCAAGATCTATTCTCTGCCGTTGTGAATAAGCAGTTACCAGCCTTTGCTGATCGCGACACCGGCGAATATATTGCGGAATTTACTAACGACATCACGGTGATCGAGAATAAATTCTTGATTCCCTGCAAAGAAATGGTCTCCTATCTGATTACTATCGTAACGGCCTGCGCCGCCATCTTCACGATAGATGTGCGAATGACATTGATTCTCGCAGTTGGTGTAGTTATTTGTCTGAGTATTCCTCTGATAATGACACGATACACCACATCAAGAATGTCTCGCTTTCTTCATCGGTTTGATCATTTTGTGCAATTCTTAAAAGATAGTTTTAGTGCCTTTTTTACTTTTAAGAATTATGCAGTTGAAGGTAAGATCGTTAATAATTTCGCAGAAGAAAATACTCAAGTAGAAAAAGATAAGTATCGCGCAGAGTTTTCTTTAGTCGTGATGAACAACCTAGTTGGTCGATTTGCCTGGGCTATTGAAATTCTGGTTGTTGTAATTGGTTTAATAGGTGTAATTAACGGATCTCTTACAATTGGCAATGTGTTTTCCGCCTATCTGTTAGCTGGAACTCTAGGTATGCCCCTCCAGAGCTTAGGCAATAGAATCAGTATGATAAGATCAGTCGGTGCCATTGAACAGAAATTCAAAGCATTGAGCGAGCTAGATGAGATTGTCAGTCCTGCTGAGGGTTTTTCAACAGACGGTATAAAAATGGATATCACACTAGACCATGTCAGTTTGTCTATCAAGGACAACCCCATCTTGAATAATATCAACATAACCTTTGAACACGGGAAGAAGTATCTGGTTTTAGGCAGTAATGGATCCGGAAAGTCTACTATGGCAAAATTGCTAAAAAACACATACTCAGGTTATGAGGGAAACATTTTGCTAGACACTTACAACTTAGCGGCACCTGAAGGTGCTTCCCTTAGTCGCCTAGTATCTTATTCTAACGAAACGGTTTCACTCCTTTCCGACACGGTTCGAAATAATATTCTGCTATACAGAGATGTATCAGATGATAGATTGGAAACAGCAGTCCGCTTAGCAGATCTGCGAGTACCAATGAACCGCAAAGCAGGTGATGGCGGACGTTTCCTTTCCAGTGGCGAACGCCGGAAGCTTGAATTGGCCCGAGCCTTAATCGACAACCCTCAGGTTATGATCCTAGACGAAGTAGTATCCACCTTGGATATAGAAACGGCCTATGAAATTGAAAAGCTGGTATTGTCGCTAGAAGAACGGACGGTTATAATGATTTCTAATGCCTTTTCCGGACAGCTCTTGGATCGGTATGATCAGATTGTCTTAATGAGCCAAGGAAGTATTTTGGCTCAGGGCACACATTCCGAACTGATGCAAAAATCTGATGAGTATCGGGAAATTTACAGACTCCGTTGCGGTAGTATATGATAGGAGGCCATATATGTTAGTAAAGTATCTTATCAAAAGATGGCCCCTAGTGGCAGTATACTTAGTTGTTACGGTTTTAGCGCCTATAGTTAATGCAAATGCGGCGTTAGTCTCTGGGGAAATGATGGATCTTGCAGGTGCTGGGGATGTAAGTGGTTTCTTTCGTTCTTTAGGAATATTTGCAATCTATTTCTTAGTTCACGGTGGGTTGCTATTTATAATTCAAAGCATACGCATTAAGATTATCAGCTGCTGTCGTCGAGATTTAAAGCAAGATATGTTCCGTCAGATCATGTCTGCAGACAACGCGTTCTTCTCAAAACCTGACTCCGGCTTCCACATTGCTGCCTTTTCCAATGATATTACTATCCTTGAGAGCAAGTATTTTGAAGCATGGCTGGAAGCAATTGAGGCAGTTCTGTCCCTGGTTACTGCGCTGTCTGCACTCCTGATGTTAAACAAAGTAATGGCAGTAATTATTGTTGTCGGAGAAGTTTTTAGTCTGGTTTTATGTTTCTTAGTCCGTCGCTACTCAATGTTCCGGAATAAGGTATATATCGAAAAGCTAGCTCATTTTACGCAACGCATAAAGGACTACTTCACTTCGTTTCAAATGATTCGGAATTACTCCGTGGAAAATCAGATTAAACGGCGTTTCAGTAGAATGAACCAGGATGTAGAAGACTCGAAAGATGCGGCAGATATGTCTCTTTCTTTCGTTAATACTTTGACTATGGTTTGTAACTCTATGCTCAAATTTATGCTTTGTGCGATAGGCGTTATTCTAATGATAAAAGGAAATATAACCATAGGTATCGTATATTCTTCCTATCGCTTCACGGATCAGGTTGTAGGTCCTATGCATTCCTTGATTACAAAGATTAATTCTATAGAGTCCGTAAAAAGTATTGTATCTCGCATCAAACATATTTCTAATGCCTCCCGTAATGAGCAAAAACAAGAGGATGTGGTTCTGGACGCACCAGCAACTATTGAACTCGATAACGTCGGAGTAAATATCGACGGCAAACATGTTTTAGATGGAACAACCTACACCTTTGAGCCCGGCAAAAAATATCTAATTATTGGACGTAATGGTGCTGGTAAGAGCACACTGTTACGTCTGCTGAAGCGTAGCCAGGAAGATTTTGAGGGTGCAATTCGGATTAATGGAAAAGATATTCATAGCTTCTCCTACAGTTCCTTAGCCAATATTGTCAGCTATATAAACGAATCGGTGTCCTTGATTTGCGATACTGTCAGACAGAACATCACGCTCTATAGAGATATTCCTGAAGAACAACTACAAGCAGTTGTTAAGCAAGTTGGACTGAAGGTAAACCTAGATAGAGTTGTCCGGGATGGAGAGCGTAATTTGTCTAGTGGCGAAACGCGACGCATTGAAATCGCACGCTCTCTGATCAACAGGGCCAGTGTGATTATCTATGATGAAGCCATTTCTACACTAGATATCCAAACAGCGTACAGTATTGAGCAAACCCTTCTTTCGCTAAAAGATCAAACCGTCCTCTTTGTTTCTCATAATTTCTCTAGTCAGTTGATTGATCAGTACGATCAGATTATTTTGCTAGATGAAGGCAAAATCTGTGGTTCTGGTACGCACGAACAATTAATGGAGACAAACCAGTACTATCGGAACATAATGAGTATTAAGAATGGGTGAAAGACATGGATCACAATCACGTAAAAGAACTAATTGCACTAACTGCCGGCAAACAACCTGATTCGCTACAACCGGTTAGCGGAGGCTTGAGCAATGCAGGCAAGTTTAAAGCGAGGGTATTTGAGCAGGACTGGATGGTTAAGATCCTTCCCGGAAATGCTGTCAGAGATCTATGGTATAAGGAGTTGGCTATCCGGTCAGATGACCGGATGGCCTGCCCTAAGATGCACCATCTTTTCGAAGGTGGTACATTGTGCTTAATGTCACCATGGATTGACGGCGAATCCTTGGAAGAGAGGCTGCTCAACGGAAACAAAAAAGATTTACAACGGTTCGGCGAACAGGCGGCCCAGATTCTGCTGAAGTTACATCAAACCCCATTTGAATATCCCGGATATGCAAAGCAACTTCAGGATCGGGTATATCGGGCATGTACTCAAGTAGAAGAATTACAGCTAACATTCCCTCAACATGAACAGTGCTGCGACTTTCTGCGCAAAAGTGTGAATAATTATGGCGCAGATCATGTTTGCTTCGTGCATAAAGATATTCGTCCGGAAAATTTTGTCGTCAAGGATGAACAGCTTTATTTGATTGACTTTGATAACGGAAGCTTGGGTGAGCGAGCTACTGATTTTTCCTATTTGACTACTATGGGAGGAGAACAGTTCTTCCCATTTTCCAAGGAAGTCCTTCAAACATATTTGAGTGAGATGGATTCCGATGATTTTTGGAAAAAGAATTTGTTATACAGTACTCTTCAAGTAGTGGAATATGCGATATGGAAATACCAGGCCAAGGGAAAACAAGTTAAGCTGCAAGCAGATAATTTGCGTGCCCAATATGATGATTTCGCAAGTTTGATTCCACTGTGGTGGAACAGCAATATTTAGGAGGTAATTAGATGCTTAATTTCAAAGGAATTGCAGAAGATGACGCGGAACGTGTTCGCAGACATTTTCTTCGTCAAGATAAAGCACCTTATTTTGATGTTACGCCCCAGATTCATCCAGCAGGTGTGCACAGCACAGTCACCATTCACAGTAAGAAGGACTACATTGAGCTGCAAGGGACTTATTTGGTAATGGTTGTCCCTTACTATGAATATGAGTACATTCCGTTTGAGGTGTATCGCGATAAAATACATGAGGTTGAAGCTAAAGATGGTGCCCTGGCATTTGACTATCTATTCGAATCTGAGCAAATGTACCGCATTGTTGTGGCCGAAAAGGTTGAGGACGGTCTTGCTCTCTTGCTGAAAACGGCAGTATATGCAGTTGACAAGGATTTGTACAGCTTAACGCCTTATATTGGTGACCTCCACTGTCACACAATCCATTCGGACGGAATTGAATCCCCCGAAAGTGTAGTGGAATCTGCTATCAAATGCAAATTGGATTTTATCGCTGTAACAGATCACAACAATTATAATGGTTCCGCTTTAGCAGCAGATGTTGTTGCAGAAAGGCAGCTGCCGATAACGGTAATTAATGGTGAGGAATACTCCAGCACCTTTACCAATATGCACATCATTTCTTTGGGTGCATCAAAACCTCTTGATGACTCCTTTTACAATCTAGTTCCTACGGATGAAGAACGCAAGATGTCTGCAGCTGAACTCACTCGTCGTTTCTGTGAGGAAATCCATCGCAATGGTGGCGTCAGTGTTATGTGTCACCCTCTGTGGAAACCATTCCACGCAGATGGGCATCGAATCGATGTTCCCGTTTCATTGATAAAGGAATTGCTGGAAGATCGTGTGTTTGATGCTGTCGAAGTAGTTTCCGGATCTCCTGACGAGGATATTATGACCACTCATATGCAGTATATGCTGGCAAACAGTTTCGGCGCGAACCCAGAATGCACAGCTTATTTGGGATCTACAGATTCACACACATATTCCATTGACCCGATTTGTGGCAAACATTTTACAATGGTTTTCGCTGAAACCAACTCGCAGGAAAAAATCATTGAAGCAATACGAAATAAGCGCACTGTAGCAGTACATATTGTAGACTCCCTAAATGCTTTGTGCTATGGTGTTCCTCGGCTCTGTATGCTTGCTCAGTATTGTTTAAAGCACATTTTCAAAAGAATTGATTAATCAACGGTGACAGTATGAATGTGATTTTCTACATTGTATTATTAGTTTTCCTCCTCTTAGCATTATTAATAATTGTTGGATCCTACGTTATTTTTTGTATTGCTATAAAATCAGCCTCTGCTAAAGAAACGGTTTTTGGTAAAGAACATGCAAAGGAAGAAGTACCTAAAAATAATGTGGAGTTTCCTTGGTTAGAGCAGGTTACATATGTCACAGTCAGATCCAAAGATGGACTTATCCTTTCTGGCTACGAATATATTAACAATGTTTCAGCAAAGTGGATTATTTGTATCCATGGTTACTCTGGTAATGCTTCAAACATGGCGATATATATGGACCACTTCATACGACTTGGACACAATGTCCTATCCGTAGATTTACGTGGTCACGGTCGTAGTGAAGGTAAATACTATGGCTTAGGATATTTAGATCAGTATGACATTGCACAATGGATTGATTATACCAAACAAAAGTCTCCACACTCTCAGGTTATTCTTTTTGGAATATCTATGGGCGGTGCTACAGCATTAATGAGTTCAGCTTATGCCTCGGAAGAGGTGTCTTTCGTTGTTACTGACTCAGTTCCAACAGATTTTATGTCTATGTTCACTAGAATTTTGTATGGAAAACTTGGATTTTTAACTCCCCTTGTCATTGATATTATTTCACTATACTGCCGTATTTTTGCTGGATATTGGTTAAAAGATGCTTCTCCCATAAGTATTGTATCTGAGATAGAGGTACCGACTTTGTTTATTCATGGTCAAGCAGATGGCTTTGTACCAGTAACTATGGGAAACAAACTTTATGATAAATGTGTTGCGCCTAAACAGAAACTTATAATTGAAAATGCAGACCATACGGGTGCTGTTCATATCAATCCAGAATTGTATTGGAACACCATAGAAGCATTTCTCACCGATCAAAATTAATATAAATAACCCCATTGTTTCCTTAACAAGTTCTTCTGCTTGTACATTGCGAGCCCTTTAAATGTACAAACCAAAATATTATTTTAGTTATATATAAATCGTCTAACCAGGAGGAAAAAATGAAAGAAATAGAAAAGAAAAATATATTAAACGATTTTACAACAGCGTTACCGATTTTGCGCGCGTCACTTGGAATATCTCAAGCGGAAGTAGCAGATAAAATAGGAATATCTCGTCAAACTTACTGTGCATTGGAGCAAAAGAAACGTGATTTATCTTGGAATACATTTTTATCATTATTTATTTTGTTTTATGCAAATGATGCTTCACGAAAAGTGATGCTCTTAAGAAAAGAGCTAATATATGAAGTGAAAAACATACTAAACTGTACTCCAGATTCAGAAATAGATATAAAGCAGAATAATCTTATTTCTAGATAGTAAGTTTATTATCAATACGCTCACTGCACCAACATAGAGAAAAGGACCGTTTGAAAACGGTCCTTTTCTCTATGTTAAGATAATAACTTGATTTATAATATTGATCACATTTTCTCGAATATTATTTATACGACCTATCCACTCCATTTGATTGTCCGCTTTGAGCTTTTCCGTCACACCCTCACGTTCTGCCATCTGCTTTACAAGCCGAGAAAACAGTTCTTCTGCCTGCTTGTCGAGGTCAGCAAGGTATCCGTTCAGTTTGCCGCTTGTCAGCAAATTAAGATATAAAACCTTGCGATTTTGCTTAATATATCGTAAATGCCGCTGTCCCCACACACCGATAGGTTCTTTTTCCTCTTCCGGCATCTTTAAGCAAGGAATGTAATAGTCGCCTTGCAGTTCGTACCAAAGACCGTTCTTTTCATCATAAATAACCTTTTCCATAATCACGCCTCCTTGTATATTATCTTGAATTTCTTTTGCTTTGCATCAATGATTTTCAGCAAAACCTCGTCCACCACATCGGTATACTTGCCATTGGCAATAAGGTTGTTCCGCATTTCATTCAAGCAGTTCACAACCACCCGTCTTTCAAAATCATCAAGCGCTATGTAATACTTCTTATCACGCATATCTATTACTCCTTCAGCAAGTCTTGAAACGGGGTATCGGTTGCAACAAAGGTATCATATGTAAAGTTTGCTCCCAAGCGAAATCCCATCATAAAACTGTCGAGATTGGATTCGCCGTTTACCACGCTCCACGCATTTACAAAATCGAGAAATTTCTTCTTGTTTTCTCCCGATAAATGCTCCGTCAGAAAGTCCTCATTGAGCATCAGCACTTCCATTTGCTTTTGCACGGCTTTATTTTGCTTAGTGCTTCGTGCCTGCGGATCAATGTTGCCGTAGTAAAATTCTTCTATAAATTTACCCATATTGTTACCTCCTTTAAGTTTCTACCGTAATTGTACTCAAAGTCGGCTTAATAGTCGAATGTACCGCTATAAACAGAAAAATACCGAGAAAAACCTTTTACAGTTCTTCTCGGTATTCATCTTTTGGGACTTGTCTTTGCTAATACCGGATAATTCAATGCATTAGATGTAGTTTCTAAATTACTTCCTTATCAGGTGTCAGCATTCGGTGTCTCTGTTTGTTTGGCGGAGAGAGAGGGATTCGAACCCTCGGAACGGTATTAGCGTTCACACGATTTCCAGTCGTGCGCCTTAGACCAGCTCAGCCATCTCTCCATATTATTTTTTATATATACCCGGCAAGTCCCGTTTTTATACGGAACTCGCCAAGTCAATATACATAAAGTTAAACTTACTTAAGTTCAACAACTGCTCCTGCTTCTTCGAGCTGCTTCTTGATGCCTTCAGCTGTTTCCTTGGGAGCTGCTTCCTTAACTACCTTGGGAGCTGCTTCAACAAGATCCTTAGCATCCTTAAGTCCAAGACCTGTGATTTCACGAACTGCCTTGATTACGTCAAGCTTCTTAGCGCCTGCTTCCTTAAGTACTACGTCGAATTCTGTCTTTTCTTCTGCTGCTGCAGCTGCGGGAGCTGCTGCGCCTGCTACTGCAACGGGTGCTGCAGATACGCCGAATTCTTCTTCAACCTTCTTTACGAGGTCTGCAAGTTCAAGAATTGTAAGAGATTTTAATTCTTCTATGATATTTTCAATGTTTGCCATTTTATTTTACCTCCAATAAAATATTGTATTAGTTTTTTGTAATAATTTTTTTGAAGCTCTCTATTATGCTTCTGTTGTTTCTGCTGCTTCAGCAGCGCCTTCGCCGTTCTTGTCGATAATTGCCTGCAAACCGTATGCAAAGCCATAAAGCGATGACATAAGACTGCCCACAATACGTCCGATAAGAATTTCTTTTGACGGAATGTCTGCAAGTGCAAGTACCTGCTCCTTGTCCATTACCGCGCCATCAAGGAAACCTGCTTTAATTTCAAATGTTTCAATTTTGTCAGCATATTCCTTAAGAATCTTCGCGGGTGCAATCGGGTCTTCCGAACTGATTGCTATAGCTGTCATACCTTCGAACTGGTCCTTAAGTCCTTCCAAACCTGCCTCTTCGCAAGCTCTTGCTGTCAAAGTGTTCTTATATACTTTATATTCAACATTGGCTTTACGGAGTTCTGCACGAAGCTTTGTATCGTTTTCAACTGTGATACCGGAATAGTTTACAACAACACCTGCGGTAGCGTTCTTAATCTTTTCTGTAAGTTCTGCTACAACGGCTTTCTTTTGTTCCAATATTTTTGCGCTCGGCATGTTTTTCACCTCCTGATAAAAAATGCTTTCTCGCAGTGTCCACAAAAATGCACCGAAAGAAAGCAAACCAATCAATATTTGAATGTTTGTTATCCTCGGCAGGATTTATCGTGTTACCTGCTGTCTTTAGATTACCCAAGTATAATACCATATTCTTTCTCCTATGTCAACCCCTTCTTGCAAAAAAATTTATTCTTTTTTCTTTTTCAGCAAACTTATACTTCCTGACGTTATTAGAAGCCACCCGAACATCTTTCTGATTACCCCACCGTCTAAAAATTGAGCCGTCAGAGCGCCTAATATTGCCCCCATAGCGCCAAACGCCATCAACTTCAGGCACATTTTGTAATCCATATCCCTCTTTTTTCTGTGATATAACAAAGAAGATACTGCCGCAAAAATAAAAAACAGTAAATTTATCCCCTGCGCTGAAATCTGCTCCATATTTTTAACGTACACCAAATAAAGTACCAGAAGTCCTCCGCCACCGATTCCCATTCCCGCAAGAATCGATATAATCATTCCTGCAAAAAAATCTATTACCAAAATCACCTACACCACCCCCGCCATATTCAGTCCGACCCATATTACGAGTACACCAAACACCTTTTTTACCGTTTCCGTTTTTAACTTATTGAGTAAATACGCCCCGACAACACCTCCGGGTATCGCCGCAATCCCGTATCCTATACCTGTGCTAAAATCAAGTCTTCCCTTCAGATAATAAACAAACGCCGACACTATCGACATTGATAGAGTTACAGTCAGCGTCATAGCAAAAATATCCTTACCGTCTTTTCCCTTCAAAAGCTTGTCCAAAGCAAAAACTAACACTATTCCCCCTCCTGTTCCCAAAAGTCCGTTTATAAATCCTGCAGACAATCCCACACACGCTAATTTCCAGATATCCATATTTGTTTTCTCCTTGTTTTCCAAGCTTTTTATACCGTTACTATTGTAATTTTATGTTTATTATGTTATTATATATTATATATGACTATATTTATCGAGGTAGCAATATGAACATATTTTCTGCAATTTTTTACGGTATAATTCAAGGCATTACCGAATTTCTTCCCGTTTCAAGTTCAGCGCATCTTGCAATAGCGCAGAACGTATTCGGAATGAGCAACGTTGAAGCTAATCATTTCACTTTTGACATTCTTCTTCACCTCGGAACGCTTATAGCGGTATTTATCGTTTACTACAAAGATATATTTTCTCTTGTCCCTGCCGCTTTTACAATGCTTGGCAAAGTATTCAAGGGTAAATTCAAGCTTTCCGAATACACAGAAAACGAAAGATTCGTTATCTTCGTTATTATTGCAACACTTCCCCTTGTTTTAGCCGTATTCATAAAAGACTACATTGAGCTTCTTGGCAATTACACAAAAATAATAGGCGGTATACTTATTTTTAACGGTATCGTTCTCTTTATTTCCGATAAGCTCGAAAGAGGAACTGTTTCTCTCGAAAACACAAAACCCAAGAACGCGCTTTTCGTCGGGCTTTGCCAGATGTGCGCAATAGTTCCCGGTCTTTCTCGTTCGGGCTCTACTATCACGGGTGGTCTCTTGATGGGATTCAAGCGCGAATATGCAGTTAAGTTCTCCTTTATTCTTTCAATCCCCGCAATTATTGGCGCAAACCTTCTCTCATTTGCAGACATTTTTGAAAATCCGATTGCAAAAACAGACGTTATTCCATATATTGCAGGCGCAATATCAGCAGCAGTTGTTGGAATATTGGCAATGAAATTTTTAATTTACATATCAAGAAAATCAAACTTCAGAATGTTCTCATATTATTGCTTTGTAATAGGTATTCTTGCAATAATATTCGGCTAATAAACACACAAGCGAGGAATTATAATGCCAACTTACAAAAAGACTGTTAAAAAAACAAGTAAAAAAGCTCCCGCAAAAAAGACCGTTGCAAAAAACCAACCCGAGCTTAAACCTGTAAAAAAACGCAACAACAACCCCGACAGTGTTTTAAATCAGATACTGCCGTACGTATGGGGTCTTCTTGCGTTTGCGGTTATGTTTTGTCTTATATTCAAAGACCATTCCGGCTTTATCGGCAAGATGCTTAACCCCTTGCTGTGCGGTTTTTTTGGCTCGGCGGCGGCATCAATTCCTTTTCTTATATTTGTTCAGGCTATTTTGTGGAGAAAAAGTATAAAAACAAACTCAGTTATTTTTAAACTCGTATCATCGGCGTTCGTTCTCGTTTCGCTTTCAGTTATAATCCACGTTATAGCCATTCCGAAAGACGACCTCACTCTTAATATTGCAACCCTATGGTCAGACGGAAACGACTGGCTTGGAGGCGGCTTGGTTGGAGGATTTATTTCTAAACTCTTCGTCGCAGGAGTTGACAAAACTCTTACGCTTTGCATATTTATTCCCGTACTTGTTATTTTCTCGACGTTTATATTCGGCCTTACCCCCTTTTCTGTTATCGTATTTATAAGAGAAAAACTTCGCGAGGGCAAGGATAAGCTTAACAGCTATGAAATCGACTACGACGAACAAAAGGTATGGCACAGCCCTAAGGACAAGCGTAAATTGAAGATAGACGAAACAGCACTTGAACCCGACGAACAGCAGTCTCCCGTAGACCTGTCCGCTTACGATGAAGCTCTGCGCGAAAGACAGCGCAAAAAGAATGAGCTTGACGTAGCTCTTACCGACGAGCCCCCCTTTAATCCCGATATTCCGCTTGACGACCTTGCTGAAAACGTTAACAAGGCAAGAAAAGAATCGTTATCTCCCATGAACAAAGCAAACAAGGATATTAACCTTGACGGAATATTCAATTCATCCGAAAACGAAAACGTTCCCTCGTCGGCAGTTGACGGAAGCGTTCCCGACGCTAAGGAAATCGAGCTTATGGTTGAACGTAAGCAGATTAAGGAAGAAAAATCAGAACCCGCGCAAAAAGAGGTTCAGCCCGTAAGAGAATATATTTATCCGCCTATCAATCTTCTTAAGCAGGAAAATAACGTTAAGAACGAAGACGTAAGCGAAGAAATGCGTTCAACGGCAATAAAGCTTGTTGAAACACTCCGCAGCTTTAAGGTTAAAACAAGAATAATCGACGTTTCCAGAGGTCCGTCAATCACAAGATACGAGCTTGCGCCCGAAGAAGGCGTAAGAGTACGTACTATTGCAAACCTCGTTGACGATATCTCCCTCAGCCTTGCTACGTCGGGTGTCAGAATCGAAGCTCCCATTCCGGGTAAGGCGGCTGTAGGAATTGAAGTTCCAAATAAAAACGTTTCTACCGTTTATCTAAAAGAGCTTATTGATACCCAACAGTTCAGAACGGCAAAGAGCCGCGTTACCGTTGCATTAGGTATGGACGTTGCGGGAACACCTATTTATCTTGATATCGCAAAAATGCCCCACTTACTTATCGCAGGTGCTACCGGTATGGGTAAATCGGTATGCATCAACGCTATGATAGTAAGCCTTCTCTACAAGGCTACCCCAGATGAAGTAAAGCTTATACTTATCGACCCTAAGAAAGTTGAGCTCAGCATATATAACGGCCTTCCCCACCTTCTCGTACCGGTAGTTACCGACCCCAAGAAAGCAGCAGGAAGCTTACATTGGGCAGTTACTGAAATGGACAGACGATTTGAACTTATTGAAGAGGTTGGAGTCCGTGATATTGCAAGCTATAACAGAATTACAAAAGACGATCCCGAAAAGGAATTTTTACCTCAGATAGTTATAGTAATAGACGAGCTTGCTGACCTCATGATGACAGCTCCCAAAGAGGTAGAAGACTCTATATGCCGACTTGCCCAAAAGGCGAGAGCTGCGGGTATGCACCTCGTTATCGGTACACAGAGACCTTCAGTTGACGTTGTAACAGGTCTTATTAAGGCTAACGTACCGTCAAGAATTGCTTTTACTATGGCATCTCAGGTTGACTCACGTACAATCATTGATATTGCCGGCGCCGAAAAACTTATCGGCCGAGGCGATATGCTTTATGCGCCCGTAGGTTTCTCAAAACCTGCGCGTGTTCAGGGTTCTTTTGTCAGCGAATCGGAAATTGAAAAAATAATTGACTTTATAAAAACCAACAGCGGCGTCAGCTCGTATGACTCAACCGTTATTGAAAGCATCGAAAAAGAAGCGGCAAAATGCGGTGAAGGCAAAGGCTCACACTCTCACGAGGGTGACGACGGAGATAACGATGGCGACCCCTTGTTCAGAGCTGCCGTTGAGCTTGCTATTGAATCGGGTAAAATATCCACTTCCCTCTTGCAGAGACGTTTGTCTATCGGATACGGCAGAGCGGCAAAGCTTATTGACAAGATGGAACAAAGAGGCATTGTAAGCGCTCCTGAGGGTCAAAAGCCGCGTTCAGTTCTTATAAACCGACAGGATTATATGGAAATGGCATTCAAGCAGGAAGATTAAATTATTTTTATAAACAGGAGAAAGAATATGGCAAAGCTTATAGCAATAGACGGACTTGACGGTTCCGGAAAAGAAACGCAGAGCAAAAGGCTGATAAAATACCTGACCGAAAAAGGAAAAAAGGTCAGACTACTCTCTTTCCCCACATACGACGGTCGCGGCTCTACGTTCGTTGACATCTATTTAAAAGGAGAGCTTGGCAAAAATCCCGAGGATACCAACGCTTACGCGGCATCGGTGTTCTTTGCTCTCGACAGATATTACAGCTACCGCACAGACTGGTCGAAGGATTACCTTGACGACGACACCTATATAATTGCAAACAGATACACTTCAGCTAACGCGGTGCATCAGTTGTCAAAGCTTCCCAGAGAAAAATGGAACGACTTCCTTGAATGGCTGTGGGATTTTGAATTCAAAAAAATTGGACTTCCCGCGCCCGATAGAGTTATTTATCTTGAAATGAACCCCAAAGTTTCAATGTCACTTATAAACAGCCGTTCGGAACAGACGGGCAGAGTTAAGGATATCCACGAAGCTGACAACACACATCTTACAAAGAGCTATTCTGCTGCCCTCTATACAAGCGAAAAGCTCGGCTGGGACATTATTCACTGTTGTGATGACGAGGGCAACCTGAGGGCTATAAATGATATTTTTGCAGACATCGTTAATGCCCTTGGACTGTAATCTTAAGGAGTAATATTATGGTATACGTATTTTTAGCAGACGGCTTTGAAGAAATTGAGGCTCTGACTCCAATAGATATGCTGAAACGTGCGGGAATTCCCGTAAAATCGGTGTCAATAAACAAAGACGAAACAGTTATCGGCGCTCACGGAATAAAAGTAATAGCAGACCAAACGATAGATAATACCCCTATCGAAGATATTGATATGGTAGTTCTTCCCGGCGGTCTTCCCGGCGCTGACAATCTCAGAGAAAACCAAAAGGTACAGATGTTTATTGACAAAGCCAATGAACAAAACAAATATATATGCGCTATATGCGCAGCCCCCCGTATCTTAGGCGAAAAAGGGCTTTTAGACGGCAAAAAAGCAACCTGTTATCCGGGATTTGAAAAATATTTAAAGGGCGCTGATTTGTCACAGTCGGGCTGTGTAGTTGACGGCAATTTTATTACCGCTATGGGTATGGGCAAATCGATTGATTTTTCGGCGGCTCTTATTACAGCGCTTAAGGATGCAGATACGGCAGATAAAATTAAAAAGGCAATATTTGCATAAAAACATTCAAAACGATGAGACGTATTAACATAAAAGAAGAAAAAAACAAGATCAGAACTGAGTATAAAGAGAAAAGAAAAAACGTTCCCTCTGAACAAAGGGTAATTAACGATGAAAAAATCTGCAAAAAGCTTCTTTCTCTCAGCTCATACAGATTTGCTGATACAATACTCTTGTATTCACCACTAAAAAACGAAATAGACACCTCAGCCATAGTCAAAGATGCATTATCAAAAGGAAAAAGGGTTGCATATCCGCGATGTATCGAGGGGAACGAAATGGTATACCATATCATTACTTCCGAAGAACAGCTTATATCGGGCAAATACGGAATAAAAGAGCCTATTGAAACCCTACCCGTTTATGAAAACGGACAGGACAACGCTATCTGTATTCTTCCTGCAATCGTTTACGACAAAAAAGGCTACCGCCTTGGATACGGAAAGGGATATTACGACAGATTTCTTTCAAAATTCAAGGGCATAAAGATAGGACTTGTATACAGCGGTTTTGTACTTGACGAAATACCAAAGGGAAAATTTGACCTTAAATCCGACTTGATTATTACCGAAAAAGGAGTGATATCTTTTGCAAAAAATTAAAAGCACGTTTACAGCTCCCCTGCTTGTGCTCGTGATATACGTTCTCCTTATTTTATCAAGATATATAAAGCTTGAGTCCCTACAGATAAACGACAACGTTTACTTGTCTATGATAATCTTACAGCTTTTGATTTTTATTATCCCAGGAGTGTTTTATTGCAAGATACGAACCGAAAACAACACAAAAAGCTTGAGAATTACAAAGTTTTCCGCACGCAAGGCGTGGTTTGTTGCATCTTGCTTTGGAGTTCTGATTTTTGGAAGTACACTTCTCAATACCGCCACTTTCTACATTTTCGGCAGTAACGACGGTTATTCAGTGTATAACACATTCTCCCCCATGGGTAATGACAGCTGGACAAACCTTATTTATATTGTAATCACGTTTGCAATACTTCCCGCTGTCACCGAAGAATTTATCTTCAGAGGAATTTTGCTCTCGGAATATTCAAGCTACGGAGTTGCTACCGCAGTTTTCCTTTCGTCAGCAATGTTCTCAATGCTGCACTTTAATTTAAATCAGTTTATCGTATACTTTTTCTGCGGCGTTGTAACCGCTTATGCCGTTTACATAACACAATCTCTTTTTGCGGCAATATTATTACACTTTCTAAATAATCTGTATGCAATATTCTTTGAATCAATTTTATGGGACGTTATTAAGTCACCGAACAGTTTAATTTTCTTTTTGTTCGTTATTATGACATTATTTATAGTATTTCTTGTGTTATCATTTAACGGAGCAGAGAATATTCTTTATACAGCCGGAATAAAAGGCGAGGAATCTCCACCCGAGGCAAAAAAGAGAGAGGGCGGAATAAAGCTTTTGTTTGAAGCCCTTGTTTCTCCAAGCTTTCTCGGTTGTATACTTGTGTACCTCATAGCGACGCTGGTACTTTGATTTAAGCTACTGTTTATTTTTTGATATATATTGTTTGATAAAGGAAAATAATATGAACGAAAATAATTTTAAAAATACGCCCGTCGAAAATAACGACGTTAAAATCGACGGTAATCCCGTTGCCGATACTACGGCTGAGGATTACTCCGATCTCGATATTTTTGACTTTGACGCTCACCGCAAAGCTAAAGCCGACGAATTAAAGAAGGTTGAAAATACTGACTTGAGCGCTAAAACGCCCATTCAAAATCCCCCTCAGCACACCGAAAACACACAGGCAAAAAAAATTACCGATGTGCCTGCCAATAAGGTAGTATACGGTGCATCATCGGGCATAAAAAGAAAACCTGTGGTTCCAAAAGTTCCAAAGGATAAGAAAGAAAAAAAGATTAAGCCGATTAAACCCATCACAGACGAAGGACGCGCAAACGTAGGCGCTGTACTCGCTAAGGCTTTGATTTATATTGCCGTGGTTCTCCTTGTTTCATGTCTGTGCGCATATTTTATAATCGTAGTTGCAAATGACGTTTTTGCCTTCGTTAAGGATGACGGCACAGCCGAGGTTACTATCCCCGAATACGCAACTCTCGGTGAAATTGCAAACGAGCTTCACGAAAAGGAAGTAATAAAATATCCGAAAATTTTCGTACTTTATACTATGATAAGAGGTAATGACCCAGGAAAATATCTTTCCGGAACGTTTTCCGTTTCACCCTCTCAAAACTACGATGAGCTTTTGTCTACCTTTATTGCAAAAAAAGATTATACTTTGACAGAGGTTTCCGTTACTATCCCCGAGGGATATACCGTTGACGACATAATCAGACTTCTCGTTGAAGAAAAAGGCATAGGCACAAAAGAAGGTTTTATTAACGCAATACAGAACGGCGAATATGACTATTGGTTTGTTGAAGAGCTCAAGGACCTTAACCCTAACAGAAAATACAGACTCGAGGGTTATCTGTATCCCGATACCTACTACTTCTACAAAGAATCCGACGAAACGGTTATTATAGATAAGATGCTGAAAAATTTCCACAACAAATTCAACATTCAGTATAAGCAGGAATGTGAAAAAGCGGGAATGAGCGTTGATGACGTGGTGAATTTGGCTTCTATTATACAGATGGAAGCAAAGTATTCAAGCGAATATACTACTGTTTCTTCCGTATTACACAACAGACTTAACAGCTCGTACTATATGCGCAGACTCGACTGCGACTCCACTATTCAGTATCTGCTCGAAGAACGCGTAGAAAACCTTACACACGAGCATACGCTTATTGAGCATCCCTATAATACGTATAAAAACTCGGGACTTCCCCCCGGCCCTATAAGCAATCCGACACTTAAAGCAATCAGAGGAGCTCTTTATCCTGAAAAAACTTCATATTACTTCTTTGTATCAAACGTTAAAGGTAATATGCTGTTTGCTAAAACCTACCCCGAACATGAGGCTAATATAGCTACCGTACGCGCAGAATCGGAAGCTCTTAAAAAGGAACAATAATTAAATAATAATATATCCCCGTGTGATATACGGGGATATATTTAAAGGTGAAATAATGAGTATTGAACTATTATCCCCTGCGGGAGATATGGAAAAATTAAAAAGCGCTTGTCTTTACGGCGCCGATGCCGTGTATATGGCGGGTAATATTTTTGGTATGCGCGCATTTGCGACTAACTTTGACGTTGAAGGTATTTTTGAAGCTGTGAGATACGCCCACTCGCTTGGCAAAAAAGTTTACCTGACAGTAAACACTATGCCCCATTGGTATGAGTATGATATGCTCGAACAGTATTTGTGCAATATCAGAGATGCGGGAATTGACGCTTTGATAGTTTCCGATATTGGTGTTTTTGAAACCGTGAGAAGAGTGCTTCCGAAAATGGAGATACATATATCAACTCAGGCGAATACTGTCAGCCACGCTTCCTGCAACGCATGGCATAAGATGGGCGCATCGAGAATAGTTCTTGCAAGAGAGCTCAGCTTTGACGAGATAAGAGAGATAAGGAAAAGAATATCCCCCGAGCTTGAGCTTGAATGCTTTATTCACGGCTCAATGTGTATTTCATATAGCGGAAGATGTCTTATTTCGGGAAATCTGAATAACAGAGACGCTAACAGAGGCGCTTGTTCACAGCCTTGCCGCTGGAACTATAAAATGTATGAAATCGAAGAAGAAAAACGACCCGACGAAAGAATGCCTGTTATTGAAACAGAACAGGGTACGTTTATTATGGCGTCAAAGGATATGTGTATGATCGAACATATACCCGATTTGATGGAAGCCGGAATCGACTGCTTTAAAATTGAAGGCAGAATGAGAAGCGCTTATTATACCGCTTGTGTTACAAATGCTTACAGAATGGCTATCGACAGCTATATTTCCGATAAAGAAAACTATACTTATAATCCGCTTTGGAAAAGAGAGCTCGAAAGCGTAAGCCACAGAGAATACTCAACAGGCTTCTTTTATGATAAAGTAAACGAAGAAGCCAATATTAGCTCAGGCAACAAAAACGTTTGTGAGCAGTCTTATTTTGCTGTATCTGAAGGTGCTGATGTATCGGGAAATCTTTATTACTTCAGACAAAGAAATAAATTTAAGGTTGGCGACGTTGCTGAAATTCTTTCACCCGGTAAGGTCGGTCAAAAATTTACCGTCGAAGAGATATACAATGAAAAGCTTGAACCTATCGACTCTGCCCCACACCCCGGAATGTACGTATACGTAAAGGTACCCTTTGAGGTGAAGACGGGAGATATTATGAGAAGCTCGTTTTCTGATAATTGATAATTTATAGATAAAAGAAAACCACTTGCAAATAAGATGCAGGTGGTTTTTTAATAAGAGAGGCTTTTTGAAAAAAGCCCCTCTTAAACTCCCCAAAAACTTCAAACGAAAAAAACAAAAATTTGAAGCTTATTTTATAACGGGCGTATAATGCCCCTACAAAACAGGCAATACCATTTCTGTGAACAAGGGAGGGTACCGAGGGAGGAACGCCCTCGGCCGTTTGAAAGGGAGGGGTCAAGGGGAGGGGAGGATCGGAACTCCCTCTCCCCTTTGTGCCTTCTTTGGTTACTTTCTTGGCACGCAAGAAAGTAACGTAAAAAAAGAAAAGACAATATTATCTGTTTAAAACGTTTGCTTTTCTCTCCCTCCGTCATTTTCTAACGAAAATGCCACCTCCCTCGTCAGATGGAGGTAAAAAGAGAGATTATTTCTGGAAGCACAGAACGTCAGGAGCTTCGCTCCCGAACCCACACCAAAGGTGCTTTTTGAAAAAGTGCCCTCTTGACTCCCTCAAAACTTTTATAAATACAAGTGTTGACTATAACAAATAATTAGGGCGGAATTTTAATCCGCCCTGTTTTTTATTTATAAATAGCTCTGCATTGTTTCCTTGCAGGCAGCCAATGCCATATTCGCTTTTTCCTCTGTTTCTCCGTTTACAAGAAAATAAAGCTTTAACTTCGGCTCTGTGCCCGAAGGTCTTACGATAACAACGTCCTCGTTTTCATTAACAAAGTACAAAACGTTAGATGAAGGAAGTCCGGTCGGCTCAGTCTTGCCCGTTTCAACATCAGTTATAACCCCTGATCTGTAATCACGAACAGAAATAACCTTTACACCGCCAAGCTCTTTTGGGGGATTGGTTCTAAGGTTTTCCATAAAGGCATTCATCTTTTCTTTGCCATCAAGCCCTTCCATATGGATACTCTTGACACCTTCAAAATAGTAACCGTACTTTTCATAGAGCGCAACCAACGCACCGTAAAGTGTCATATTCTTCTGCATATAGTATGCCGCCATTTCGCATATAAGCATAGTTGCCACAACGGCGTCCTTATCTCTTGCATAGGTACCTTTAAGATATCCGTAGCTTTCTTCAAAGCCAAGCATAAAATCTCCGTATCCTTTAGCTTCGTAATTCTTTATTACTTCTCCGATAAACTTAAAGCCTGTCAATACGTTATGAATCTTTACGCCGTTCTCCTTGCATATTTTTGTTGCAAGCTCGGTTGAAACAATTGTTTTTACAGCGTAAGGATTTTCAAGCTTTATTCCCTTTTCTCTGTATGCAGTAATAATATAATCAAGCAAAAGAGAGCCAACCTGGTTACCTGTAAGAGTCGTAAACGTTCCGTCCTTCTTACGCACCATGATACCTACTCTGTCTGCATCGGGGTCTGTTGCAATAATAAGGTCACTCTTTACGTCTTCTGCAAGCTTAATTCCCTCTTCAAAAACCTCGGGGAATTCGGGGTTGGGGTTAGGTGTTCCGGGGAAGTTTCCGTTTGGCTCCATCTGGCTGTCAACCGTATACAGATGTTTAAGTCCGCACTGTTTTAAAACCTCAGGAACAAGCACTCTGCCCGTACCGTGAAGTGGAGTATAAACTATCTTTAAAGAATCCGCAACTTTTCCAAACAACTCGGGATATATTGCCTGTTCTTTTACTTTTTCCAAATACTTTTCGTCTATTTCTTTGCCAATTATAACGATCTTGCCATTCTTTACTGCTGTATCAAAATCAATACGCTTAACGTCATCAAAAATGTCCGTTTTGCTCATATATTCAGCAACGATTTTTGCTTCTTCGGATGCAAGCTGAGCGCCATCCTCCCAATAAGCCTTATATCCGTTATATTTGCTGGGATTGTGGGATGCTGTAATATTAATTCCCGCGATGCAGTTAAGCTCTCTTAAGGCGAAAGAAAGAACGGGTGTCGGTCTTAAAGATTCAAATATATATGCCTTTACTCCGTTTGCTGCCAATACCTCTGCAGATACCTTTGCAAATCTCTCCGAATTATTACGGCAATCGTACGAAATGGCAACACCTCTGTCTGCCTTGCCGATACTGTTTATAAGGTCAGCCATTCCCTGCGTTGCTCTGCCAACAGTATAAACGTTCATAGCATTTGTTCCTGCGGTCATAATTCCGCGAAGTCCCGCTGTTCCAAATGAAATATCAGACGAAAACCACATCTTTTTCTCATCGTCGTTTGATTCCATTTTTAAAAGAGCTTCTTTTACGTCAGCGTCAAGCCCTTCTTTTTCCTTCCATCTCGTGTATTCCTTCAAATAATCTCCCATAGTCAACCTCCGGTTCTCCTTCCGTTTGTCTCTATCTGTGTGTATATTCCAATTATTTCGTATCTTGGAACTTCAAGCTCAAGCCACAACAAAAACTTTTTGAGCTTTCCGTTTCCTTTAAATACAATATCAAAATAATATTCTTTTTCTGAATAGTATATGGGTAGTGAATCAACCTTATTCAACTTATATCCAAAAAAACTTGCAGCCTCAAGCACGGCGCCTAATTTTTCTTCTTCTCCAAAGTTAAATCCTATCTCAAGATATTCCCCCTCGTTTAAATAATCGGGGCAATCGATACGCGTCAGTTCTCTTTTTAAAAGGGCAAATTTCGTTACTCTTCCGTTTGCGCTTTCAACGTTGCAGGTCAAAACGATCTTAAGCTCATATTTACGAATCATATTACCAAATCCCGAAAGTCTTCCGTCCTCGGAATTTTCAACAGGTAATATACAGTAGGGCTGACGGCTGTAATATACCTCTTCGCAAACCTCTGCAAACGATTCTTCGTATATGACTCTTGCATCATCAAGACATTTTGAAAACTTGTTGAATGCAATATCTGCAAGCGGATTTTTCAGATATACCACCGTGTTCGTTTCAAACACTGTATCAGGCTCATCGTCAAACAGTTTTACTTTATCTTCAGTAGAAACATACTCAACACATTTTATTCGGTCAAGCATATTTATAGTATTTTTTACAGATAAAACATATTTATTGTTTTCGTCAAGAATATTCGGCAAATCCTTTTGGCAGAGAAATATTTTTTCATATTTCTCTCTGAAGTCATCACTGTCGCACAACCCGATTATTTCTGCTTTCTCGGACACGTGCGCTATTCTTTTTTCAAGACAGTTTGAAATACAAATATCAATATCTTTTAAATTTTCGTCTATTTTCAGATTTTTCTCTTCAATAGATCCCATATACACATTCCTTTATACAAAAGATTAGTCTATATTATTTTCAAGTAGCTTAAAGCTGTCGCACAAAAATTCCTGCA
The DNA here is from genome assembly GCA_015065455.1 of Oscillospiraceae bacterium. Taxonomy (GTDB): domain Bacteria; phylum Bacillota; class Clostridia; order Oscillospirales; family CAG-272; genus RGIG1995. The sequence continues at coordinate 42,545 of SVQI01000008.1, read as the reverse complement.
ACTCGTCCGCAGACAACTGTCTTTGCGCAAGAAGCGCCAACATATACACCTGATGCGCTATAATCTTAGCCTTTTCACTTTGGGTATCATTGCAAAGCTTCTTTATAAGCGCGCTCTCTGTATTAAGCACCAGTGTAGATTCTGTCGGAATGTTCATTTCTTCCATACCGCCATGCGCTGCATAGAACTTCATCATATCTTCCATTCTTCTCGAATCCTCGGATATATTCAAAAGAGCGGGTGTTTTAGCTTCTGCCAACGCTTCAAATTTGACGTTAAGCTTTTCGTTTTTGCTTACTTCCTTGAACAGCTTTGCTAAATCTTCATTTTCGAAAACCTCGCCGTCGCCCTTCAAAGCTTCAATGTCTGCGTCAACTCTTACAAATTTAATATTTCTGTCCTGCTCAAGCATACCCATAAACGAGGTATCTATAACCTTGTCAAGAAGGGCAATTTCAATCCCCTGAGCATTAAAGAGTGAAATATACTGAGCCTGTACCGTCTTATCCGTTGCATAGTAAACGGTATTCTCATTTTTCTCTTTTGCCTTTTCAAGATATTCGTCAACTGTAACGTGTCTGCCGTCAGTCAAAGCAAACAGTAAACTTCCTTTTGCTCTGTCATAGAACTTACGGTCTCTCATACAGCCGTATTCAATGAACATCTTTATATCGTCCCAAAGAGATTCGTATTTTTCGCGCTCGTTTGTAAACATACCGTTCAGCTTATCTGCAACCTTTTTAACGATATGCGCTGACATTTTTGATACGTAAGCACTGTTCTGAAGATAGCTTCTTGATACGTTAAGAGGTAATTCCGGACAATCAAGTACGCCTTTAAGCATAAGCATAAATTCGGGAATAACTTCCTTTATATTATCAGCCACAAAAACCTGATTATAGTATAATTTAACCTGTCCTTCAAGACTATCATATTCGTGGTTGATTCTGGGGAAGTACAATATACCCTTAAAATTGAGCGGATAGTCAGCGTTTATATGAATATGGAACAACGGCTCTCTGAAATCGGAGAAAACCTTCTTATAAAATTCATTATATTCGCTCTCTTCGCACTCAGACGGCAACTTCTGCCATAAAGGTGTTGTATCATTTATCGGCTCATTTTCGTGCTCACAGTCACATTCTTCGCCGTTGTGTTCGTGGTTACATTTGTGCTCGTCGCCCTCGTTTACAAAATATATCTCAACGGGCATAAAGGAGCAATATTTATTCAAAATCTCTCTGATCTTGTTTTCGGATAAAAACTCTGCCTCAGCATCGCTGATATGCATAACGACGTCTGTTCCGCGGCAGTCCTTTTCAACGTTTTCAAATATTTCGTATTCGCCCGCTTCATTACAAACCCATTTTACTGCGGGAGAACCGGTATATGACTTTGTTATAACGTCAACAGTATCACTTACCATAAACGAGGAATAAAAACCGAGACCGAAATGTCCGATTATACCGTTCTTTGAACCGTCCTCGCCTTCGTATTCTTTAATAAAATCAAGAGCTCCTGAAAGAGCTATCTGGCAAATATAGTTTTTGACTTCATCAAGAGTCATGCCTATGCCGTTATCACTGACTGTTAACGTCTTTTCGTCTTTATTAAGTGTTACGGTTATCTTAAATTCATCTTCAATATCCTTAACCTTGCCCAAAGAAATAAGTCTTTTCAGCTTGGTTACGGCATCACTTGCATTACTTACTATCTCGCGGAGAAATATCTCCTTTTCCGAATAAAGCCACTTTTTTATAATGGGAAATATATGTTCCGTCTCAACTGATATTCCGCCCTTGTTTATATTTTCTTTATTCGACATAAAAACACCCTCCTTCTTGGATGTCACACGATCGGTCTTATTAATTAAAGATAGGGGGACCCACACAAAAATATGAGTCCCCTTTTTCTTTACAAAACAATTATTCTGCTTTGGTTTCTTCGGTTGCTTCAGCTACAACTTCTTCAGCCTTAACTTCTTCAACCTTTGCAGCTTTCTTCTTTGTCTCTTTCTTAGCTTCTTTAGCTGCTTCCTGTTCGTCAGCAACAAGCTTTATAAGAGCCATTTCTGCTCCGTCACCGCGGCGGGGACCCAATTTGTACATACGGGTATAACCACCGTTTCTGTCTGCATATTCGGGAGCTATAGTATCAAAAAGCTTTTTAACTACGTCTTCCTTTGTAATGAAAGCCATAGTAGCTCTCTTAGCAGCAAGAGTATTCTTCTTGCCGAGTGTAATCATTTTTTCGGTCAAGCTACGTACTTCTTTAGCTCTGGTAAGAGTTGTTTCAATGGAGCCGTTCTCCAAGAGATAGGTCACCATTCCTCTTAACATCGCTTGTCTGTGAGCAGTAGGTCTGCCGAGTTTTCTGGTTCCTGGCATTGTAAGGGACCTCCTTCTTACATTTCAATTAAATGAGCGATATACTCAAACCTTCGGTTCTCAGTCTTCCTCTTTCTTGAGGTCGAGTCCGAGTGAGTGTAATTTTTGAATAACTTCTTCAAGCGATTTCTTGCCGAGGTTTCTGACCTTAATCATGTCCTCTTCCGTACGGTTAGTCAAATCCTGAACCGTATCAATGCTTGCGCGCTTCAAACAGTTGAAGCTTCTTACGGAAAGTTCAAGCTCCTCAATGGTCATCTCAAGAACCTTTTCTCTGATTGTTTCTTCGCGTTCAACCAATATATCTGCCTTCATAGGCTCGTCTGACAAGTCTACGAACAGATTGAGATGCTCGTTGAGTATCTTGGCACCGAGGGAGATTGCCTCTTTAGCACTGATAGTACCGTTAGTCAATACCTCGAGGGTAAGCTTATCGTAGTCAGTAATGTTTCCTACACGTGTGTTTTCAACAGTGTAGTTAACGTTATATACGGGTGTGTAAATGGAATCTGTGTATATAACACCGATTACAGACTGGTTGTTCTGCTTGTTCTTTTCCTGAGAAACGTAACCACGTCCGTGGTCGAATGTAAGTTCCATATACAAACGGGTATTTTCGCTGACTGTTGCAATATGATGGTCAGGATTTAAAATTTCAATATCCGCATCCTGCTTAATATCTCCTGCGGTAACGTCCATAGGTCCTGTTACGTCAAGAACTACGGTCTTTGCACCCTGTGAGTTAAGCTTTGCTGTGATACCTTTAATGTTAAGAATAATATTCGTAACGTCTTCGGTAACACCGGGAATAGTTGAAATTTCGTGGAGCACACCGTCAATCTTTACGCTTACTACTGCTACACCGGGAAGTGAGCTGAGCAAGACTCTGCGAAGTGAGTTGCCGAGTGTTGTTCCATATCCTCTTTCAAGAGGTTCAATGATAAATTTACCTTTTGAACCGTCTTCGCTTAAGTTTATCGTGGAAATATTGGGCTTTTCTATTTCGATCATAACAATTATCCTCCTGTAAATTTTGTGTGTTCACCGGTTTTCTTTTCCGGCTATGTGTGCGGAGGTGCTGTTTTACTTTGAGTACAACTCTACGATGAGCTGTTCTTCGAACGGGAAGTCAATATCGTCTCTCTTAGGCAGAGCAATAACCTTTGCTGATACAGCACTGTTATCTACTTCAAGCCATTTAGGAGCGTTGTTGCTTTCCATTGCTTCCATCAAGCCCTTAAACTTTTCTGATGAACGAGCGCCCTCTCTGAGAGCAATTACATCACCCTGTTTAACGATTATAGAAGGAACGTTTGCCTTCTTGCCATTGATAGAAAAATGTCCGTGTGTAACGAGCTGACGAGCTTCCTTACGGCTTTCTGCCAATCCCATTCTGTACACTACATTGTCAAAACGGCGTTCGAGCAATGAAAGAAGATTTTCACCGGTAATACCTTCCTGCTTTGCAGCAATTTCGTAGTAGTGCTTAAACTGATTTTCAAGCACTCCGTAGTATCTTCTTGCCTTCTGCTTTTCACGAAGCTGCATTCCGTATTCCTTGAGCTTCTTGCTGTTTGCACCGTGCTGTCCGGGAGCTGCGGGTCTGCGAGCAACCGAGCACTTATCTGACATACAACGTTCGCCCTTCAAAAAGAGCTTTTGTCCTTCTCTGCGGCAAAGTCTGCACGCAGGTCCTGTATATCTAGCCATAAATTACTTTTCCTCCTGTTTCCGTATTAAACACGTCTTCTCTTAGGCGGTCTGCATCCATTATGGGGAATGGGTGTTACGTCTTTGATAAGTGTAATATCAAGACCTACTGCCTGAAGAGCACGTATTGCGGATTCTCTGCCGGAGCCGGGGCCTTTTACGTAAACTTCTACGGTCTTCATACCGTGTTCCATAGCTGCTTTTGCTGCAGTTTCTGCTGCCATCTGTGCTGCGAAGGGTGTGGACTTCTTTGAGCCCTTGAAACCAAGTTCGCCTGCAGATGCCCAAGATACTGCGTTGCCGTTTACATCGGAAATTGTTACGATTGTGTTATTGAAGGTTGCACGAATGTGTGCTGCACCCTTTTCAATGTTCTTGCGCTCACGGCGTTTTCTTACAACCTTTTTAGTTGATGCTGCTTTTGCCATCTGAAGTATTACACTCCTTTACTTCTTCTTATTTGCGATAGTTTTTGCAGGGCCTTTTCTTGTTCTCGCGTTTGTCTTTGTACGCTGACCTCTGACAGGGAGACCTTTTCTGTGTCTGATACCGCGGTAGCAGTTGATTTCGATCAATCTCTTGATGTCAAGTGCTACTTCACGGTGGAGGTCACCTTCTACTTTGTAATTGTTTTCAATTTCGTCACGAAGCTTTGCTACTTCATCCTCTGTGAGATCCTTTGCTCTCTTGTCAGGGTCAATGCCTGTCTTTGCAAGGATGTCGTTTGCGCTTTTGCGACCAATACCATATATATAGGTAAGAGCTATTTCGATGCGTTTTGCATTTGGAATATCAACACCTGCTATACGTGCCATTCTATTATTTCACCTCTTTAGCCTTGTTTCTGTTTGTGCTTAGGGTTTTCACAAATGACCATTACGTGTCCTTTTCTCTTAATGATCTTGCATTTTTCACATATTTTCTTTACGCTGGGTTTGACCTTCATCTTTTACACCGGTCCTTTCTTTACGCGTATAATTATTTCGTTCGCCAGGTTATACGTCCTTTTGTAAGGTCGTATACTGAAACTTCTACGGTTACCTTATCTCCCGGTACTATCCAGATATAATTCATTCTGAGTTTTCCCGATATATGAGCATTAACCGTGTGCCCATTGGGCAGCTGTACTTTGAAAGTAGCGTTAGGCAATGCCTCAAGCACTGTACCTTCAAATTCAATAACGTCGTCCTTTGGCAGAATAATCACTCCTTCTTAATTTTCAGGACATTTATGATACGAAGCTGTTATCTTTGCCGCGGTTCTGTTGGTAAGTTTGTTTTCTTTGAGCAATTCTATCGACTCGCCCTCAAGCTTTCCTTCAATCCTAAGATGTTTCAGCTTCTTTTTCTTAGGCTTCTCAACTTTTCTCAGCCTACCGTCTGCTATAAGCACGTTTCTTTCATCAAGCACACCGACTATAATGAACGTTCTGTCCTTATCGCGTCCGGCAAGTGAAACTGCGATACTTCCTTGTAAACTCATATCAGTTTACTCGTGTTGTACATATAACGCCGTCATCCGTCAAAATGTTCGTATGTTCATAATGAGCGGATAATTTACCGTCCTTGGTCTTTACCGTCCAACCGTCAGGTAATACGTAAACCTCAGCAGTTCCCATATTTACCATCGGTTCGATTGCAATAGCCATTCCCTTATAGAGCTTGACTCCGTGTCCCTTTGTTCCGTAATTCGGAACGCTTGGATCCTCGTGCAATTCCTTTCCGATTCCGTGTCCGACAAACTGTCTTACCACGCTGTAACCGCATTCCTTTACGTAAGACTCAACTGCATTGCCGATATCGCCAATTCGGTTTCCCGGCATCGCGACCTCGATAGCTTTTTCAAAAGACGTCTTGGTTGCTTCAATAAGTCTCTTTGCCTCGTCGGAAATATTTCCAACGGCAAAAGTGTTGGCAGAATCTCCATGGAACCCTTTATAAAAAGCTCCTACGTCGATCTTAACTATATCTCCGTCTTGCAATATCCTTTTCTTTGAGGGGATACCGTGTATAACCTCATCGTTTATTGATATACAAGCACTTCCGGGGAAACCGCCGTATCCTAAGAAACTCGGTTTCGCTCCAGACTTCACAATATGATTGTAAATTATATCGTCAAGATGCTTCGTACTGATACCTGCCTTTACAGCTTCACCGGCAAGGCAGAGCGCCTCACCTGTGATTCTGCCGGCCTCTTTCATAATCGCAATTTGAGCTGCGTTTTTTATTTGTATCATAGATATTCGCTTCAGGCCTGAATTGACTTCATAATCAATTCCGTTATCTGTGTTATATCTCCGCGTCCATCAACGGACTTAAGAATTCCCTTTGCCGCATAGTATGCCTTGAGGGGCTCTGTCTGGTCATGGTAAACCTTGAGTCTTTCAAGAACTGTCTCGGGCTGGTCATCCTTACGGATTATAAGATTTGCTCCGCATTTGTCGCAAGTCTTATTATCCTTTGTGGGAATATACTTAATATGATATGACATTCCGCACGCTTCGCAAACTCTACGTCCACTCATACGTTCAACAATGTCAGCGTCGTCAACATCAATGTCAACAACGTAATCTATTTTCACGCCGAGTTCGTCAAGCGCTTCTGCCTGAGGAACTGTGCGGGGGAAACCGTCAAGTATAAAGCCGTTCTTGCAGTCATCGTTTGCAAGACGTTCTTTTATAATTCCGATTACCACTTCATCGGGAACGAGAGCACCCTTTTCGGTATAAGCTGTTGCAGCCTTGCCCATTTCCGTTCCGTTCTTTATCGCTTCGCGAATGATCGCTCCTGTCGAAATCGTAGGAATAGAACACAACTGTGCAACCTTTTCTGCCTGTGTTCCTTTTCCAGCTCCGGGAGCTCCAAGAAATATTATCTTCATATTGTCTCCTTTATTCCAAGAAGCCTTTGTAATGACGCATAGTCATTTCAGCTTCAATAGCACGAACAAGCTCAATTACAACACCTACAACGATGATTATTGAAGAACCACCGAATGCAAGGCTTCCAAGACTGTATCCGAATTTCGATGTGATTATGTTTATTACAAGCGGAAGAGCTGCAACAACACACAACATAAGAGCACCGATAAGGATAATCTTGTTGAGAACCTTTGTAATGTAATCAGACGTAGGCTTTCCGGGACGAATACCGGGAATAAAGCCACCCTGTCGCTTGAGGTTGTTTGATACTTCTACAGGGTTAAAAGAAATTGCAATGTAGAAATATGCGAATGCAATAATAAGAATTACAAATATTACCACGTAAACCCATGATGTATATGAGAAGAAATTCAGGAATTTAAACCAGAATGTTCCTTCTTTCGGGGTTTTAATCAATGCAGCAATAGTTGTGGGAAGTCCGAGGATAGAGTTTGCAAATATGATAGGCATTACACCTGACATATTAACCTTAATGGGAAGGTTTGTACTCTGTCCACCGTACATCTTTCTGCCTACTACCTTTTTAGCATACTGAATGGGAAGTCTGCGTTCGCTTTCACTCATAAATATGATGAATACGAGCATACCAAGACCAATCACGATTACTGTAATGGTGTAAACAATACCTTTCCAACCGCCCTGGAACAACTGTTGAACCAATCCGCTCAAAAATCCGGGAAGACCGGAAAGAATATTTGCAAAAAGTATTATGGATACGCCGTTTCCGATACCCTTTTCGTTTATCATCTCAGCCAACCACATTATCAACGCAGAACCTGCTACATAACAAGCAACGATTACAATACCTGCGAATGCGCCTTCAGCCTGAATAACGCCATTCATCTTCATATACATATAGTAACCGTATGCTGTAACAACAGCAATACCGATAGTTACGTAACGGCTAATCTGATTGATCTTCTTCTTACCTTCTTCGCCGTCCTTCGAAAGTCTTTCGAGAGCGGGAATTGCAATAGTAAGAAGCTGCATAATAATCTGTGACGTGATATACGGCGAAACTGAAAGTGCAAACAGTGTCGCCTGTGAAAATGCATCACCTGAAAGAACGTTTATATACTGAAAAAGTGAGCCCGATGCGGAATTCATAATGCCGTCGAGTACTTCCGAGCTTACGTAAGGAACCGGTACAACGGCACCCACACGGTACAGTATCACTATCATCAGTGTAAACAGTATCTTAGCGCGAAGTTCGGGTATTTTCCACGCGTTCTTTATTGTCTGAAGCATTATACCACCTCAGTCTTTCCGCCTACTGCTTCGATTTTCTCTTTTGCAGCAGCAGAGAAGATTTTAGCTTTTACAGTCAAGTTCTTTGTGAGTTCGCCGTTTCCGAGAATCTTAAGACCGTCAAGTTCCTTGCGAACCAAGCCGCATTCAACGAGTGCTGCCAAATCTACTACGTCGCCATTGTTAAATCTTTCAAGATCACATACGTTAACGATTGTATATTCTTTAGCAAATCTGTTCTTAAATCCTCTCTTAGGTAAACGTCTGTAAAGCGGGATCTGGCCGCCTTCAAATCCGGGACGTACACCGCCGCCTGAACGAGCGTTCTGACCCTTGTGACCCTTACCTGCTGTCTTTCCGTTTCCGGAACCAGCACCACGACCTTTACGGTATGCGCTCTTTACTGAGCCTTCTGCCGGTGAAAGTTCATGAAGTTTCATGGTATTTCCTCCTTATCCTTCAATCTTTTCCACCTTGACAAGGTGGGAAATAACCTTGATCTTACCGTTCAATACATCGCCTTCAGCGTGTACGATAAAATCACCTATTTTAGCAAGTCCGAGAGACTTTGCTGTTGTCTTCTGATTCGGCTTTGCACCGATGAGGCTCTTTACAAGCGTTACTTTTACGTTTGCCATAATTCTGCCTCCTTAGTCCTTGATAGCTTCTACGCTTACATCGCGGAGAGCTGCAATTTCTTCTACTGTACGAAGAGCCTTGAGTCCTTCAAATGTTGCCTTAACAACGTTTGTAGGATTGTTTGAACGAAGGCACTTTGCACGAATGTTCTTAATACCAGCCATTTCAACAACGGCACGGCATGTACCTCCTGCGATAATACCGGTACCTTCTGCGGCAGGCTTAAGGAGAACCTTTCCTGCACCAAATACACCGATTACCTCATGAGGAATTGTATCACCCTTGAGAGATACTGTAATCATATTTTTCTTTGCATCTTCGATACCCTTACGGATAGCGTCCGGAACTTCTGCTGCCTTACCGAGACCGTAGCCTACGTGGCCCTGTCCGTCGCCTACTACCATAACTGCAGTAAATCTTGCAATACGGCCGCCCTTAACTGTCTTGGAAACACGGTTGAGAGCTACGAGTTTTTCCTGAAGGTCGAGTGTCGAAGCATCTATTCTCTGATTCATTAATCTTTTCCTCCTGTTTCCTTAGAACTTAAGTCCGCCCTCGCGAGCTGCTTCTGCGAGTTCTTTTACACGTCCGTGATAAAGGTTACCGCCACGGTCGAATACAACTTCTGTAATGCCCTTTTCAAGTGCTCTTTCAGCAATTGTCTTACCGATCTGCTTTGCGGCTTCCTTGTTACCGCCGTATCCTGCAAATGCCTTTTCCATAGTGGATGCGGAAACCAATGTTACGCCTTTTACGTCGTCGATAACCTGAACCTGAATGTTCTGAAGTGAACGATATACACAAAGGCGAGGTCTTTCAGTAGTACCTGATATTTTTGCTCTGATTCTCTTATGTCTCTTAAGACGCTGAGCTTTGCTGTCTTTTCTTGATACCATTCTGTTCCACTCCCTTCCTTATTTACCGGCCTTACCGGCTTTACGGCGAATTCTTTCGTCAGAGTACTTAACACCCTTACCAAGATAGGGTTCCGGAGGTCTCTTGCTTCTGATTTCAGCTGCAACCTGACCAACCTTCTGCTTGTCAATACCCTTAACGATTACCTGGTTAGCGTTCGGAACTTCAAGTGTAATTCCGTCTGCTTCTTCAAATACTACGGGGTGAGAGTAACCAAGGTTAAGTGTAAGTGTCTTACCTGCTTTAGTAGCTCTGTAACCAACACCGTTGATATCGAGAGTCTTGCTGAAGCCCTTTGTTACACCTTCTACCATATTGCTCAACAATGTTCTTGTCAAGCCATGAAGTGATTTGTGTTCTTTCATTTCTGAAGGACGTTCAACGATAAGCTCGTTGCCTTCCTTCTTGATAATCATATCTTTGTGAAGAGTCTGTGTCATTGTTCCCAATGAACCTTTTACAGTTACTACGTTGCCTGCTTCGATCTTTACGTCTACGCCTGCAGGAACTTCAATCGGCTTTCTTCCTATTCTTGACATCTTTCTTACCTCCCCAATTACCAAACAAAAGCAAGAACTTCGCCGCCAACATTCTCTTTACGAGCCTGTTTGTCGGTCATAATGCCTTTGGGTGTGGATACGATAGCGATGCCGAGGCCGTTCATAACTTTCGGCATATCTTCACAGTTTGAATAAACTCTGAGACCGGGCTTAGATACTCTCTTAAGACCCTGAATAACTCTCTGCTTATTCTTGTACTTAAGTGTGATTCTGATGATACCCTGCTTGCAATCTTCAACGATTTCATAACCCTTGATGAAGCCTTCTGCAACGAGAATGTCTGCAATAGCCTTCTTGAGGTTAGATGCAGGAACATCAACAGTTTCGTGCTTTGCGCTGTTTGCGTTTCTGATACGTGTGAGCATATCAGCAATAACGTCTGACATTTGCATTTTAATTTTCCTCCATTATGCAAGTATAATTTCTTGCCGCCCGTTTTATATTTTTTCGGGCTGCATACCGGGGGTTAAAGTTTATTACTTTCCTACCGGCAGGTTTGGAAGCTTTTTAGCTTTTATTTTTGATTACCAGCTTGCCTTGCGCACGCCGGGAATTTCGCCCTTATAAGCCAGCTCGCGGAAACAAATACGGCAGATACCGTACTTGCGGAGGTAAGCGTGAGGACGTCCGCAGATCTTACATCTGTTGTATTCACGTGTGGAATACTTCTGTGTTTTCTGCTGTTTTAAAACCATTGCCTTCTTTGCCACGATTTTTTCCTCCTTTTATTTTGCGAACGGTGCGCCCATCAATGTGAGAAGCTCTCTTGCTTCTTCATCTGTCTGAGCAGTCGTTACAAATGCGATATCCATACCGCGAATCTTGTCGATCTTATCGTATTCGATTTCAGGGAAGATCAACTGTTCTTTCAAACCGAGAGAGTAGTTACCTCTGCCGTCGAAAGCGTTGGGGTTGATACCCTTGAAGTCACGAACGCGGGGAAGTGAGAAGTTGAAAAGACGATCCATAAATTCGTACATCTTTTCGCCTCTGAGTGTTACCTTAACGCCGATCTTCATGCCCTGTCTGAGCTTGAAGTTTGCAACTGACTTCTTAGCGTATGTGGGAACTGCCTTCTGGCCGGATATCATTGTTACTTCTTCGATAACGTTTTCAATTACCTTTGAGTTATCCTTAGCGTCGCCTGTTCCAACGTTGATAACGATCTTGTCAAAACGGGGAATCTGCATAACACTCTTGTAATTGAATTTCTTCATAAGAGCGGGGGCTACTTCTGATTTGTATAAATCTCTAAGTCTTGCCATTTTATTCTACCTCCGCTTTCCTTACAGCTCTTGACCGCATTTTGCACAAACGCGGATCTTTTTGCCGTCTTTAATTTCGTGTTTAATTCTAACGCCTTTTTTGCACTTGGGGCATACGATCTGCACCTTATCTGCATACATAGCGCCTTCAACCTTGATGATACCGCCTGCTTCGCCCTGTCTTCTGGGTTTAACATGCTTACTTACGATATTAGCACCGCTTACGATAACCTTGCCCTCTTTGGGAGAAACTTCGACTACCTTACCCTGTGTGCCTTTATCGTCTCCGGAAATAACAACTACAGTATCATCTTTTCTTACGTGAACCTTCTTATTCATGATAATACCTCCTTAAAGTACTTCCGGTGCAAGGGACAATATTTTCAAGTAATCCTTTTCACGAAGTTCTCTCGCTACAGGACCAAAAATACGTGTTCCTCTCGGGTTCTTATCTTCTTTAATTATAACAGCAGCGTTTTCGCCGAACTTAATATATGAACCGTCGTTACGTCTAATGCCCTTAACTGTTCTTACGACTACCGCCTTTACGACGTCGCCCTTCTTAACCTGGCCGCCGGGAGCAGCTTTTTTGACTGAACAAACCACAACATCGCCGATGTTAGCATAACGTCTGCCTGTTCCGCCGAGCACGCGAATACACATAAGTTCTTTAGCGCCGGTGTTGTCCGCCACTTTCATATATGATTGCTGTTGTATCACTGCGTTTCCTCCTTTTCGATACGCTTAGTGCCGTATCTACTTTATTACTTCGCCTTTTCGATTATTTCAACAAGTCTCCATCTCTTTGTCTTTGAGAGAGGTCTTGTTTCCATTATGCTTACTTTATCGCCAACATTGCACTCGTTCTTTTCGTCGTGTGCATGAAGTTTGATTGTGTTTTTAATAACTTTGCCGTACTTGGGGTGCTTTACGTTGTCTTCAATAGCAACAACGATTGTCTTTTCCATCTTATTGGAAATTACCTTACCAACACGGACTTTTCTAAGATTACGAACTGCTTCACTCATGACTGTTTCTCCTTCCTGCAATTATGCATTCTTCTCACGAAGAATTGTCATTACGCGTGCGATATCCTTCTTAACGTCTGCGATTCTGTGAGGATTGTCAAGCTGGTTTATCGAATGCTGGAAGCGGAGGTTAAACAATTCGCCTTTGAGTTCAGCGAGCTTTGCGTTAAGCTCTTCTGAAGTCATCTCTCTGATTTCTTTAATCTTCACGGCTTATACCTCCTCGTCTTCTGTTGCGGCGGTTTCCTTAACTACAAACTTGCACTTAATGGGAAGTTTATGAGATGCAAGACGCATAGCTTCTCTTGCAGCTTCAACTTCAACGCCGGCCATTTCAAACATTACTCTTCCGGGCTTAACAACAGCTACCCAGTACTCAGGTGAACCTTTACCGGAACCCATTCGAGTTTCAGCGGGTTTTTCTGTTATCGGCTTGTCCGGGAAAATCTTAATCCAAACTTTACCGCCACGCTTTACGTAACGTGTCATAGCAATACGGGCTGCTTCAATCTGGTTGCTTGTGATCCAAGCGGGTTCAGTAGCTACAAGGCCGTATGAACCGTATGTGATTGTATTGCCGCGAGTTGCTTTACCTTTAAGTCTTCCGCGCTGTACGCGTCTGAATTTTACTCTCTTAGGCATTAACATAGCTTACTTCGCGCCCCCTTCTCTGCGTTCTCTTCTCGGAGCACGGTCGTTTCTGTCGCGTCTCTGACGGTTGTCGCGACGGTCACGCTTATCAGGCTTAACGTCTACCTTTGCTTCTGCAAAGCGGTTCTTGCCGTCGTGAAGTACTTCGCCTTTGTAAATCCATACTTTAACACCGATCTTACCGTATGTTGTATTAGCTTCAAAGAAACCATACTCGATATCAGCACGAAGTGTCTGAAGCGGAATAGTACCTTCATGATAGTGCTCGCTTCTTGCGATTTCTGCGCCGCCAAGACGTCCGCCGCATGTTACCTTGATACCCTTTGCACCAAGTCTCATTGTACGACCGATCGCCTGCTTCATAGCACGGCGGAATGAAATTCTGCGTTCAAGCTGTCCTGCAATGCTTTCAGCTACGAGCTGTGCATTCAAGTCAGGATATTTAACTTCAACAACATTTACTGATACAGGCTTGTTGAGCATTCCTTCAAGTGTGAGACGGAGCTTTTCAATTTCTGCACCGCCGCGTCCGATGATCATACCGGGCTTAGCGCAGTGAATGAATACTCTTACTCTTGCGCTGTCGCGCTCGATTTCAATCTTGGGAACACCTGCTGCCTGCAAGCTCTTTTTAAGATAATTTCTTACTTTATAGTCGGACACAAGCGTATCGCCAAAGTTTTCGTCTTTTTCGAACCATCTTGAATCCCAGTTTTTAATTACGCCCACACGCAAACCGTGGGGATTAACCTTCTGACCCATTTTCGCTTGCTCCTTTCTTAGTTTCTTTCTTTTACGACAATTGTCATATGGCTTGTTCTCTTCAATATTCTGTCAGCCGAGCCTCTTGCTCTGGGCATCATTCTCTTAAGAGTAGGACCAGGACATACGTAGCATTCAGATACGTAAAGGTTCTTGCCGTCCATATTGAAGTTGTTTTCTGCATTTGCAATAGCGCTGTTCAACAGCTTGAGAAGATACTCTGCTGCCGAATTAGGAATATTCTTAAGAATTGCCTGAGCCTTTTCCGTGTCCTGATTTCTGATCAAGTCAAGTACAATCTTTACTTTACGCGGTGAAATTCTGGCATATCTGAGAATCGCTCTTGCTTCTTTTACCTGTGCATTTGCTTCCATTACGGATGATTCCTCCCTTTCATTTCCCGTCTTATCTCGAGTTTGTTGTCTTGGAACCGGAGTGGCCCTTGAACAATCTTGTAGGTGCGAATTCGCCGAGCTTATGTCCTACCATATCTTCGGTAATGTATACCGGGATATGCTTTCTACCGTCGTGAACCGCAATGGTGTGGCCTACAAATTCCGGGAATATTGTGGAGGCTCTCGACCATGTCTTTATAACTTTCTTTTCATTAGCTGCGTTCATAGCTTCTACTCTTGCGAAGAGTTTTGCTTCGACGAACGGGCCTTTTTTCAAGCTTCTGCTCATTTATCGGTACCTCCTTCTTATTTGCCGTTTCTGTGCTTCAAAATGAATTTTTCGGTTTTTGCCTTCTTGTTACGTGTCTTATAACCAAGAGCAGGTTTGCCCCAAGGTGTAACAGGAGACGGATGACCGATAGGTGAACGGCCTTCACCACCACCGTGAGGGTGGTCAACAGGGTTCATTACTGAACCGCGTACTGTAGGACGGATACCCATGTGGCGTTTACGTCCTGCCTTACCGATCTTAACTGTGTCGTGCTCAATGTTACCAACCTGTCCGATTGTAGCTTTGCAGTTAAGACGAACGAGACGAACTTCGCCTGAAGGCAAACGAACCTGTGCCATGCCGTTTTCTTTAGCCATAAGCTGTGCTGCAGCACCTGCAGAACGAACCATCTGGCCGCCCTTACCGGGATACAACTCAATGTTGTAAATGAATGTACCAACCGGAATGTTTTCTATAGGAAGTGTGTTACCCACTTTGATATCAGCTTCGGGACCAGTGTAAACTGTATCACCTGCTGTAAGTCCTGCGGGAGCCACCATATACTTCTTATCGCCGTTTTCGTTTTCGAGAAGCGCGATGTATGCTGTTCTGTTAGGATCGTATTCAATACCGATAACCTTTTCAGCACCGATAGCCTCACGCTTGAAGTCGATAAGTCTGTATTTTCTCTTGTTACCGCCACCCTTGTGACGAACTGTTATTCTACCGTAGCTGTTACGGCCTGAATGCTTCTTAAGAGTTGTAAGAAGGCTTTTTTCGGGGGTAAACTTTGTTACTTCGTCGAAAGAAGGAGCTGACATGTGTCTTCTCGACGGAGTAGTAGGTTTGTATTTAATAGCTGCCATTTTCTTCTACCTCCTCCTATTAGATCATGCCATCGAAGAACTCGATAGTGTTCGAATCTGCAGTAAGAGTTACGATTGCTTTCTTCCAAGCTTTCTTGTATCCTGCATGAACGCCTACTCTTCTGGGCTTCTTCTTCATGTTGATCGTATTTACATCTGCAACCTTTACTTTGAAAAGCTTTTCAACCGCATCTGCGATTTCGGGCTTGGTTGCACTCTTCATTACTTCGAAGGTGTATGTCTTATCAGCAATTCTCGCCATACTGTCTTCTGTAATGATCGGTCTGACAATAATATCCTGTGCTGTTTTCATTATGCGTACACCTCTTCCATTTTAGAAACCGCAGCCTGTGCTACAACAAAAGTATCGCAGTTCAGTATATCGTATACGTTAATTGTATTGTACTGAGCTGTCTTAACTCCGGGAATGTTTGCAAAGCTCTTGATAGCCTTCGCATCAACTTCGGGAAGTACTACCAATGTTTTCTTTGCAGCTCCGATAGCATCAAGCATGCTCTTCATGGTCTTTGTCTTGTATTCTTCTGCAATAATGTTGTCAACAACAATCATGTTGCCGTTTGCAACTTTATCGGAAAGCGCACTCTTAAGTGCAAGACGCTTTGTCTTCTTGTTAAGGGTTACTCTGTATTCGCGAGGCTTGGGACCGAGAGCTACACCGCCGTGTGTCCACTGAGGAGATCTTGTCGAACCCTGTCTTGCACGACCGGTACCCTTCTGACGCCAAGGCTTTCTTCCGCCACCGGAAACCTCTGTACGAGTAAGAGTTGACTGTGTGCCCTGTCTCTGATTCATAAGATATGCTCTGACTGCAGAGTGGAGGACTGTTGCGTTTACTTCTACGCCGAACACTGCATCGCTGAGTGTAATTTCTCCAACTTCCTTGCCAGCCATATTAACAACTTTTACGTTTGGCATCTCATTTCCTCCTTCCGCTTACGCTTTTACCGCACTGCGGATGAACACGATGCCGCCTTTAGCGCCGGGAACGGCACCTTTTACAGCAATAATGTTCTTTTCTGCATCGATTTTTGCAACAGCGAGGTTGAGAACTGTTACCTGTTCGCTACCGTACTGTCCTGCCATGTGTTTGTTCTTGAAAATTCTCGCAGGGTCGATAACACCCATAGAACCTGACTGACGGTGGATAGGACCTACGCCGTGAGTCTTCATAAGTGTGTGCTGGTTCCATCTCTTGATAGCACCTGTGTATCCGTGACCCTTTGTAATACCGGTAATGTCGACCTTTTCACCTGCGGCAAAGATGTCTGCGGTGACGGTATCGCCAAGCTTGTATCCGGAAATGTCATCAAGTCTGAATTCCTTCAAGTGCTTCTTCATGGAAACGCCGGCCTTCTTCAAGTGACCTGCTTCAGCCTTGTTCAACTTTCTTTCGGCTATATCCATAAAGCCGAGCTGAACTGCTTCATAACCATCTGTTTCGTTTGTTTTGATCTGCGAAACCACGCAGGGTCCCGCTTCGATTACGGTTACCGGAATTACGTTGCCTTTTTCATCGAAAATCTGTGTCATCCCGAGTTTCTTACCGATGATCGCCTTTTTCATTTTGTTTTTCCTCCTGTTAGGTTATTGGTTGGAATTCTCCAACGTGACCAAGACCTTTCGGTCTCATTTTCAAAACCGTATTTTATTACAGTTTGATTTCGATTTCAACGCCTGCGGGAAGCTCGAGACTTGTGAAAGCCTTAACTGCTTCTTCGGACGGTTTGATTACGTCAATAAGACGCTTGTGAGTACGCATTTCGAACTGCTCACGGCTGTCCTTGTACTTGTGTACAGCACGAAGAATCGTTACGATTTCCTTTTCAGTGGGAAGCGGAATGGGACCCGATACCTTAGCACCGTTTCTCTTCGCTGTCTCAACGATCTTCTCTGCAGCCTGGTCGATCAATGTGTGATCGTAGCTCTTAAGACGAATTCTGAGTTTCTCAATAACTGCCATTTTGTTTTGCCTCCTTTTAAATAATTAACTCCATTTAAAAGGGCCGAAATTGTCTCTAACACTCTGCCGGGTGTTTCTTAGCAGACCTTACAAAAAACGGAATTTGCCTGCAACTCAGGGCAAAATCCGGGTAACGTCCGCGCAAAAACGCACGGGTAAGTGTTTAGCAATTTGCTGTCGCCCGGTTAAATATCGGACATACTCCACGAAAATTACCTGTATTTCTACAGCAACCTCTCGCTTCAACGCACATCAAGCCTTGTAATTATATCATATTCTCCCCATAATTGCAATAGTTTTACAATTTTTCTTATATCCAAAACGTAGAATTTTTATGTATTTTTTTACCTATTTATCTACATTATGCACAAAAGTATGCTAAATAAACACTATTCTGCACATAAGCACGGACAAAAACACGCAAAAAACCATAACAAAAAAGGAAATTGGCACACTACCGCGCGTTTTTTTCACCCCAACAGCCCCAAAATACACAGAAATTACGTATAAAAGCGTATCAGATGAGCCCGCTATTACAGAAGCACACCTTCCCGCAAAGCTATCGGGACCGTATTTTTCAAATATATCGGTTATTAAAGCCGTTGACGCTCCCCCCGACAACGGTCTTACCAGTACAAGCGGAATTATTTCAGAAGGTATTCCGATCTTCTCTCCCAACGGAGACAAGAACTTGGCCAAAGCCACCGATGCCCCGCTTCCGTTAAACATCGCTATTGCCGAAAGCAAAACTACTAACGTAGGCAAAAGCGAAAACGCCGTTTTCATTCCATCCTTTGCCCCATCGGTAAACGCCGAAAACAAGTCTTTTTTGGACACGACCATTCCAATTCCCACGAGAGCCATTACAAGAGGAACTATAATTTGAGACAATACAGCCATTTCCGACAAATTTCCTTCCTTTTTAATTATATATAATATATACGGCATTTTAACGTTTTTTTAAAGCGCAGAATCCTTTTACAAGCAACACCGCAAACACAGCTGTTAAAAAAGAACATATCCATACGGGCACTATTATCTCAAACGGATTCTGACTGTCAGCCGCTCTCCTCAATGCTATAAGCGTTGTAGGAAAAATATCAAACGAAGCGGTACCGAGTACAGCAAACATAATCATATCATTTGTTGCTACATCCTTTTTTTCATTATTTTCCTGCAGCTTCTCCATAGCACATATTGCAAGAGGGGTTGCCGCATTTCCAATACCAAATATATTGGCACTTATGCTCGCGGCAATTTCTCCAAGTCCGTTTTTCTTTTTATAAGCATCCGGGAATAAAAACTTTAACACAGGAGACATTAAAGATGCAAATTTATCTATAATACCCGAAACCTGAGCAACCCGCATAATACCGCTCCAAAGACACATCATTCCCATCAGGGTAATTGTCAGAGTAACCGCATTTGACGCGCCGTCAACCACAGCACTGCTAAGTTGAGATAAATTTCCCGTAAAACACCCAAATATAAAGGATATTACGCATATAATTCCACATATTTTTCCAATCATAAATCAAAAACTCCAAAAAATACTTTTTGTGGCAAATATTGACAAAATACTTTTTTTGTGATAAAATACATAACAAGGATAATAAACACTTTTTTAAAAAAAGTTATGGGGGAATTTGTTATGAAATCAACAGGAATTGTAAGAAAAATTGACTCTTTGGGACGCTTTGTAATCCCGATTGAATTACGCAACGTCCTTGACATTTCAACAAGCGATGCTATTGAAATTTTTACTGACGACGACAAAATTATTTTAAAAAAATATCAGCCCGCTTGTATTTTCTGCGGAAACGCTGATAACGTTACTTATTTTAAAGGTAAGCTCATTTGCCGCGACTGCGCAGAAGAACTAAAGATACAATAAGTCTTTATAAATTTTATTCTTATTACGGTAATTTATTACTTTTAATATTTTGCAAATTTTTTAAAAAAATTTTCAGTCTACATATTGTGTCGCCGATTTTTTTCGGCGACTTTTTTTGCGTTTTTTTGGTATGTTTTTACCCCAAAATATATGCATATAATCAATCCTTTTTGACTCTTTCCTCCCCCGTTTCGCTGACGTATGATACAATCCCAAAAACACAATATATAGTGACCGTTCTCCCTATTGACTTCTACATATTGTATGTGTTATAATATTGACAATGACGAAAAATTTGACTAAAAAAAGAGGAGGAACAGCATGAATATTATCAAAAGAAGCGGCGCGCAGACAGTTTATGAAGGCGAAAAAATCAAGATAGCTATATCAAAAGCAAATATGACAGTTCCTGAAAACGAAAGACTCTCGGAGGCATACATTGAAGCTATCGAGCACCACGTAAGAGGCGAATGTGAAAAACTCGGCCGTGCTCTCGGCGTTGAAGAAATACAGGATATGGTTGAAAGTGAGATTATGAAGCACGGTGCTTTCAACGTAGCAAGAAACTACATTAAGTACAGATACATTCGTTCTTTGGCAAGAAGAGCAAACACAACAGACGACAGAATCCTTTCCTTGATCGACTGCAAAAATGAGGAGATCAAACAGGAAAATGCAAACAAGAACCCCACAGTAAACAGTGTTCAAAGAGACTATATGGCAGGAGAGGTCAGCCGCGACATCACCGACCGTATATTGCTCCCCCAGGATATTGTACAAGCTCACAAGGAAGGTATTATTCACTTCCACGATTCCGACTACTATGCACAGAAGATGCATAACTGCGACCTCGTAAACCTCGAGGATATGCTCCAGAACGGAACGGTTATCAGCGAAACAAAAATCGAAAAACCCCACAGCTTTTCAACAGCTTGTAATATTGCAACTCAGATAATAGCTCAGGTTGCAAGCAACCAATACGGAGGTCAGAGCATCAGCTTGACACATCTTGCTCCCTTCGTACAGATCTCAAGAGAAAAGATCTACAAAAACGTTATTGAAGAAAATGAACTTCTCGGAATTAATCCTTCCGAAGAACAGATACGCACTATTGTTGAAAAACGTCTTAGAGACGAAATTTGCAAAGGCGTTCAAACTATTCAGTATCAGGTCGTAACACTTATGACGACAAACGGACAAGCTCCCTTCGTTACCGTGTTTATGTACCTTAACGAAGCAAAGAACGAGCAGGAAAAGAAAGACTTGGCTCTTATTATTGAGCAGGTATTGCTGCAGAGATATCAGGGCGTAAAAAATGAGGACGGCGTTTGGGTAACACCCGCATTCCCCAAGCTTATTTACGTTCTTGAAGAAGACAATATAAAGGAAGGAACCCCTTACTTCTATCTGACAAAGCTTGCAGCTAAATGTACGGCTAAGAGAATGGTTCCCGACTATATTTCCGAAAAGATCATGCTCCAGAACAAGATCGATAAAAATGGAAACGGAAATTGCTACACCTGCATGGGTTGCCGCAGCTTCCTCACTCCCTACGTTGACGAAAACGGCAAGCCCAAATACTACGGCAGATTCAATCAGGGTGTTGTTACAGTTAACCTCGTTGATATTGCTCTTTCTGCAAAAGGCAATATGAACGAATTCTGGAAGATATTCGATGAAAGAATGGAGCTTTGCCATAAGGCTCTCCAGTGCAGACACGAAAGACTTACCGGAACAAAATCAGACGCTGCTCCTATACTTTGGCAGCACGGCGCATTGCTCCGTCTTAAGAAAGGCGAAACAATCGACAAATATCTCCATGGCGGTTACAGTACGATTTCTCTCGGCTATGCAGGTCTTTGGGAATGCGTAATGGCGCTGAACGGCAAGAAGCTTACTGAGCCCGAAGGCGAAGAACTCGGCCTTACAATTATGAGAAAGCTCAATGAGTATACTGCTAAATGGAAGGCTGATGAGAATATTGACTATTCTCTCTACGGCACTCCACTTGAAAGTACAACTTACAAGTTTGCTAAATGCTTACAGAACCGCTTTGGAATAATTGAAGGCGTTACTGACAAGAACTATATTACAAACAGCTATCATATTCACGTTACCGAAGATATTGACGCGTTTACAAAGCTGAAGATTGAGTCTAAATTCCAGGCACTCTCTCCCGGCGGCGCTATCTCCTACGTTGAAGTTCCCAATATGCAGAATAACCTCGACGCTGTTATCTCGGTTATGCAGTTTATCTATGATAATATTATGTACGCTGAACTTAACACAAAGAGTGACTACTGCCAGGAATGCGGCTGGGACGGCGAAATTATGATCGAAACAGACGAAAACGGCAAGCTTATCTGGAAATGCCCCAAGTGCGGAAACACAGACCAGGATAAGATGAACGTTGCAAGACGTACCTGCGGTTATATCGGTACACAGTATTGGAACCAGGGTAGAACTCAGGAAATTAAAGAAAGAGTATTGCACCTGTAATGAACTACGGCGAAATAAAAAAAGTTGATATTGCAAACGGAACGGGCGTACGCGTGAGTATGTTCGTTTCCGGATGCACACATCACTGCAAGGGTTGCTTTAATCCCGAAACGTGGAACTTCAACTTTGGAACAGAATACACGGAGCAGACCGAAGATGAGCTTATTGAAGCTTTAAGTCCGGGATACATCGAGGGGTTATCGTTACTCGGCGGTGAACCTTTTGAACCGGAAAATCAAAAAACTCTCGTAAAGCTCTTACGAAGAGTAAAAATGGAACTTCCCGAAAAAAACGTTTGGGTGTACAGCGGATATTTATTTGAAGAATTGACGGGCAAAAAAGAGTCGAGAGCATTTACTGATACAACACTTGAAATGCTTTCTATGGTCGATGTGCTGGTTGACGGTGAGTTTATTGAGGAACTGAAGGATATAAGCCTTAAGTTCCGCGGCTCGTCAAATCAAAGAATTATTGACGTACAAAAATCACTCAAAAATGATGAAATAATAAAGAGGACTTTTTAAAAAGTCCTCTTTATTGTTTATAATAAAATTATAAGTAAAACAATAAAATTCAGCTCCCACTCGGCTTCCTCTGACGAGGAAGCTGGATTGGCGTAAAAAAACTCGGTATTTTCTTCCTTGATAATTAATCAAAGAAAATACCGAGTTTTTAGCCAAGACTGAAGGAGAGAGAATAATCAACTTTCCACAACTTCATTAATCTCCACACTCCTTTTCACAAAAGCATCTATCTTTTTACAGACTACATTAAACTTTGTTTCTATCTCTTGGTTTGTAAATCTTAATATTGTTAAGTGCTGTTTTCTTATTTCTTCAGTTCGTTTTTTATCGTTTTGATACTGTTTATCTGTTGTATGATAGTATCCATCAAGCTCAATAACAAGTTTTGCTTTTGCACAATAAAAATCGACAATATATTCTCCTATAGGTTTCTGTCTTTGAAATTTTATTGGGTATTTACTCAAATAGCAATACCACAATTTTCTTTCCCACTCTGTTTGTTCGCGTCGCAGTTTTTTCGCTAACGTTACATTTGATTTGTTATACTGTTTCATTTTTTACCTTAAAAAGTCAAGATTTTTTTGTCGTGTAAACTTTCACATTCTCTCTCCTTCCGTCTTGACTAAAAAATACGCGTTTTCTTTCCAACTTTACTTATAGGTAGAAAACGCGTCTTTTTCTTTACGTCAAGCCACCTTCCTCGTCAGAGGAAGGCAAGAATTGGAATGCATTCTTTAAATTAATAGGATAAATTACTTACATTCGTACCAGGTCTTGCCGCTCTGGATTTCCACAGTCAGAGGCACTGCAAGGCTTACTGCATTCTCCATTTCTCTTTGCAATATCTCTTTTGCTTTTTCCATACAGTTAACGTTAGATTCAACTATAAGTTCGTCGTGTACTTGCAAAATCAAATGCGCATCAATTCCGCTTTCTCTGAGCGCACGTTCGGTATTGACCATAGCAATCTTTATTATATCAGCCGCCGTGCCCTGAATAGGACTGTTCATAGCTACTCTTTCACCAAACTTGCGAAGCATAGCCTTGCCCGACTTCAAATCGGGTATATACCTTCTGCGTCCGTACAGGGTCGTAACATATCCGTCAAGTTTTGCCTGTTCAACGGTGTTCTTCAAATACTCGTCAACCTTCGGATACTTTTCAAAATAGCTTTGTATATATTCTCCCGCCTGTTTCTTGGATACTTTTATATCGGTTGCAAGTGAAAAATCACTCATTCCGTAAATAATTCCAAAGTTTACAGCTTTAGCCCTCTTACGCTGTTCGGGTGTTACAAATTCTATCGCTGTATTAAACACCTGTGATGCGGTTACGGTATGAATATCAACGCCGTCAATAAACGCGTTTATCATTGTTTCATCGCCCGAAATATGCGACAGGAGTCTAAGCTCTATCTGTGAATAATCGGCGTCAACCAAAACGTAATTTTCATTTTCGGGAACAAAAAATCTGCGAAGCTCTCTGCCCATTTCCTGTCTTACGGGTATATTCTGCAAATTAGGCTCGGTTGAAGAAAGTCTGCCCGTTGCCGTCCCCGTCTGGTTAAAGGTCGTATGCACTCTGCCGTTTCTGTCAGCAACAGCCAAAAGTCCGTCAACGTAGGTGCTCTTCAGCTTCACAACCTGTCTGTATTCAAGAATATCGTCAACAATGGGGGCGTACGGTCTTAATTTTTCAAGCACTTCTGCATTGGTCGAATACCCCGTTTTTGTCTTCTTGACAGCGGGAAGTCCCAGTTTTTCAAAAAGCACCTCGCCCAGCTGTTTTGGTGAGTTTATATTAAATTCACACCCCGCGGCAAAATATATTCTTCCCGTCAACTCCTCGGCAATAGCCGCCAAAGCTTCGCCGTACTTGTACAGTCCCTCGCGTTCAATTCTGAAACCGCGTCTTTCCATACTTGACAAAGTATGCGCCAAGGGAAGCTCTATATTTTCCATCAGCTTAACCATTCCCGACTGTTCGAGATTATCCATTAACACCGAATACAGCTTATAAACTGTCTGTGCGTTATCTGTCTTGTCCTTTTCGTAGATAACATTAAGATACGACGACGTCAGGTGCTCAATATCATAACTGCCGAGGGTAGAATCGGCAAGATAAGCGCCAAGCATAACGTCAAAACAAACGCCGTTCAGTTCAATATTTTTTTCGGCAAATTCTTTATAATATTGCTTTACGTCGTATACAATCTTTTTATAATCTTTGTCAGCAAGAAAACTATAACAATCAGATAATTCTGCGCAAACCTGTACGCTATCTGAATAAATATATAATATATCGTTCTTTTTATATATTGCATAATTTTTATTTTTATCAAGTGCTGTAATGTCGTCTGTTTTCTTGTATTCAACGGATTCAGTGTTGCTTGTCAATTCAAGTCTTTTTATAAAATTGAAAAATTCAAGCTTTGTAAACACGTCGGTAAGTCCTTTATTGTCAAAGCCCTTGTATTCTATATCCGAAAGCTCAACCCCAATAGGCGCATCTCTCTCAATCCTTGCCAAAAATTGCGACAAGAAAGCCATTTCTTTTGAATTAATAAGCTTCTGCTTTACTGATGCTGAGTAATCCTTATTTTCTATTCCATCATAAAGATTTTCAAGTGAGCCTTCCGCCGCAATCAGCTTTATGGCGGTCTTCTCCCCTACTCCCGCAACACCGGGAATATTATCCGAGCTGTCCCCCATAAGAGCTTTTAGGTCAACAAACTGCTCAGGCTGAATCGTGTATTTTTCAAAAAACTTCTGTCTGTCAAAGGTTAAAGTATCCTGATTACCTGCAAGCAAGACCTTGGTAGTATCCGAAATAAGCTGTAAACTATCTTTATCTCCCGTCAGAACGTATACCTCGCATCCGTTTGCCTCACCCATTTTTGCAAGTGTACCGAGGATGTCGTCAGCTTCATACCCTTCTTTTTCAAGAACGGCAAATCCAAGATTTTCTGCTGTTTCATGCGCGTAGGGCATCTGCATTTTGAGTTCGTCCGGCATTGCGTGTCTTCCCGCCTTGTATTCGGCATACTGTTTATGTCTGAAGGTAGGAGCCTTCAAATCAAAAGCAACTGCCGCATAATCGGGAGAAATACTCTGCAGGTTCTTCAGCAATATATTAACAAAACCGTAGATTGCATTTGTGTGCAATCCCTCTTTTGTGGTCAGCGGTCTGATTCCGTAAAAAGCTCTGTTGACTATACTGTTACCGTCAATTATAAGCATTTTTTTCATAAACTTTTCTCCCATCGGTGAAAATACTCTGTATATCTTTTCTTATTATACCACATTTTATAGATTAAAGTAAATCATTTTTCAATAATAAAAATGTCCTTGATTATTTTTTTGGTATGTTGTATAATATTATTGAATATTTTTAGGGAAAGGAGGAAGGAAAAAAGCTTTGATGTTTAATATTTTTAAACGTCAGTCTGCGCACAGAAAACCGCACGCTATATGCTTCGTTGACTATGAGCATTGGTATATTTCTCTCGGAAAACTTCATAATCAAAAACCTGATGTAAAAGGTTGGTTTAACGAAATCTCAGCCAACTACGATATAAAAGATATTATCTTTTTTGCAGATTTTTCAAATACGGCTATTCGTTTGGAAATTTCAAAAATACGCGAGGTTTCAAGCACTATCGTTGAAACACAAAACGCATCTGCTCATCACAAAAAAGACTTCACCGATTTTATTATGCTTGACCACATTTATCAAAAAGCCGTTAAATCAGATGGTATTGACACGTTTATTATTTTCTCGGGCGACGGCCATTTCAGTTCTGCCGTCAGCTTTCTCGTTACTCGCTGCAACAAAGAGGTTCTCGTATACGGAGTTAAGGACGCAATGAGCACTCAGCTCAAAAACTGCGCAAGCCGTTTCTTTGAAATACCCGGCAGAGATGAAGAATTATATAGCTGTTACAAAGCTATTCTTACAAGTTTGAAGCCTTTGACAGAAAAAAGCAACAGAAAAAAAGGCAAAAGAAGTTTTCCTACGTTCTGGGCAACGGTTGAGGCTGTTTCCCGTAAAAACAGTATTGATAAAGGATACGTTACGAAAGCTCTGCGTAAGCTTATGGAAGACGGATATATTTATCAGAAATCCGTTAAGGTCAATGCGGTAAAAACAATTAAAGTTTTGAATGTGAATTGGGATTCTGCTAAAAAAGACGGAATCTTTACAGATTGACAAAATATATATCCTCGGCTATGCCGAGGATATATTAATATTTGAAAGGGTTTTTATGATTAATTTAAGACAGTACAAAAAAGAAGATGCAAATTTAGTCGTGGGCTGGATAAAAAACGAAATGGCATTAAAGCTTTGGTGTGCCGATAGGTTTGACGTTTATCCATTGACTGCCGATAAGTTTAATGAAATGTATGAAAAAAACGGAAACGATGATTTTTTTGGTATGATTGCCGAGGACGAGGGTCAAACTGTCGGCCATTTGTTTTTCCAAATTCTTAACCCTCAAAAAATAAAATTTGGCTTGATTGTTGTAGACGACACAAAACGCGGAATGGGCTATGGCAAAAAAATGCTTGAAGCTGCTATTGTTTATGCAAAAACAAAATTTGATGCAAAAACATTAACCCTATCCGTTTTTGACAGCAACGTGTCTGCATATAGGTGCTATTTATCACTCGGCTTTAAAGAAACCGGAAATAAGACTGTTTATGACTTTTTCGGCAAAAAACATACATATATTGAGCTTGAATATATTATATAACAAAATATTTTAAACGGCGGGAGCAGGATATACGCCCTACAAATTTAAATAATATTATCTCAGCAAACAAAGGGGGGTACCGAGGGAGGAACATTTTCATTAAAAAACAAAAAGTATAACCTAACCTTCCATCTTTCGCAAACGATGGGGGTGCAAAGGGGGTAATCCCCCTTTGTCGTTTGGTGGTTGGGGGTCGAGGGGGAGGAGGAATCGAAACCTCCGCCCCCTTGTGCCTTCTTTGGTTACTTTCTTGGCACGCAAGAAAGTAACGTAAAAAAAGAAAAGACAATATTATTAAAACAAATAATACGTCTTAAAACAAAAAAACGCTTTCGCGTTTTTTAAAGGAGCACAGAATGTCAGGAGCTTCGCTCCCGAACCCTTGACAAAAGGGGCTTTTTGAAAAAATCCCCTCTTGACTCCGCAAAAACTTTATATAAATAAGCACTTATATTATTTGTTTTTATTGTTTGCTCTGCAAACGTAATACCAACGTTCGTCAGTTTCTGTCTGTTCTGTAAAGTCATAGTCAGAATAAACACCCAACACGTCAAAGGAACATTCTTTCAATGTGCTTCTTAATGCCTCGTCTTTATACATTCTTTCACTTTGGCTTTCATCAAATCGCTCGTATGTTCCATTTTTCTTCTCTACAAAAAACGATAGATCAAAATCACATATTCCATCTTCTTCATTAAACGTGTTCTGCCACGCGCACAAAACGCCCTCGTTTTCAAGAATATAAGCGTTGTTTCCATACGTGTTTCTGAACTTGTGCGGTGTATTTACATCAAAAATAAACAGTCCGCCGTCATTCATAAAATTATTAACTAAAGAAAAGCATTTTTTGAGCTGTCCGTCCTCAGTAAGATAGTTTATACTGTCAAGACAGCAAACGCAGGCGTCAACAGTTCCGTAGAGGTCAATCTCGCACATATCCTGATTCAAAAACAAGATATTTTCTCCCTCTTCAAACGCCTTCTGCTGTGCTTCCATAAGCATTTCTGCAGACAAGTCAACACCTATTACCTCATACCCCGCCTTTGAAAGCAAAACGGACATACTTCCCGTTCCGCATGCAAGATCAAGCACTAACTTCGTTTCTATATTTCCAAACTTTTCTATAATTTTTTGTATAAATTCACACCACTTCGGATAATCAACGTCGGGATTAAGCCCGTCGTAAAAAGACGCCAAAGCCTCATATTGCCCGTATTTCATTTATTTTTCTCCTATGAAAATAAAAGCTCTGTAAACAAATCAACGGTCATTCCTGATATGTGCTCGTCTAAAACACAGCCGTTTATTTTCTTTTCGATATCGTTTTTTTCATATCTTGTATTAAGCAAAAGCTCTTCAACCAAAGATATATCTTTTATGCCAAAAAAGTCACCGAGAATTTTTATCTGTTTTATAATTCCGTTTTCCACAGACAGGTCAATTTCGACTGTTCCGAAAGAATATCTTTTTTTCTTCTCGGTATAGAAATCTTTTGACTTTCCAAAATTCCACTCCCAAGTTGAATATCTCTCATCTGCCAAAGTTTGAATCTTTTCTATCTGCTCTGCAGAAAATGAAACTATCTCCGAATTCGTTTCGCTTTCAACGTATTCCTCGAGGTAAGCCATAAAGCTTTCCGTATCCATTTTATTTTCTAAACAGTCGCATATATTGACTACTCTGTTCCGAACACTCTTAATGCCTTTCGCCTTGATTTTTTCAGGATCAACTCTTAAAGCGCCCGCAAGCTTTGAAAGATCGGCAGAATATAAAATCGTTCCGTGATGAAGCGTCTTTCCGTTATACTGAGTCTGCGCATTCCCTGATATTTTGCGGTCACCAAGCATTATATCGTTCCTACCCGACAAATGCACGTCATCTACCCCAAGATTTTGGATAGCCTTTATAATTGGTTTTGTAAATATCTCAAAATCGAGCGTCGCATTTGATGTTTCGGGAACAACAAAAGTAAAATTCACGTTTCCTATATCGTGGAACACTGCTCCCCCGCCCGTCAGTCTGCGCACGACCTTTATGTTATTCTTTTCTACGTAATCAAGGTCAATTTCCGCATACGTATTCTGGTTCTTCCCAACGATAACCGCGTTATCGTTTCTCCACAGCATAAACACCTCTTTATCTTCGCAGTCAAGCAAGTATTGCTCCGCCGCCAGATTGAAGTAAGGGTCTAAACTGTTATTTCTGTATATTTTCATTATTACACCTTAATTTTGTATTGTTTATTAGATCTTACAAAATGTCTTTCATACCTAATTATATCATAATACAACGGAAAATCAATAGAATAAGTTGACATCCCCCTTTAATAATGTTAAAATCATAATAGAGGTGATATTTATGAATTGTGTTTATATAACTAATATTACACCTTTGTTAAAACCCGACGTTTATAAATACTACTACGACAAAACTGATATTAATAGACAGCAAAAAGCCGATAAGCTTATTTTACCCATAGATAAAGCGCGTTCAATTGGACTTGGCGCACTATTACGATTTGCAATAGAAGACAGCACAGACTACAAATACGAAAATCTGTCATTTAAGACTATGGAAAACGGCAAACCCTATATAGAGGGTAATCCATTTTATTTCAGCCTTTCTCATTCGGGTGACTACGCAGTATGCGCAATATCCGATACACCCGTAGGTATAGATATTGAGCTTGACAAAGAGCTCTCGACATTGGTCAAAAAAAGATTTGCAGAAAATATGTTAGAGTGGACCAAAAGAGAGGCTAAGGGCAAGCTCACCGGAAACGGTTTTTTTGACAAAACCGAGGACACTTTTATTTATTCACATAAAGAAACAGACGGATATATAATAACCGTCTGCTCGGATAAAAAATTTGATAATTTTTATACGTATCATCTTCCTTTCCCTTGCTAAAAGGGAAAGGTTTTTTTATATTCTTACTTTTAAAAAAACGGGCGGAAGTCAAGTTATACGCCCTACATAATTAAGCAATACCATTTCTGCGAACAAAGGGGGGGTACCGAGGGAGGAACGCCCTCGGTCGTTTCAGGGGTAGGAGTCAAGAGGAGGGGAAATCGAAATCCCCTCCTCTTGTGCCTTCTTTGGTTACTTTCTTGGCACGCAAGAAAGTAACGTAAAAACTTTTAATAAATAAAAGTTAAGTATTTTATTTCAGCAAAAGCTGATGTACTTTGAATACGTCACCCGCACCCATCGATACGACAAGGTCGCCCTCTTTTGCATTCTTTTTAACATATTCTGCAATCTTTTCAAAACTATCAATAAATAATGCGCCGTCTATTTTGTCAGCAAGGTCCTTTGAAGATATACCAAATGTATTCTTTTCTCTTGCTGCATATATTTCGGCAAAGATAACCTCGTCAGCCTCGCCAAAGCTTTCGCAAAACTCGTCAAAAAGCCCTGCCGTTCTTGAATAAGTGTGCGGCTGATATACACACCAAAGTCTACCGCGGCACAGCTTTTTCAGCCCGTGAAGCGATGATTTTATTTCTGACGGATGGTGCGCGTAATCATCGTATATAACTACGCCGTCTACCGTACCCTTATATTCGCTTCTTCTGTTTACACCCTTAAATGTACCCATACTCTCAGCCGCAACGCCAACATCAATACCGTTAAGATATGCAACTGTAATTGCCGCTGTAGCGTTTACAACGTTATGCTCCCCGGGAACTGCAAGCTCCACCTCGCACAACAATTCACCGTTATGACCAATTTTAAAAACATCATAGCCTTGACTGTTTTCTCTTATATCATAGGCGTAAAAATCAAGTGTATTGTCATTAACACCGTAGGTAACAAGTCTTCCCTTATAGTTTTTTATAGCGTCCATAAGGTCTTCGTCATTACCAAATGCTACAACCGTACTTGCCTTATCTGCATATTTTGCAAACGATTCTTTTATCTGGTCAAGCGATTTAAAATAATCAACGTGGTCCATTTCAAGATTAAGCAAAACGGCGATATCGGGATAAAACGACAGAAAACTGTCCTTGTATTCACAAGCCTCAAAAATAAAGCTATCCTGTCTTCCTATCTTATATGCACCACCGTCGAGCTCATAAGTATTCGCACCGTTAAGAACAGTAGGCTCTTTTCCCGACTCAATAAATACGTGGGAAATCATTCCCGTAACAGAGCTCTTTCCGTGCATACCCGCAACTCCGATTTTATTTGTATATGACTGCATCAGCTTTCCAAGATATTCGGCTCTGTTTATGCAAGGCAATCCGTTTTCTCTTGCATACATAAGCTCGGGATTATCTTCTGCAATTGCCGCTGTGTATACAACCGCATCGTAGCCCTTTATATTTTCAGCGGAGTGTCCGATATAGAGTTCTATTCCCGACTCTCTGAGTTTTCTTGCCATTTCTCCGTCGTTTGTATCAGAGCCGCCCACCTTTATGCCATGAGTATGAGTTATAAAAGCAAGGCTCGACATACTTATTCCACATATACCGATAAAGAAAACAGATTCCGCGCCGTCAGGTAATATAAATCTATCATAATTATTAATATCCTTTGACACGCCATCACCACTCCTTTTCACTGTTTTTTAGCATTATGTATATATATTATTCACATTTGTTATACACATAGCACAAATTGTGAACAACTTTTTCTAAAATTATTTAAAAATTAACCAATATTTACTTGTATTATTTTAATAAAATAAAGTTATAATATGATAGAATAACAATAATTATTACTTAGGAGGAAACTATGGTTATTACTGATATCAAGGTAAGAAAACTATTCGACGAGAGTCCTATGAAAGCAATTGTATCAGTAACCTTCGACAACCAGCTTGCAGTTCACGACATTAAAGTAATCAACACTAAAGATAAACTATTTATTGTAATGCCCAGCCGCAAGAATCCCGATAACACCTATCGTGATATTGTACACCCCATTAACGCGGAATTTAGAGCATTACTTGAAAAAGCCGTTATCGAAGCTTACGAGGCTAAGCTCGCCGAAGAACCCGAAGTTCTGTATTCCGGCAGTGAAGCTGACTGAACTATCGCGTCGGCATATTCCTTAAATGAAAACGTTTTTTAAAACGACGTGTTTTCTAAAACCTAAAAAAATAGGCTTTGTCCGTGATATTATTCATGGGGCAAAGCCTTTTTTATTCAGTTCAGCTTTTCAAGGATAGCCTGTTTGCTCCTTAAGCCCACTTCTCTGGAAGAAATTTCGCCGTTTTTCATAACGACAAGCGTAGGAATACTCATTATTCCAAATTCCTTTGCAAGCTCGGGCTGTTCGTCAACGTTGATCTTTCCAACCTTAACTTTTCCCTCTACCTCTTCTGCTATTTCGTCCACAATGGGAGAAAGCATACGGCAGGGACCGCACCATGACGCCCAAAAATCAAGCAATACGGGAACAGAGGAGTTTATTACCTCTTCCTCGTAATTTTCCTTTGTTATAGTAATAACAGCCATTACGTTCTCCTTCTACATATTATTCTTTTGTTTTGCCGTTTGTTCAGTTTTTCCAAAAAAACATAAAACAATACACAAACCCTAAGAACCTCTGATAATATCGAGGTGCCTTTTTCAATGTTTCCCCCGCAAACGCGGGGGAAGCATCTTATTATTTCATCGAAATAGCTTCTTTTGCCTTAGCAACAATGTTTGCTGCTGTCAAGCCGTACATTTCAAGCAACGGAGGAACCTTACCGCTTCTGCCGAACGTATCCTGAACGCCAACCTTCTTTACGGGTACGGGATAGGTTTCAGCCAAAGCTTCGCATACCGCGCTTCCGAGACCGCCGATTACGCTGTGCTCTTCTGCTGTAACGATAGCGCCTGTTTCCTTTGCAGCCTTAACAAGAATTTCCGTATCGAGAGGCTTAATTGTAGCCATATTGATAACTCTTGCGCTGATTCCTTCATTTGCAAGAAGATCCTTAGCAATAAGCGCCTGTTCAACCATAAGACCGTTTGCAACGATGGTTACGTCAGTACCGTCAGCCATCTGAACGCCCTTACCGATTTCAAACTTATAAGTATCCTTATCAAAAAGTGTGGGAACAGCAAATCTTCCAAATCTCATATAAATGGGACCCTCATGAAGAATAGCCGCTTCTACAACAGCTCTTGCTTCAACAGCGTCAGCAGGACAAATTACTGTCATACCGGGAATAGCGCGCATTGTAGCAAAGTCTTCGTTGCACTGGTGTGTAGCACCGTCTTCACCAACAGAGATACCGCCGTGAGTTGCACCGATCTTAACGTTCAAATGAGGATATCCGATAGAGTTTCTGACCTGCTCGAAGCCGCGTCCTGCAGCAAACATAGCAAAAGTACTTACAAAAGGAATCTTTCCTGTTGCGGCAACACCTGCAGCAACCGAAATCATATTGCCCTCTGCAATACCGCAGTCAAAGTGTCTTTCGGGGAATTTCTTTTTAAATGTAATTGTCTTTGTAGCTTCAGCCAAGTCAGCATCAAACACTACAAAATCATATTTTTCACCAAGCTCGGCAAGCGCGTTGCCGTAGGCTTCTCTTGTTGCAATCTTATCTGCCATAACTATACTCCTATAAATATATAATTATAATTGAGCCTTCAGTTCTTTAACTGCCTGTTCGTATTCTTCCGCGTTGGGTGCCTTACCATGCCAGCCGGCTTTGTTTTCCATAAACGATACGCCTTTACCCTTAACAGTCTTGCAAAGAATCATAGTAGGCTTACCCTTAACTGTTTTAGCTTCTTCAACAGCCTTTTCGATCTGGTTGAAGTCATGACCGTCAATAACAATCACGTGCCAACCGAAAGCTTCAAACTTTTCGTCAATGGGCGTAGAATTCATAACGTCTGTAATAGCACCGTCAATCTGAAGTCCGTTAAAGTCAACGAAAGCACAAAGATTGTCAAGCTTGTAGTGAGATGCAAACATAGCTGCTTCCCATACCTGACCTTCTGCAATTTCACCGTCACCGAGTGCTGTGTAAACTCTGTAATCCTTGTTATATATTTTGCCCGAAAGAGCCATACCGCAAGCAGTGGATATTCCAAGACCGAGTGAGCCGGATGACATATCAACACCGGGTACGCCCTTCATATCGGGATGTCCCTGAAGATAGCTGTCTACTCTTCTGAATGTTTTAAGGTCTTCTGTGGGGAAAAATCCTCTCTCAGCCAAAGCTGCATAAAGACCGGGAGCTGTATGTCCCTTTGAAAGAACAAAACGGTCTCTGTCCTCCCATTTGGGATTCTTAGGATCAATTCTCAATTCGTGGAAATACAAATATGTGAGTACGTCCGCAATTGACATTGAACCGCCGGGATGTCCTGAAGATGCACTGAATACCTCTTCGAGAATATCAAGCCTGATTTGTATAGCTTTTTTTTGCAATTCAGCAATTTTTGCCTGTTCCATCGGTGTTCCTCCTAAAGCATATAAAACTTAAAAAAATTACTCATTTTTTACTGTATTAGCTTATATTATTTTACATTGTTTCTTCCCTTTTGTCAAATCCTTTTTGTAAATATATTCATTTTTACAGGCAAAACCTTTTATCATCGTTGATTAATTTTTAAAAAAGTGGTATAATTCTATCAGTTATCTGTAAAATACTGTTAAAATGTAAATCTAAATATATAAAACGGAGGCAGACTATGAAGTTCAGCGAAATGAAATACGAGAGAGTCGATATGGCTTTGCTCGGCGAAAAATACGACAAACTTACTCTTGATATTAAACAAGCAAAAAATGCAGAAGACGTTTTTTCAGCAATAGACGAACACGAGAAAATCAGCTCTAACTTTGCAACAATGTCAACTCTCGCTTACGTAAGACACAGCATTAACACAAAAGACGAGTTCTATGACAAAGAAAATGATTTTTATGACAAAAATGGCCCGTTGCTTCAGGAAAAGACCACAGAATTCATGAAAGCGCTCCTTGTTTCGCCCTTCAGAAACGAGGTTGAAAAGAAACACGGAAGTTTGTTATTCAAAAATCTTGAAATGGAGCTAAAGACTTTCTCTCCTGAAATTATTCCCCTTCTTCAAAAAGAAAATAAGCTTGTCAGCGACTATCAGAAGCTTATTGCATCGGCACAAATCGATTTTGACAACAAGAAGCTTAACATTTCTCAGCTCGGCGTGTATAAGGTCGACAAGGACAGAGACGTAAGAAAAAGAGCCTTCGAAGCAGAGGGTAATTTCTATATGAGCCATGCAGATACGCTCGATACGATTTTTGACGAGCTTGTAAAGGTTCGTACCGAAATTGCAAGAAAGTTAGGCTTTAAGAACTTTACCGAGCTCGGATATATGCGCAGAACACGTAACTGCTACACTCCCGAAATGGTTAAGAATTTCAGAGAGCAGGTAAAAAAAGACCTCGTTCCAATAGTTACAAAAATCAAAAAAGAACAAGCAAAAACCATCGGCGTAGACAATCTTATGCTTTACGACAATTCAACGTTCTATCTTGACGGCAATCCCAAGCCCGCAGGAACTCCCGAGGATATCCTTGCCGCAGGAAAGAAAATGTATGAGGAAATGTCCCCCGAAACAAACGAGTTTATTAACTTTATGTATGACAACGAACTTCTTGACGTTCTGGCTAAAGAAGGCAAAGCTGTCGGCGGATACTGTATTACAATTCCCGACTACAAAGCTCCATTTATCTTCTCAAACTTTAACGGAACAGCAGGTGACGTTGAGGTTTTGACTCATGAAGCAGGACACGCTTTTGCCGACTATACGGTGAGAAACTTCGAGCTTGAGGAAAACAAGAATCCGTCTATGGAATCATGCGAAACTCATTCTATGTCTATGGAGTTTTTTGCTTGGCCATGGCTTGATCTGTTTTATAAGGAAGATACGAAAAGAGCTAAGCTCACCCATTTGAAAGGCGCTCTTATATTTATCCCGTACGGATGTATAGTTGACGAATTCCAGCATATCGTTTACGATAATCCCGATATGACCCCCGCACAGAGACACGAAGCATGGGCTGATTTAGAAAGACAGTACAGACCCTATATCGATATGACGGGCGTTCCCTTCTACAGCGAGGGCAGAGGTTGGCAGAGACAGCTTCACATATATCATTATCCCTTCTATTATATCGACTATTGCTTGGCGCAGACAGAATCGCTTATATTCAGAGGTCTGTCGCAAAACGACTATAAAGATGCATGGGACAGATATATGAAGTTTGTAAAAGAAGGCGGAAAGAAGACCTTTGTCGAGCTTTGCGAGGTCGCAGGCATTAAGACACCCTTTGAAGACGGCGCGCTAAGAGAAATTGCAGTCTCAACAGAAAAATGGCTTGAAGAAAATAAATTATAATATAAGACAAAGGGAACTTTTTTGAAAAAAGTTCCCTTTTTGTCCCTCAAAAAACTTTATAATAAAAAAACGACAACCTTATCAAAAGAATGTCGTTTATTTTTTACGACCTCATCCGTCGCGCCGCATTATAAACAATAATAAATTAAACATATTGGCGGAACGCCACCTTCTCCCACCGGAGAAGGCGCAGAGTAAAGTCTTTTGCCTTTATTTTTTCAAATTAATATTAATATTAACACATAATAAACAACAAAGAAAACGCGCTAATTTTGAGCCTTCTCCGGTGGGAGAAGGTGGCACACCGCTGATAAATAAGGTCTTTATCAGATGCAAAAAGCGGTGTGACGGATGAGGTCGTCATTCTCAAAATATACTATCTTTTTAAATCTGAGTATACAAATCCTAATCTTTTTAATAAATAATTACAAATTCCATTAAAATTTTCGTTTATATCTTTATTGGGTATACGAATAACTTCTATTCCCCATTCTAAAAGTTTTTTGTCCCTTACTGCATCTAAATTTTTATAATCAGACATAAGGTGCTGTCTTCCATCAACTTCTATGATCAATTTCTTTTCCGCAATATAAAAATCAACAATATAATTTTCTATTCTATATTGTCTTTTTACTGTGATAGGTAATTTTTTAAATAATTCATACCACAAAATTCTTTCTTCCCGAGTCATGTTTTTGCGCAACTTGCGCGCGTTATTTTTTAATTAAAAATTGTATGGTATCATAATTAATTTTTCAATGTTTAGCTGTGAGGGCGATTAGTTTTCTTATGTCATCCGGTTGAACCTTTGCTTCGTGGGCAGAACGATTTCGCGAAATGGCACCGCACTTTTTACATTTATGGATTATAATAAATCCCTTTTTTGAATCAACTTCGGCAGTTATCGGCTCCATTACGCCGCCACATTCGTTCGCTCTGTCGCCCGGATTTACGTCAACGTGCAAAGAATGAAGACAATTCGGACAATGATTGCGCGATGAATATCCGAGCGGCAATACTTCAAATCCGCAGTTTTTGCAAATAAATCCATTATCATTTTTTGTAAAAATTTTCTTTTCCATTAAACTATCTCCAAATTATATTTTCATAACATACATTCGAATCTTTTGCGCATAATATTCATAAACCAAAATCAAAACAAACTCCCGAAAGGAATATTAATATGAAAAAGAACAATTTGTTAAAGCTCTTAACTTTGGTTTTCACATTTGTAATTTTAGCATCTCTGGCACTTAACGCTGCCGCTATGATCAACGACCAGAGCCGATACGACTCAGGCAATATTCCCGACCAGTCTATCGACAGAGACTCCAATGATAACACATCAAGAAATAACAGAGCCGCAGAAACCGGAAACGGAAATAATAACAACAATAATAACAATTCCGGAACAGACACGGGCAATCAGTCAACAGGCGCACTTGACAGTATCATCGGTGATGCAAGTGACGTAGTTGACAGCGCAAAAGACGACGTCGAAGACGCAGTTGACGATACCGCATCAAACGGAATGATGGGCGTTATTATCGCAATTATTATTGCAGTTGTTATCGTAATCATCATCATTGTTATGGTATCAAAAAATAACGAAAAAAACAATAGAAAATAAAATATTTTCTCAAAAGCCCTTTCGGGCTTTTGTCTTTTTGCATATGCAACCGGGAGTTTCACTCCCAAACCCACATCAAAGGAGCACTTTTAAAAAAGTGCCCTCTTGACTCCCTCAAAACTTTTGATAATAATTCTTATATTATTTTTTTAAAATAATATTTTAATTGCGCTTTTTTAAAAAAGCTCCTTTAGAATCCTCAAAAACTTTTCAAAAATATATTTTAGATATAAAAAAGACTATCCCTGTTTAAAGGGATAGCCTTATTTTTATATATTAGTTGTTACCGTAAAGCTCGGAAAGTTTCTTCAAGTGTTCGTACTTTTCCTTAGCCTTAACTTCAGCGTCAGCAAAGAGTTTTTCAGCTCTTTCAGGGAACTGCTGAGCAAGACGGCTGTAACGAGTTTCACTTGTAATGAACTCTCTGTAATCGCCTGTGGGTTCCTTGCAGTCAATTGTCAAAGGATTCTTTCCTTCAGCCTTGAGAGCAGGATTGTAACGGAACATCTGCCAGTAACCAGCGTCAACTGCGCGCTTCATTTCGAGCTGGCAGTTAGCCATTGTACCCTTAATACCGTGCATTTCGCAAGGAGCGTAACCGATTACGATAGAAGGACCGGGATATGCTTCTGCTTCTGCAAGAGCCTTAAGTGTCTGGTTCATATCAGCGCCCATAGCGATCTGTGCTACGTATACGTAACCGTAGGACATAGCGATCTGTGCAAGGTCTTTCTTTCCGATTGCCTTACCTGCTGCTGCAAACTGAGCAACCTGACCGATCTGAGAAGCCTTGGAAG
Source organism: Oscillospiraceae bacterium (assembly GCA_015065455.1). Taxonomy (GTDB): domain Bacteria; phylum Bacillota; class Clostridia; order Oscillospirales; family CAG-272; genus RGIG1995. The sequence goes on along the minus strand of SVQI01000008.1, from coordinate 3,497 downwards.
CCTGTCCACCTGTGTTGGAGTAAACTTCTGTATCGAATACCATAATGTTTACGTCTTCACCTGTAGCAATTACGTGGTCGAGACCGCCGAAACCGATATCGTATGCCCAACCGTCACCACCGAAGATCCATACGGACTTCTTGGAGAGGTATGTCTTTTCTGCAAGAATCTTGTTCTTGAGTTCGCTGTCGCAGGGACAAGCTTCGAGCATTGCAACGAGTGCCTTTGTAGGAGCTTCGTTTGCCTTGCTGTTGTCCTTTGTCTCAAGGTACTTATCAATAATAGCGAGTTTTTCTTCGTCCTTAACTTCTTCTCTGAGAGCTTCTACGTAACCGATAAGTCTGTCACGGATAGCTTTCTGACCAAGGTACATACCAAGACCGTGTTCTGCGTTATCTTCGAACAAGGAGTTAGCCCAACCGGGTCCGCGTCCTGATTCACGGTTTACAGTGTAAGGAGTTGAGGGAGCAGAGCCACCCCAGATAGAAGAACAACCTGTTGCGTTAGAAATGTACATTCTTTCGCCGAAGAGCTGTGTAATAAGACGAGCGTAAGAAGTTTCAGCACAACCTGCGCAAGATCCGGAGAACTCGAGGAGGGGCTGCTTGAACTGGCTGCCCTTAATTGTTGTTTCAGCAAAAGGAAGTTCCTTCTGTGCAACTTCTGCAACTGCGTAGTCGAATGCTGCCTGCTGATCAAGCTGTGATGCCTGAGGTACCATTTCGAGAGCACCTGTCTTACAAGCTTTTACGCAGAGTGTACAACCCATACAGTCAAGAGGACTGATAGCAACTGTGAACTTGTAGTTTTCGCAACCCTTACCGATCATGGGCTTAGTAAGGAATTTTGTAGAAGCGGGAGCGTTCTTAGCCTCTTCTTCACTCATAGCGAAGGGACGGATAGTCGCGTGAGGACATACGAACGAACACATATTACACTGGATACACTTTTCAGGAATCCATGTAGGAACGTCAACTGCAACGCCTCTCTTTTCGTAAGCTGCAGCGCCCTGAGGGAATGAACCGTCTGCCATATCTTCGAATGCGGAAACGGGGAGTGAATCACCCTGCATCTTTGATACGGGAACGAGAACTTCGTTTACAAACTTAACGAGTTCAGGACGTGTACCTGTTGCTTTTTCTTCAACAGTATCGTTAGAAGCGTTCTTCCAGCTTTCAGGAACGTCAATCTTAACGAGAGCGTCAACACCTGCGTCAATAGCCTTGTAGTTCATCTCAACAACAGCTTCGCCCTTCTTGAGATATGACTTCTTAGCCATGTACTTCATGTATTCAACAGCTTCTTCGATAGGCATAATGTTTGCAAGAGCAAAGAATGCAGACTGAAGAATTGTATTTGTTCTCTTACCCATACCGATTTCACGAGCTTTGTCGATAGCGTTAACGGTATAGAAAGAAATGTTGTTTTCAGCAATGTATCTCTTAACTTCACCGGGAAGATTTGCTTCAACCTCTTCGGGAGTCCACTGGCAGTTCAAAAGGAATGTACCGCCGGGCTTAACGTCGTTTACAATCTTGTAACCCTTGAGTATGTATGAGGGGTTATGACAAGCAACAAAGTCAGCCTTTGTGATGTAGTAGGAAGACTTAATAGGCTGGTCACCGAAACGAAGGTGAGAAATTGTAATACCGCCTGTCTTCTTACTGTCATACTGGAAGTATGCCTGAATGTATTTATCAGTGTGGTCACCGATGATCTTGATGGAGTTCTTGTTTGCACCAACAGTACCGTCACCGCCGAGCCCCCAGAACTTACAGCTTACTGTTCCCTTAGGAGCTGTATCGGGAGCTGTCTTTTCTTCGAGAGAAAGGTTTGTAACGTCGTCTACAATACCAATTGTAAAGTTGTTCTTAGGTTCTGCAGCCTTGAGGTTTTCATAAACTGCGAATACGCTCTGAGGAGGAGTATCCTTAGAACCGAGACCGTAACGTCCGCCGACAACTTCTGCCTTAACGCCTTCTTTAGCAAGAGCAGCAACAACGTCGAGGTAGAGAGGTTCGCCAAGAGCGCCGGGTTCTTTTGTTCTGTCGAGAACTGCAATCTTCTTTGCTGTAGCAGGAATAGCTTCAGCGAGCTTGGAAGATACGAAGGGTCTGTAAAGACGAACTTTAACGAGACCAACCTTTTCGCCTGCTGCGTTAAGGTAATCAATAACTTCTTCTGCAACGTCGCAGATAGAGCCCATAGCGATGATTACTCTTTCAGCATCGGGAGCGCCGTAGTAGTTGAAGAGTTTGTAATCTGTACCAATCTTTTCGTTAACCTTGTCCATATATTCTTCAACGATTGCAGGGAAAGCATCGTAATACTTGTTACAAGCTTCTCTGTGCTGGAAGAAGATATCGCCGTTTTCAGCAGAACCGCGGAGAACGGGGTGTTCAGGGTTAATAGCGCGGGCACGAAATGCAGCAACTGCATCTGTGTCGATCATGCCCTTGAGTTCATCGTAATCCCAAACTTCGATCTTCTGAATTTCGTGAGAAGTTCTAAAGCCGTCGAAGAAGTTTACGAAAGGAACGCGACCTTTAATTGTAGCAAGGTGACATACAGCACCGAGGTCCATAACTTCCTGAGGGTTAGAACCTGCCATCATAGCAAAACCTGTCTGACGGCATGCCATAACGTCGGAGTGGTCACCGAAAATGTTAAGTGCGTGAGAAGCAACACAACGAGCCGAAACATGAATTACGCAAGGGAGAAGTTCGCCTGCGATTTTGTACATGTTGGGGATCATAAGAAGAAGACCCTGTGATGCTGTGTAGGTTGTAGTAAGAGCGCCTGCTGCCAAGGAGCCGTGAACAGTACCTGCCGCACCTGCCTCAGACTGCATTTCCATAACTCTTACGTTGTCACCGAAAATGTTCTTGAGACCTGTTGCAGACCAAGCATCTGTAAGCTCAGCCATAACGCTGGAAGGTGTAATAGGATATATGGACGCTACTTCTGTAAAAGCATAAGACACATGCGCTGCGGCAGTGTTACCGTCCATAGATATCTTTTTTCTTGCCATGGTATTTCCTCCTAAAATATATAATAAATATTAGTTTTATCTATTCCATACTATTGTAACACTTTTAGATAAAAAAGTAAAGGTTTTTTGTCAACAAAAATACGATGTTTTATGGAATTTAAGCATATTTTTTCTGCAAAAGAAATAAATAATATAGTATCAAAATAAAAAATAGTTTAAAATACTATTGCATTTTGAAAAGAGATGTGTTATAATGCTTGAGTCAGAAAAAATAGGGGTGTAGTTCAGTTGGTAGAACGGCGGTCTCCAAAACCGCATGTCAAGGGTTCGAGTCCTTTCGCCCCTGCCAAAAAGAAGTCCATCGTATCAGCGGTGGACTTCTTTTTCGTTTGTGCCAACAAAGAAAGGACTCGAAGGGGAGCGGTAGTGAATCAGTAGCCCAGTGGGCTACTGAGAGCCGCGGAAGACCGAGCGCGTAGGTCGCGCGAGACCGAGTCCTTTCGCC
>SVQI01000021.1 GCA_015065455.1 Oscillospiraceae bacterium | reverse complement strand
TTGTCAACTCGGATTTGAGATGCCGAAAACCCTTGATTTTACTGGGTTTTTTAGTCGAGAGGCTTCATCGTGGGGAAAAGTAAAACGTCTCTGATAGAAGCGCTGTCAGTAAGAAGCATAACAAGTCTGTCGATACCAAAACCAAGACCGCCTGTGGGGGGCATACCGTATTCGAGTGCTGTAACATAGTCATAGTCAACTTCTGCTTTGCACTCGGGTTCTGCCGCCTTCTTTGCTGCTACCTGTTTTTCAAAACGCTCTTTCTGGTCAATAGGATCGTTAAGCTCACTGAATGCATTTCCAAATTCCGTAGCGTTTATAAAATACTCAAAACGTTCGGTAAATGCAGGGTCTGTCGGCTTTCTCTTTGCCAAGGGGCTGTTCTCAACGGGATAGTCGTAAATAAACGTCGGCTGAATAAGCTTGTCTTCAACGTAAGCATCAAAGAACTCAACGAGAACTGTTCCCTTCGTAGCATTATCCTCAACCTTAACGTGCATCTTCTTTGCGCACTCGCGTGCTTCTTCGTCAGTCTTCCAGTCGTTATAATCAACGCCTGCATATTTCTTAACTGCCTCAACCATAGTAAGTCTTTCCCACTTACCCATATCTATCTCTTTGCCCTGATAGTTAATAACAAGTCCGCCGCAAATCTTCTCTGCAAGCATCTTGTAAAGCTCTTCAACCAAATCCATCATACCGTAGTAATCTGTAAATGCCTGATAAAGCTCAATAGACGTAAATTCGGGGTTATGCTTTGTATCCATACCTTCGTTACGGAATATTCTACCTACTTCGTAAACCTTATGCATACCGCCTACGATAAGTCTCTTGAGGTAAAGCTCTGTTTCAATACGCAAATACATATCCATATCAAGCGTATTGTGATGCGTCTTAAAAGGTCTTGCAGAAGCGCCTATTTCGAGGGGAACGAGAATAGGTGTATCAACTTCAAGAAATCCCTTTGAATCAAGGTAATTTCTGATTTCTTTCAATATCTGTGAACGCTTATAAAATGTATCGCGAACCTCGGGATTTACAATCAAATCAACATATCTCTGACGATATCTCAAGTCTGTATCCTTAAGACCGTGGAATTTCTCAGGCAAAGGAAGAAGTGACTTTGCAAGAAGTGTAATCTTCTGTGCATGTACTGATATCTCACCTGTCTTTGTTGTAAAAACAAAGCCCTCAATACCAATTATATCACCGATATCCCATTTCTTGAATTCAGCATAAACAGATTCGCCCTCTTCAAGTCCTGCGTCAACATCATCACGGCGGATATATGCCTGAATATTGCCTTCACTGTCCTGAAGCGTAGCAAAGCTTGCCTTACCCATAATTCTGCGGCTGATAATTCTTCCCGCAATCGTAACGGTCTTGCCATCGTACTTTTCAAAATCAGATTTTATATCACTGGAATAAGCGCTTACGTCGTATTTTGTAAGAGTAAAGGGATCCTTTCCCATCTCTTTCAAGCCGGCAAGCTTTTCTCTTCTTATTCTCACAACCTCATTATATTCCTGTTCGGTCTGTTCAACATTTACATTTGCGTTATTGTCGTTCATTTCAGTCCACCCGTATCTTCCACTATTTTAATTACAAAACAATTTACTTCTTCATAATTTCGAGAATCTTAAATTCGATTTCTCCTGCAGGTGTAGTAACAGTTACAACTTCGTCAACTCCTGCACCGATTATTGCACTTCCGATAGGAGAACGGTCGCTGATCTTTCCGTTCATAGCATCAGCCTCGGTAGAACCAACTATCGTATATTCAATCTCGCGGTTTCTCTTCATATCCAAAAGTCTTACGCTTGCACCAACGTTTACAGAGTTTGTATGAACGTCACTGTCGCTTATAACCTTAACGTTCTTAAGCATTTCTTCAAGCTCAACAATTCTTGACTCAACCTTACCCTGTTCGTCTTTAGCTTCGGTATATTCACTGTTTTCGGAAAGGTCTCCAAAAGAAAGCGCCAATTTTATTGCTTCTGTAACTTCCTTACGTTTTGTAGTCTTCAAATAAGCAAGTTCTTCCTGAAGTTTCTTTAAACCTTCGTTTGTTACAATAATCTCGTTTGTCATTATCTTTTCCTCTTTTCTTTGTTGCTCTGTATTGCAAAAATCTTAATTTATTATCTAATTAATGAAAATATCATTTACACAGTTCTTCAACTGCTGTCTTTAACTGTCTATCCTGCTCATAGGACAATTTATAAATACTCGTATTGGAATACTCTTCATCAAGAAAAACTTCTACGTCTGGCAATATACCAATTCCGTCATAGCTCTCTGATATAGGAGGACAGTAAGTCTGAGTTGTCATACATACAGCCGAACCGTCGGACAATCCAAACACCGATTGCATCGTGCCCTTACCGTAAGTCTTTTCTCCCACGATTATAGCCTTTTTATAATCCCTTAATGCAGAAGTAAAAAGCTCAGCGGCACTTGCGGTACTTCCGTTTGTTATAACCGCCATCGGATATTTAAGCTCATTTTCATCGGAACTGATAGCCGTCTCATTACCGTATCTGTCAATGATCCTTATGATAGGGCCTTTCGGCAAAAGCATATCCAAAATCTCGGTAATCGAATTCAAATCTCCGCCAGGATTGTATCTTACGTCAAATACAAATCTGTCAGCGCCCTGCTTTAAGAGCTCGTCAACAGCCGTTTTGAATTGCTTCGGAGTTCCCTTATCAAAGCTATCTATTCTAATTACGCCTATATTTTCGCCGTGAAGCCAGTAATTAACCGTTTCTTCAACAATAAATCCGCGTTCAATTGAAAAATCAATGCTCACAAACTCATCGTTTTCTTTTCTCATTACCGAAAAATTAGCAACGCTGCCCGCCTTACCGAGCATAACCTCGAGAGACTCGTAATAACCTATCTCGGCTACCTTTTTTCCCTCGACGACGCAAATCAAATCTCCCGCCTTCACTCCACCTGCAAGTGCAGGAGAGTTACTCATAACGCTGACAACCTCGATTGCATCGTATTCGCTGTTGTAAACTATGTTTACGCCTATACCTTGCATCTCAGCATTGTTATTCGCTGAAAAAGCCTCGTACTCTTCCTTGGTCATATAGTAAGTATACTTATCACCCAAAGCCGCAATATATGCTGCAGGAAGCACGTCTTCAAGCTTTTCTAAAGATATTTCTTTAAGAAAATACTTTCGTGTCAGCTCGTCTATAGATTCAAGCTTTGATTCCCAAGTTTCTTTCTTGTTCGAATTAACAGCGGCAATCTCTTCTCGGCACTTCTGCATAACAGATAAATAAGTAATCTGAAACGTGATTATCACCAAAAACACACAAACAAACAAAAACAAAGGAATGCTGATCTTCTTTTTAGTCATTATCTCTCCGTAAATACGCTAATTAACAGTAATACACAAGTTTGGGATGTGACAAAATTCCGTTTGCCAACGGGTCCTGAAGTACACCATTTATACTGATTTCAAGGTGAAGGTGAGGACCGGAAGAGTTTCCTGTACTGCCCGAGTATGCAAGCAGATCTCCCTTCTTTACCTTTTGACCTTTTTTAGCCACAAGTCTGCTGTTGTGGGCATAAAGGGTAGTATATCCTGAACCGTGGCTTACAACAACGTAATAGCCGTAGCTGTTATTCCAGCCCGCCGTTTCAACAGTACCGGAAGCACACGCCATAACTTGTGTTCCCGTAGGAACGCCTATATCAATTCCTCTGTGATATCCGCTTACCCATTTGCCATATATTTGATATGTACGGTGTCCGAATTTTGAAGTGATCTTATTCTGTGACTGAGGCAACGGCCAAGCCATAGCGCCGCCTTCGTACACACCGTTATTCTTATTTGCCAGTTCTTTCAAATATGCATCGAGCTCTGCGTTTGCCTTTTCCTCGGCTTTCTTTGCATCCTCGATCTTTTTTAGATAAACTTCCTGAGAGTTAGTTGCCTGATTGAAGAAGTTGTTTACCTCGTCAGCCTTTGCCTTCATATCTTCCTCAGTCTTTTTAAGGTCAGCAAGAGCAGCCTCTGTAACGGCACGAATTACTTCAAGTCCCTGCTTTTCTCCAAGAATAGCCGTTTTTTCGTCATTGATCTTCTTCATCATACGCTTGTCGTAATCAAGCATATTCGTCATTCTTTCAATACTTGTCAGAAATTCTGACATACTGTCTGAAGAAAGAAGCATCGCAAGGTATCCCATCGTTCCCTCTTCATAAGAGGTACGCATTCTCTCCTCGAACTGCTTAAACATTTCTTCGATCTCTTTTTCCTTAGCGGCAATAGCCTCTTCTTTAGCAGTAATAGCGTTATTATATTCAATAACCAAATCATTTACAACGGTCATCTGCTCGGTCAGGTTAGCCAACTGTTCATCAAGGAGTCTCTTCTGTTCCATATAGTTGGCAGCATTTTGTTTAGCCTTTTTCAATTCCTTCTCATAAGAAGCCTGATCTTTTTTGAGCTGTGCAATTCTGTCTTCATAGCCCTTAACCTTAGAATCGCTCGAGGAAGCCATAACCTTATTCGTATAATCAACAGGCGAAGACATAACGGTCATAGCGCATATTGAAACAAGTAAAAAAGCTATGCACTTTATCAAAAAACTCTTTTTTTTCATAAATACTCCTTATTTTTTGCCTTATGCCTTAAGATGCTTTCTGAGTGAAATTGAGCTTCCCGTTATACCGGTTACAATACCTATCACAACGAAAGCCAACAACAACCAACCCTGAAGCTGTGCAAAGGGTATAATCGTAAACATCTCGTAATCGGTTACAACTGCCTTCTGAACAAAGCTGTAAATATAAGTTACTATACCATACGAAATGCCTGACGATAAAAGGCCTATCCATACGCCCTCAAGCACGAACGGTATCATAATAAACCAGTTCGTCGCTCCGACGTATCTCATTATACTTATCTCCTGTCTTCTTCCGAAAACGGCGAGCTTTATCGTATTAACAATAACAAACAAACTTACTACAAACAACACTGCCAAAAACCACAAAAATAAATAAACAATACCGTTCTTCATAGTTTCAATAGTTTCGGCAATATCTGCACGGCATTTAACTTTATAAATACCTTCTGTATGCTCAAGGTCGTATTTCAAGGTTTCAACCTTGTCGTTATCTTTATATGTAATCACAACGGAAGCAGGATATATATCACCGGTAATACCTTCAAAGAATTCGGGGTATTCTTCTTCGTACTTTTTCTTTTCTTCTTCCAAAGCCTGTTCCTTTGAAACATATTTTATATCTTTTACGTTGTCGTATGTTGCTACCTTTTCGCGAATGGCTGTAATTTCTTCTTCACTTTTTTCAAGCTCAATAAAAGCAACCATCTCGTTCATATCACCGAGTGAGTCGAGGTTTTCGTTAAGATTCATAACTACAAGAGCAAATGAACCCATTACAACCAGACACGACATAAGAACAATAATGGACGCCAACGTCATAACGCCGTTTCTCCAAAGGCCCTTTACGCTCTGGCTGATAAAATACATGACACTGTATCTTCTCATTCAAACATTCCCCCTACTCTATCCTCTGTCATCTTTCCATCTTCGAGTCTGATAACTCTTTCCTGGAAATGATCGACCAGATTCTTCTCATGGGTAATAACAACCACCGTCTTGTTCTTGCTTCTGCAAATACGGCGGAGCAAATTCATCATATCAAAGCTGAGCTCAGGGTCAAGATTTCCCGTAGGCTCGTCCGCAATAATAATTCCGGGATTGTTTGCTAGAGCTCTCGCCAAAGCAACCCTCTGCTGTTCACCGCCCGAAAGCTCTCTCGGATAGCACTTCATCTTATCGTGAAGCCCCACAATATTCAAAATTGCAGGAACACGTCTTCTGATCACGTGGTTAGGCTCACCTATTGCACGCATAGCAAACGACACGTTTTCAAAAACCGTCTTATGCTGAAAAAGCCTGAAATCCTGAAACACAACGCCAAGCTGACGTCTGTAATAAGGAATTTTATGGTCGGACATATTTGCAAGGTCGAATTCATCAACCTTTATCGTTCCCGAAGTCACCTTCTCTTCTCTGAGAAGAAGCTTCATAAGAGTAGATTTACCGGCACCCGATGAACCTACAATAAAAACAAATTCTCCGTCATTTATCTTAAGATCAACCCCGTCGAGCGCCATTGTGCCGTTCGGGTATACTTTTTTTACGTTTTCAAATTCTATCATAAATCAATTAACTCTCCTATTTCTATCTTGCTAAAATCAAACATCTGTACATAGTCTTAAAAATCAGATTTTTTTGTTGCAAGGCTTATACAAATCCCCCCTAAGTTTATAAAAAAAGTTCCTTTAAACACACCAAAAGCTTGTATTATTTCATTTTTCAAGCGAAATGATACAAGCATTGATATACTATGAAAGTCAGAATTTCGTCGGCTTTGAAGTAAGGTACTTCTGAACCATCAAAGCCACCTTAAACGTAATCGCGTGTTCAAACTCACGCAGGTCAAGTCCCGTCAATTTACGAATCTTTTCAAGACGGTATACCAAAGTGTTTCTGTGAACGAAAAGCTTTCTTGCAGTTTCGGACACGTTAAGATTATTTTCAAAGAATGACTGAATAGTCATCAACGTTTCGTGGTCAAGCGTATCAAGCGAGCCCTTCTTAAAAACTTCTTGCAAAAACATTTCGCAAAGAGTAGTCGGAAGCTGATATATAAGTCTTCCGATTCCGAGATTTTCATAACTTACGATATTCTTTTCGGTATCAAAAACCTTTCCGACTTCTATCGCGATCTGAGCTTCCTTATATGATGCTGCAAGATCCTTGATATTTGCCACAAAAGTACCGATACCAACAGACACCTTAACGAAGAATTCCGTGCTTAAAGTATCAACTATCTGTCTTGCGACCTTTTCCATCTCGCGCATATCTGAATTGCCCTTAACTTCGCTGATAAGAACAACGTCGTGTTCTCCAACACTTATAACGTAATCCTTGTTTTTGTCGGGGAACATATTCTGGATAATGTCAAAGGGCATAATCTCGCTCTTGTTGTGGAACTTGATAAGGAAAACGATTCTCTGTACATCGTTTACAAAATGAAGCTCCTTGGATTTTATGTATATATCACTCGGAAGGATATTGTCGAGAATAATATTCTTAAGGAATGAACCCTTGTCATATTTTTCATCATACAAGCTCTTAATATTCGATAATGCGATTGCGAGAATCATAGAAGTGCTCTCTGCTCTCTTGTCTTCACCCTCAACAAACACAATATATTCAGCCTTAGTTCCGTTTCCGAACGGACGGTATGTATATCCGTCTTTGGTTACCGTTTCAGCCGTATATGCAAGTTCATCCTTTACGTTTATCTTAGCCTCGCCGATTCTGCCAAGCTCACTGCAGGAAATAATAAAACCGTTTTCGTCAATAACGCCGATAACTCTGTCAACGGCATCTTTCATCTGATGAATTATTCCCTGAAACAATCTGTTCGACATCTTTTAATTTGCTCCTTCCGATACTTTTCGGTATTGTTAAATTAAACTTAAAGTTCTTTTTCGTACGCAAGACAGGACAATACGAATCCCGATGCGGTTTCCGTTCTGAGTATCCTCTTACCAAGTCCGACCGTAGCTATTCCGTTTTCACGGCAATACTCGGCTTCCTTTACGGAAAAACCGCCCTCAGACCCGATAATAAACGAAATATCCCGCTCTTCTTCCGTACCTTTTATATATTCTTTTAAAGTCAAAGCGTTTTCGTCCTCGTAACACATAAAAGCCTTTCCGTTCTGTGTAACTTCAGACACAACACTTTTTAAATCGGGCAACCACCTGACAAAAGGTACGTATCCTCTGCCGCTCTGCTTTGCCGCCTCGTGCGCAATTTTTTGCCATCTTGCACATTTCTTTTCGAATCCTTGTGAATCATATCGCGCAATACACCTGTCACTCAAAAAAGCCACTACACCGTAAGCTCCAAGCTCAACAGCCTTTTGCACTATACTGTCCATCTTATCCGATTTGGGACACGCCTGATATACAACGGCGTTGTATAAAGGCTCCGAAACACTACGTCTGACGTCTTCGATAACAGCCGTTACTCTGCCGGACGAAAAAGAATCAAGAACACATTCGTATTCATTCTTTTCTTTGTCGCATACAACGATCCTATCCCCCACAGTCATACGCAGGGACTTCGAAATATGCTGTGCCGACTCGCCATCAAGTACTATTCTGTCGCCTTCTATACTATCTAAACCGACGAAAAACCTTGGATACGACATAACCTTCCTCCGTTCGTCCGATTTATCTCCCCATAGGTAAGCAATTCCCGAATATTATACATCAATATGGTCATTTTGTCAAACAATTTTTCAAAATGTTTACAAAATTTTATATATTTTTTTGTGCATTTTACATCTGAAAACAGTAATATTGCATAAATTTACGCTCTTTTAAACACAAAAGCACACCAATCGTTCTCTTTTGATTCGTCAATAAGCACAAAACCTTTTTCGCAGACGGCATTTTTCACCCTTTCTGCCTGCGGTTCAATGATACCAGATACGGCGCAAAGTCCGCCGACTTTTACGTAATCCCCCATACATTCCGACAGTCTTATTACGATATCGGCAACTATATTTGCGCACACAAAATCATACTTTTCTTTCGTTTTGTCCGCATTTTGCATAAGATCGGAAACGTCACAGTGAATCTTCTCTTCAACCCCGTTTTCTCTGAAGTTTTCCTTTGCCACTCTTACTGCAACAGGGTCTATATCGTATGCGTCAATTTTTTCTGCGCCAATTTTTGCCGCATAAATCGCAAGTATTCCGCTGCCCGTACCCATATCAAGAACGGTCATATCCTTCTTCATATGCTTTTCCATCATAGCAAGACAAAGTCTTGTCGTTTCGTGAGTACCCGTACCGAAAGCCATGCCGGGATCCATCTTTATTATAACTTCATCATCTTTGGCATCGTATTTTTCCCACATAGGAACAATCACAATTTTCTCGCCGCACTTAACGGGCTTATAATACTGCTTCCATGCGTCTGCCCAATCATCCTCATCAACGCCGATAACCTCGGTATTTACATCAAGTCCAAGCAAAGAAAATCTGTCTCTCAAAAAAGTAACTGCCTCGGCATAGTTCTTTTCTTCACTTATAAACACGCTTACGCTTATACGGGACTTGTCCGCATTTATGATGCTCTCGTCAAGCAACTCTCCGTACATAGCATTCAGTCCCTCGCTGACGTCACTGTAATCCTCTATCATTAACCCTTGGTCAACCATAGTCATAACAGCACATATTTCGTCCATATCTTTTATATTTCCGCTTACCTTAACCTGTGTCCACTTCATATTTACTTATACCTTTCATCATTTTCACGTCAACGTTCATATACATATATTATATCATAACAAACCGCTGTTCGCAACAATAAACATCAAAATCGTGATATAAAAATACCGTTTCACCAAAATGCAACAAAAATAATTGAAATATATTGTAAATTCAAAAATTTAATGTTATAATCTTATAGATAATATATTTTGGAGGAAAAACCAGTGAATAATAAACTCGAAAAGAAATACGGTCTTTTGACAGCTATTTGTATGGTTGTCGGTATTGTTATCGGTTCCGGAGTGTTTTTCAAAGCACAGGACATTCTTAAATACACCGACGGAAATATGCCTCTCGGTATTATTGCCTGGCTGATAGGCGGTATTGTAATGATAATCGCTGCTCTCAACCTTTCCACGTTCGGTACACACTATGAAAAAGTAAACGGTCTCGTTGACTACGCAGAAGCAACTGTGGGCAAGAAATATGCTTACTACGTTGCTTGGTTTAACGCAGTTCTCTACGTTCCCGGTATGGCAAGTACACTCGCATGGGTATCTGCAAGATACACCGTAAATCTTTTTGGAGGCGACATAACCGGCGGACTTTGTCTTGCCCTTGCAGGATTTTACCTTTGCACTTCTTACGCGCTTAACGCTCTTTCTCCCAAACTTGCAGGTAAATTCCAGGTCAGCACTACTTTTATAAAACTTATTCCCTTGCTTATTATGGCAATCGTGGGAACAGTAGTCGGTCTTGCAAACGGAACTACAATCGAAGCATTTAAAACCTGGAGCGTTACAGCCGAAGGCGGAAACATGTCTGCCCTCTTTGCCGCAGTAGTTGCAACGGCATTTGCATACGAAGGCTGGATCATCGCTACCTCTATTAACGCCGAGCTTAAAAACGCAAAAAGAAATCTCCCTATCGCTCTTACGGTGGGAAGCTTCATAATCGTTGCAGTTTACATTACATATTATATAGGTCTTGCAGGTGCTACTCCCATTTCCATTCTTCAAGAACAGGGTGCTCCTGCCGCATTCACCTCGCTTTTCGGCAAGGTCGGCGGAACACTTCTGAGTGTTCTTATAGTAATTTCCTGCTTTGGAACTTTGAACGGACTTATGCTTGCATCTACAAGAGGTATGTACGCACTCTCTGCTCGTAATCAGGGCCCCAAGCCAAAAATGTTCGGAGAAGTCAGCGAGTCGACAAATATGCCCCATAACTCATCGATTATCGGTCTTATGATTTGTTCGTTTATGCTGTTCTATTTCTATGGCGCAAACCTTATGGAAAAGCCTTTGTTCGGTATGTTCAGCTTTGACTCATCAGAGCTTCCTATCATCACCATCTACGCGTTCTATATTCCTATGTTTATTATGTTTATTAAGAAACACGGAAAAGAAAACATTTGGAAAAACACAATAATGCCTATTCTCGGTATTATCGCTTCCTCTTTTATGATTTTTGCAGCTGTATACGCGCACGGTATTTCAAAATACATTTCGGCAAAAGCAGAAGGCAAATTCTCATTCCCTGTTTTGTTCTACCTCATAGTATTTGTAGCAGTTTTGGTTATAGGCCGTATATTCTACAAAAAGGATGCAGACGTTTCTGCAGATACGGAAAATAAATAATATAGTTTTTTATAAAAAAAGCCGAAAGAACGTAACTTTCTTTCGGCTTTTTTACTTTTATTGTTACTTTTCGCAACTGTCGTTTTCCCCCTATCAGAGTTGTATATCCAATAAAAAACGGCTATTAATAATATTTTATTGCTTTTTATGCGACACAAAACGACAAGCGCAACCAAAGGTTGACAAAAAGACAGCAACCTCAGTTGCTTGACGAATATACCCCGTATAGAATATAATGTTATTATTAGTGTTATAATGACACGAATATACAAAATCAATAAGTTTCCTATATTAAAAATCCGGCATATTATTATGTTTTGATGGAGGAAGAAAATGACGATAGGACAAAAGATTGCCGTATTGCGTACGGCAATGCAAATATCACAAGAACAGCTTGCGGAAAAGCTCGACGTTTCCCGCCAGTCCGTTTCAAAGTGGGAATCAGACCAGTCAGTCCCTGAGGTTAGCAAAATATTACAGCTTTCCTCTCTTTTCAACGTTACTACTGATGATCTTTTACGCGACGAGATACCTCTCGCGCCTACTTATACAGAGAATCTGTTCAAGCCTAAAGAATCGGTTGTTTTTAACGGCAGATATTTCGGCACAGACGGTTTCAGAGGAGAAGCAAACGATAAGCTGACCGCTATGCATGCTTTTAAAATAGGTAGATTTTTAGGATGGTACTATTCAAAGGTATTTTCCGAAGGATATGAAAAAAGCCACAGAGCAAGAATCGTAATTGGTAAAGATACAAGACGTTCAAGCTATATGCTCGAATATGCGATCGTTGCAGGTATTACTTCATCGGGCGCTGATGCTTATATGCTTCACGTTACTACAACGCCAAGCGTTTCTTACGTTGTAAGACAGGACTTTTTCGATTGCGGTGTTATGATATCGGCATCGCACAACCCGTATTTTGATAACGGAATTAAACTTATTAACCGTGCGGGCGAAAAAATGGACGATAAGACGCTCGCTTTGATAGAAGATTATATCGACGGCGATTTGAAAAAGCTCGGTGTTGAGGGTGATGATCTCCCCTTGGCTGCAAGAGAAAAGGTCGGTTGCGTAATCGACTACGTTGCGGGAAGAAACCGCTACGTTGGATTCTTGATTTCAGTTGCCGCAAACTCATATAGGAACCTCAAGGTTGCGCTTGACTGCGCTAACGGTTCATCCTGGATGATTGCAAGATCGGTATTCAGTGCACTCGGTGCTCAGGTTCACGTTATAAATGCAGAACCCGACGGTTTAAACATAAACGAACAGGCAGGATCGACACATATCGGCATATTACGTAAATACGTAAGAGACAATCAGCTCGACGTAGGATTTGCTTTTGACGGTGACGCAGACAGATGTATCGCAGTTGACGAAAACGGAAATACAATAAACGGTGACCATGTATTATTCGTTATAGCCAGACGCCTCAGAGACAAGGGACTTCTTCCCGGAAATAAGGTCGTAACAACGATCATGTCCAATATGGGTCTTTATAAGGCTCTCGACGATGCCGGCATAGGATACGTTCAGACAACGGTCGGCGACAGATACGTTCACGATGCTATGATGGAAAACAATTACTATCTCGGAGGCGAACAGTCAGGACACACTATTATACGTAAATACGCTACGACAGGCGACGGAATATTGACGGCTATTATGCTTTTGGAAGAAATGGTTGACAAAAAATCAACTCTCGGCGAGCTTGCAGCTCCCGTTACAATGTATCCGCAGTCTATCAGAAACGTTTACGTAACTGATAAGGCGGCTGTTGCAGCGAACGAAGAAGTTAAGAAAATGGTTGCCGAAATTACAGAAGAACTCGGCAAGAACGGAAGAATTTTGCTTCGTGAAAGCGGAACCGAACCCGTTATACGAGTTATGGTAGAAAGCGGAAGCCAGAAGGTATGCGACAGCTATACCGCTAAAGTTGAAGAGCTTATAACCAATTTAGGTTTTGTAAAAAAGGATAAGTGAGGTTAATTTAAAATGTGTGGAATTATAGGTAGAGTCGGAAGCGACAACGTAGTACCCTATTTGCTTAACGGTCTTGAATGTCTTGAATACAGAGGATATGACTCTGCAGGCATTGCAGTTCATACCGAAAACGGAATTTCTTTCTGCAAGACTGTCGGTAGACTTGCAGGTCTCAGAGAAAAGACGGAAAACGAAAAAACATCGGGTTTTGTTGGAATCGGCCATACAAGATGGGCAACACACGGCGGTCCTACAGAAACAAACGCACACCCCCATTTCAGCCACGACAGAAAATTTGCTTTGGTACATAACGGCATTATTGAAAACTCAAACGAGTTAGCCGAAACAGAACTTGCAGGCGTTAGCTTCAATTCTGAAACAGATACAGAAAAGGTTGTTCACCTTCTTACAAAATATTACAACGGAAACGTTGTTGAAACAATAAGCAAGGTTATTTCATTACTCAAGGGTTCATACGCTTTGGGTATTCTCTGCACCGATTACCCCAACACTATTTTCAGCACTGCTATGGCAAGCCCTATGGTAGTTGCTCAGACTCAGGACGGCGGTTTTATTTGCTCGGATGCAGGCGCTATTTCCGCATACTCAAAAGAATACTACCCCGTTAAGAACGGTGAAATCTGTGTTCTTAACGACAGCAGTATCAGCTTCTTCAGTCCTGACGGACAACCCATGGAAAAGCAGGCTGTAAAAATTGACGTTGACGAATTGACAACCGACAAGCAGGGATATGAGCACTATATGATGCTCGAAATGCTCCAGCAGCCTACTGCTATTAAAAAGACTATTATGCCTCTTATTAAGGATAATAAGATCAACCTCGAAAACGTTGATATAACAGACGATTATATTCAGAATACATTAAGAGAAGTTGTTATCGTAGCCTGCGGTTCAGCTTACCACGCCGGCGTTGTTGGAAAACAGCTTATCGAATCCATGTGTAAGATTCGCGCATCTGCTGAAATCGCATCGGAGTTCCGTTACGTTGATCCACTTATAGACGAACATACTTTGGCTGTATTTATAAGCCAGAGCGGTGAAACTGCAGATACACTTGCTGCCCTCAGACTTGCAAAACAGAAGGGCGCTAAGATCTTGTCTATTGTAAACGTAAGCGGAAGCGCTATCGCAAACGAAAGTGATAACGTTATCTTTACAAGAGCAGGCAGAGAGGTTGCCGTTGCAACCACAAAGGCTTACAGCGCACAGCTTGCTGTACTTTATGCTTTGACTCTCAGACTTGCTAAGGGCAAGAATATGTTGGCTGAAGACGTTGAAAAGAAGATGATACACGAGTTAGCATCACTTCCTCAGAAGATTCAGCAAACTATTGATAAGAACATTGAAAAGGCTGAGCTTTATGCAAACAAATTTGCAGAAGCGACTGATATATACTATATCGGAAGAAGACTTGACTATGCGGCATCCCTTGAAGCATCCCTTAAGATGAAGGAAATAAGCTATATTCACTCAGAAGCTTATGCGGCAGGCGAGCTTAAGCACGGTACACTTTCTCTCGTTGATCCCGGTGTTCCCGTTGTAGCACTTGCAGGCGATGCTGAAATATTCGGCAAGACATATAGCAATATATGTGAAGTTTTGGCAAGAGGAGCTCATATGCTCGTTGTAACAAACGAAAGCAACGCTGAACTCGTTTCCGAGTTTGAAGATACGTTTATCGTTCCCGATACACTTCCCCAGTTCAACGTTTCTTTGCAGATAGTTCCGCTCCAGCTTCTCAGCTACTACACAGCTAAGAAAAAGGGTTGCGACATCGACAAACCCAAGAACCTCGCAAAGAGCGTAACAGTTGAATAATTCTTATAAAAAATTCACCTCCCGTATCAAAACGGGAGGTTTTTTGTATAGCTGCGGGAGCAAGACATACGCCCTACAAATTTAGGATTTATTACCTTGCAATTCTTTTTGAAGGGGACGTCGAGGCAGGGGTTCCCCGGACCGCACAAAGTAAGGTTTGGAAGTTCTCGTGTACGCTGTCCCCTACCAATTTAAATAATAATGTCTCTGCAAACAAAAGGGGGGTACCGAGGGAGGAACGCCCTCGGCCGTTTGAAAGAGAGGGGTCAAGGGGAGGGGAGGATCGGAACTCCCCTCCCCTTTGTGCCTTCTTTGGTTACTTTCTTGGCACGCAAGAAAGTAACGTAAAAAAGAAAAGACATTATTATTTAGATAAATAATACGTCTTAAAAAAAGAAAAAAGCTATCGCTTTTTTTAGGGAGTACATACTATCATGAGCTTCGCTCCCGAACCCTTGACAAGAGGGCGCTTTTGAAAAAGCGCCCTCTTGACTCCCACAAAACTTTAAAAAATAATTATTTATAGTTTTTACAAACTGTCTGTATTATGAATACAGCCATTACAACTTCCACAATTGGTATTGTTATTTTTCGTACAATTACAATTGCAAGCAGAACATCCGATACACTTTACGCCTCTTCTTTTGGCTCTTATAATATATCCGATAGCAAGTCCTATTATTACGGTAACTACTGCAATTATAATTATGTTATCCATATTAAACACCTTTTTTATAATTTATATTTTTTTCTGAATTGATGCACAAGTATGTTATTATCGCAATTATCGCCGCAACAATAATTCCTCCTGCAAGCGCACCTTTTATGTAAAGCGTTTCAGGTGAGGTTATAAGTGTTCCAATAGTGTATACGAGATAGGAAACTGTAAATCCGACACTAAACTGAAGCGCTATACCGCCCCAGAACCATTTTCTGCTGTCAATTTCAACATTCATAGCACCGATAGCTGCAAAACAGGGGGGCGTAAAGAGGTTAAACATAAGATATGCAAGAGCTGCAACCGCTGTCATGGCAACACCTGTGTTACCACCAAACACTTTTGCAATTTCTGAAACCGCCGCTCCGTCAACAATAACAAGCTCTTCTGCATTGATAAGATTTGTTATACCAAAACATACAGCAAGTGTACCCACAACGTTTTCTTTTGCAATGAATCCCGTAATTGCCGCCGCAGCAAGCTGCCAACAGTGATAGCCTATGATAGGAATAAGCACGTACGCGAAGGGCGTTGCAATAGATGCAAGAATAGAAGTGTCCTGTGCGTTGTCTGAAACTACTTTAAAGCTCCAGTCAAACGTCTGCATAATTTGAACCGCCGTGTTACATACGAGAATTATAGTAGCCGCCTTTACTATATAAGACCAACCACGTCCGCACATTGACTTAAACGCTCTCCAAAAGCTCGGAATCTTATACTCGGGAAGTTCTATGATAAAGAATGATTTTTTTGCTTTATATCCCGCAATTTTGTTTACAAGAAGTGCGCCAAAGAAAATGATTACAATGCCAGCAAAATACATAAGGGGACCTACCCACGTAGCATCCCTAAAAAACGCTCCAGCAAAAAGCGAAATAACGGGAAGCTTTGCACCGCACGGCATAAACGGCGCTAACATCGCTGTTGCTCTGCGTTCTCTTTCATCGCGAATGGTACGGCAGGCCATAACTCCGGGAATTGCACATCCCGTTGTAACAACAAACGGAATTACCGATTTACCCGAAAGTCCAACCTTTTTGAATATAGGATCAAGCACTACCGATACGCGAGCCATATATCCGCAATCCTCAAGCAGCGCAATAAGGAAATACATAACCATAACGAGAGGAAGAAATCCGATAACCGCAATTACACCGCCGATTATACCGTCAACGAGCAACGCGTAGAGTAAGGGATTTGCCCCCTCGAGAAGTCCGCCGATCCACGCCTGCCCTTCTTCAAGCAGCGCAACAAGTGCATCAGCTATCCATACCCCAGGCCCCGCCTGTGAAATCCAGAATACCGCAAACATAACAACAGCAAATATCGGAATGCCTAACCATTTATTCGTTAGGATTGAGTCGATCTTGTCCTGGCTGTTTCTGTTTTTTGTAAGTATCTTACGAGTTTCAACCTCGGAAACAATTTTATTTACAAAAGAGAATCTCTTTTTGTCTGCTTCGATAACAGCATTTTTATTTGTAAGGTCAACGTCTCCCTGATTATAAGGAGCATTCTGTACACTTCCGGCTTGTTCAACTGCTTTTTTTACAAGCGCTTTAAGTCCGTCGTTGTGTGATGTCGTAGACACTGTTTCAATAACGGGACAACCAAGTTTTTGGGAAAGAAGTTCAGTATTTATAACCGTGTGCTTCTTTTTGTTGACGTCCGCTTTGTTGAGAGCTACAACTACAGGAATTCCAAGCTCCAATATCTGTGTTGTAAAAAACAGGCTTCGACTGAGATTTGTTGCGTCTACTATGTTGATGATTACATCGGGCGCTTCATTTTTTATGTACGAGCTAGTAATACTCTCCTCCGACGTGAAAGGTGACATCGAATATGCACCCGGAAGGTCTACTGCAATAAGCTCTTCGCTACCTTCATAAAAACTCTTTTTTATGTGAGCTGACTTCTTTTCAACGGTAACTCCTGCCCAGTTGCCAACTTTTTCGTTGCGTCCGGTCAGGGCATTGTACATTGTGGTTTTACCACTGTTCGGGTTGCCTGTTAAAGCAATTATCATCTTTTTTCTCCTATATTTATAAAATTAATAATTTTACACAACAAGTGTTAGCATATGCTAACTGTATGACAAAAAATTAAAGCGTAGAACTTCGGCAAAGGTTATATTTGGATTGCCGAAGCCAACTGCTTATCGATATTGTATCTTCCGTCTTTTATAGAAACGGTGCAACTGCCCCTCAGATGTGATATTACAGTGATGGGTTCACCCTCGTAACAGCCTAACGAAAAGAGAAAGGCGTTGAGCTCTTCGTCGTCAGTTTCTATTTTTTTTATAATATATTCAGTTCCTTCAACAGCATTAGTTAAATTCAATGAACTCACCCCTCTAACAAACAGTTAGCATATGCTAACTACGAGAATATGATAACACTTTTTATACAATTTGTCAAGGAAAATCGAAAAATAATAATTTTTTGTACAAGTTTACAAAATTGAATATATTGTATAAAAAAGATATCTGTGCAAAATTATTAACGTGCAAGGACTAATCCTCAAAATGATTAATCGGATATTTTATAATATGAATAAAAAACTAAAAAAATACATATTATTAATGTGAGTAGAAAGAAATTAAACAAAGATGAGAAAAAAATAATAATTGAAAAAGCTATTGACAAAAGGAGTTGTATGTAGTATAATAATCGAGCAGCCAAAATGCCGGTGTGGCGGAATTGGCAGACGCCCGGGACTTAAAATCCCGTGGGAATTCAACTCCCGTACCGGTTCGACCCCGGTCACCGGCACCAAAGTTGTTTTAATATAATACTATATCGCGGGGTAGAGCAGTTGGTAGCTCGTCGGGCTCATAACCCGGAGGTCGTGAGGTTCAAGTCCCACCCCCGCAACCA
>SVQI01000007.1 GCA_015065455.1 Oscillospiraceae bacterium | reverse complement strand
TTCTTTGATGACTGCCGGATGCTGAACAATCCCATATCACGCATAAGCGTGCGTACCATTTCGTTGCTGACTTTGAAGCCTTCACTTTTCATAACTGCCGCAATTTTAGCAGCACCGAAGATCTGATTGATTTCGTCGTAGATCTCCTGTATGCGAAGCCGTAATTCCTCACGGCGTTTTGCATACCACGTGTTATCTTTCTTGTTGCGGAGAACGTGGTTGTAAAACGTTCCGCGGGGAATGTCAAATGCATCGCAGATCACGTGCACGTTATATTTGCCGTAAAGCTGTTCAGCAGCATATAGCCGTTGTCTCAATGGTGATCTCGGCGTGCAAGTCGCGGATTTCAGAATTTCAACGATACTCTCCAAACGTGCCACCTTATTTTCAAGCAAATGAAAATTCCGGATATCTACCGTTCTCCTATTGGTAGCGTTTTGCTCCTCTTGGTAAATGCGCAACCAATTGTAAAATGTACTCTTGGGTATACCAGTGTCGGCGAGGATATGCGCAAACGGCTCACCGGATATAACACGGTCAATAACCGTTTGTTTTTCTTCTTGCGTGTAAGTTCTCATATTTTCAACTCCTATATCAAATGCTTTGAAACAATTTTACGACATTTTCTGTAGGAATTGAAAAAATTAATATAATGTGATATAATTAAACAAAAGGCGGTGAGAAGATGCATTTTGAAACAACTTCAATGTTATTAGAAGCAATACAACCATATATTGAGAATTCGATTGTAAATATTTCAACCGAAAACAAAGATTGGCGTAATCGCTACTATGAGTCCGACTTTGTAAACATAGATGACAAAAATCATGTAGGATTTGAAGTTTTTGAAAATGAAATCATTGTGTTTTATTTTACTGACCACTATCATTTTGAGGATTACTCCTCAGAACTTGAAGCCGGAGAAGATAACTATATTGAACGTGCAAAATCCTTTTTAAAAGAATTGTTTGAATATAAGATTCGGCATGTTGAATATTACAAAGGAAAAACCTTGTCCTCCGAAAAATACTTTTTGTTATATAACGATGGAAGAGATGATGAATGTATAGGAAACACTTGGTTTGGTCTTGAGAGATTCATTAATCCTTTTGGCAAAAAAACTATGCATTCTACAACATGGCATTTTGACAAATCCAAAGGAGTGTTCACTACACGGCAGCCTAAAAATGCGGATACAAATGCTATTGAAATAATTGATATTAGCGAAGATTGCTATATCGAAATTTTCTTTAATCATAATGTATATACCTATGATATCATGGAAATAGATTTTGATGATTATTTTGGTATGTACTATTGGGCTCCTGCCATAAATGTTTTGCCGACGGGTATGTATGATACTAAGGAAAAGGCAATTGCTGCTGCAAGAGAAACATTGGAATGTCGTGCGAAACTGCAATAACTATGTGAGAGTTCGAATTCATACGAAAAACAGCCCAAAATATCTTTTTTGTAGCCCATAGACAAAAGACCGCAGTTCTCACGAATTGCGGTCGTAATTTTTATGAATAAAGATTGGTGGTCATATGAAAAAGAAGAAAACCAAAACTGAAATAGAGGTTAGATTTCAACGTTTCGATTGCTGGAGCAAATTGTTAATGTATTCGATGCTACTGATTTCATTGGTTTGCGCAATTTTTTTCCTTCTTGTAAATTCAGATGGCATGAAAGTTTTATTTGGTTGCATATTATTTGCTATAACCTTTGCAATTATTTTTATAGCACCTCAAATTGCCAAAAAGCGAACAATATATATGCAACAAATCCGTGACGAAAGAGAATCCGTTGACAGGGTCGGTATATTTAAAGAAATATATGATGAATACAAACATGACGGTTTTGAGTTCAATTTAACATTCGATAAGTTATTATTTTCCGAATATTATAACAATACAATCGACATTTCTCTAAAGAAAAACAATCACGAGCTTGCAATTGAAATTGATGAATCGACCATTTCATTTATTTTAGATGAAGAAACGGATTTCCCAATAGAACAAGAAAGTCCACTTACAAACTTCGAAACAATGGATCTGGTTTACGCTTTTATCAATGACTTCATAAACACACATACCTAATTTTGATCAAATTAATTTTTTTATTGTTATTCATATCGTCTATAAAGCCCGAAGCACTCGCTTCGGGCTTTGCTTTTACCTTACCGCCTCCCCCCAGTGCCTTACTCATCGCGGCGCCGGTGTCCGCTTTCGTGACGGCATCGAGGTGGCTATAGATGTTGACGGGTGTGCTCAAACAGATGTGTACAAGAGCTATTCATAGTGTTGATTATAACTGTAATTTATGTTACAATCTAACCAAAAAATCAGAACAAAAAAAGAGATGCAGTTTTGTAAATAGAGAACAATTGCATAATATAGTTAAAGAACAACAACCTAATGTAGAAATAATGTTTATATTGGTGCTGTATAAATTAATACAAGAAAATATCTCATATTTTAAAACAATTTTATTAAAGGATGGCTGAAAATCATGTTACACCACCCGTTTCCGCCTTTATATGATAAAAACTCAAAAGTGCTGATTCTTGGCAGTTTTCCATCTGTAAAATCGCGCGAACAAATGTTTTTCTACGGGCATCCGCAGAACAGATTCTGGAAAGTTATTTCAACTGTTATGAGCGCCGACACGCCTGTAACTATTGAAGAAAAAAGAAACTTCCTGTACGCAAAACACATTGCTCTATGGGATGTAATTGCCTCTTGTGACGTTGTAGGCAGTTCTGACAGCTCGATCAAAAACGTTGTTGCAAATGACCTTACTGAAATAATAAAAAATGCTAATATCAAACAAATATTTGTTAACGGCAAAATTGCAGAAAAGTATTACAACAAATACATTCGCGACTCAATAAACAGGGAAGCTGTTTGTCTGCCGTCAACCTCGCCGGCTAATGCAGGTTGGAGTGTAGATATGCTTGTTAAGGCATGGGAAATTATTAAAACATATATGGATTAATTTTCCGGATGTTAAGAGGTAAATAGTAATATTATAAAAAGTGTAGAAGTTCAATCACACAAGTAAATTTCCAAAAGACATCTGATTCATTATAATCTTTCAAAAAAACAGTCACCTCGTGGTGACTGTTTAATATTTATTGATTTATTCCTTGTGGTTGTGTATTGCAGTTTCTATTTCTCACTGTCTGCTCGCACTGCAAATACACTTTTTCGGATATTTCGGCAATCTTAAGTATTTCGCCTGATTTGCAGGTGGTGAGTCGTTGTTTCTTCGGCAGTCCCCAAACGTTAAAAATCCTTGGACCAAACCAGGTACAATATTCCGTCTTCTCAAACACGCCCTTCAAAATACATAGTGCAGCCTTCCTTGGCTTCATAAAAATAATCTTCATCGGGTGCTTAATCACTGCAAATATCAGCTTCGGATAATGCGCTGTAATATTCGTAAAAGTAATCCCCGGATGAACGATTGACAGTGATGCCTTGTCCTCATTTTTAAACAACTCAAACAAAGAAAACATCAAATACCGTTTAGCGTTCCCGTACACCTTTGAAGCCGCCTTGCGCTTTGCAAAATCCACGTCGTCTTCATCTATATTGGAATAATTATGTGCGATACTCCCTACGGCAACCACTCTGCCGTTTTTTTCGCGAAGCATGGGTAATATTTTTCTAATTATATAATAAGGCGATGCAAAATTTATCTGAAAAACGTTATCGTATCCGCTGTCGCAAATATGGCGCGGAATACTGTAAGCGCCTGCGTTGTGGATAAAGTAATCAATTCCTATCTCATTCAGTCTTTCGGCAACCATATCGGCGCTATCAATATCCTCTAAATCGAGGGGAATACAGCTAACGTCGGCGTTTTCAAAGCGTTCACACAAGCTTTCCCGATGAGCCATGGAGCGTTCGTGGTTTCTGTCGAGGAGTACAAGTGATGCTCCAAGCGACACAAGATACGCACAGAGTTCTTTACCAAGTCCGCCCGTCGAGCCTGTAATCGCAATTTTCTTGCCGTGTAATTTCTTAGTATTATTTTGCAACCATTTCTGTACGTTCATAAGCTCTTATTATCCTGAAATACTGTAAAAATTTAATAAAAAAGACCGTTACTTTTTTTAAAAAGCTACGGTCTTTTTCGTGGTGCTCCATCGGAGAGTCGAACTCCGGACACCTTGATTAAAAGTCAAGTGCTCTACCATCTGAGCTAATGGGGCAACAGCTATATTATGCTTAACAAATCAAGCTTTACTATAATATCACACAATATTTTGTTTGTCAATACTTTTTTTGTTTTTTTTAGCGTTTAATTGCCTGTTTTTTATGGAATACTACTAAAAAACACATAGAGGATTTGTATGTATACACTTTTTTTCAGGACCGTCATAACATATATCATTCTTATCAGCGCTATGCGCCTCATGGGAAAGCGTCAGCTTGGTGAACTTGAACTGTCCGAATTTGTAATCACCATGCTTCTTTCAGAGCTTGCCTCGATACCCATTGCTGACAACACAATACCGTTTACCTTTTCTGTCATACCCATAGCAATACTCATTTCGCTTGAAGTAATAGTATCTTTTATATCAATAAAAAGCCGTAAAGCAAAAAAGATAATCGGCGGAAATCCCAGCATCATTATAAACAAAGGGAAAATATGCAAAGAGGAAATGAAAAAAGTGAGAATAAGTCTTGATGAGCTTCTCTCACAGCTTCGTTTAAAGGATATATCGGATATTAATGACGTTCAGTATGCTATTCTTGAGGAGAACGGTCAGGTATCAGTCATTCCGAAAGTATATGCAAAAAACGCCACACTCGGAGATCTTAATATTAAATCTGACGAAAAGGGTATAATCCATACCCTTGTTGCCGATGGTGAGATAAGCGATTTTAACCTTAAACTGACGGGGCATAGCAGAGAGTGGCTGTTTAAGCAGATCAAAAAACACAACTGCAAACTCAAAGACGTATTTCTTTTTTCTATCGACGATGCGGAAAATATCAACTTTATTAAAAACGGAGACGTATAATGAAATCAATAGCTATTCCCGTAATATTATTGCTTATCGTAATTGCATTGGTTGTTATAACCAGTGTATATTCTGTACACGAACTGAATCTTCTTATTGAGAAAACCAACGCCCTGCCCGAAGAGCCAAACGAAGATACGGTTGACGAACTCAAAAAAATTGAAAAATTATGGAACGATAAAAAGGAGCTGTACTCAGCATCTATAAAATATGATTTTATCTATAATTTTTCAAAAGAAATTAACAATGCAAAAGCCGGTTGTATTTCCGACGATCCCGGAACCTATCTTTCTGCTAAAAAATCTATCATAGTTTTGCTTGAATATCTAAGAGACGTACAAAGTTTTAGAGTTGATAATTTTCTATAATAATAAACTTAAAAAAACAAGTATAAACAGCTGTGTTTTTTATAAATCTTTTTCGTGAAGTGCTACACCGTCTTCTTGTAATTTTCTCTGTAATTTTTCAAGATTTATCGACGTAAAGTCATTTGTCATGGCAGCAGCCAAGCCTGCCGCCTGACCGGTTATTGCACAGCAGGGAATTACTCTCATAATATCCCACATTGCTTCATTTGTGGACACGCATCTTCCGGCAAAAATCAAATTTTTTACCTTGCTTGAATAGAGGGTTGAAAAGGGGACTTCGTATACGGGTCCTCTTTTTTTCCAGTCGGATACAAGACCTATTGAATCTTCAAAAAATTTGTGTTCTTCTTTATGTGACAATTCGTATTCTCCTGCCACTCTTCTTGTCATTCTTATTTGTGGAATGGTGGCTATCGTTACCGCCTGATACGAGCTGTCGTTCTTTCTCATTTTTCTGACGTCGTTCATTGTGCTCATATGTGAGAGAATAGTTTGTTCGGTTATTTCCTCGCCGTCAAGACCTGAAAAACGCTTGTTAGAAAGGTGTTCAATTTTATTGCTTTCGGTCTTGTCTTCGTCGGGAATATCGGCAAAGCCGAGAGTTTTTAAATCGTATCCGTCCTTGCCGAAGTAGTAATACCAGGATGCAAGAACGTTACCCTGTTTGAACGTTTCTGTGGGGGCGTCTGCCATTACGGCTAAATCAGCATCGCCGGTTGCATCAACAACGCTTGACGCGTGTATTGCAAATCTGCCCGATTTGTTTTCTGCAATTACGTATGAAATTTTATCGTTGTTTTTTGTTGCCGAAACGATGGTCGTACCGTAAAGTATTTTTACGCCGAGGTCGAGCAATAATTTTTCGGAAAGTATTGCAAACTCGTTGGGGTTGAAGTTTACTTCATAGCGGGGAGTGTTTTCGTTTTTTTCGTTTTCGGGATGTGCGATCCAATCGTCGTAACCTCTTTTTCCGTCGCAGTATTCAGCGATAGAAAGGCGTAAAAGCTCCTCGGCAATTCCGTAGGAAACCTGTTTGCCGAGTCCGTCGCAAAGGGGAAGATAAATGGCAATAAGGCCCGCCGTTGCAAGCCCGCCGAGCATAAACATACGTTCTGTTAAAATGACGTTTTTGCCGTGTCTTGCAGCCGACATAGCCGCTGCTATTCCGGCAATACCGCCGCCGCATACAAGTACATCACAGTTATATTTAATTTCTGTCTTGAGATTTTCTTGAATATACATAATTTTCTCCCCTATATTTTTTACCCTTTTATTGTACCATTTTTGCTTAATTTTGTCAATTAAATACCCTGTTTTTTGCTGTTTTGGGTGTTGCGTGTAACACATACATATATTGGTTTAATGACCATTAAAAAACTTATGTATATAATATATATATGTTATCATTATGTATTATGGGGTTGACATATGTACGATGAGGTGATAAAATAATCTGTGAGTGTATATTTTTGCGCATGTGTTGCTTTTGTTTATGAATTGATAAGTTTTAAATATATAAACTTGTCAAGTTAACCAAAAAACAGAGTGTTTTTGCTTAAACAAAGCTGACCTTACGTAGATTCGGTGATTCAGACTTAAATTTTCAGACAGCTTTATATACTCAAAAATTATAAGTAATTATGAGTACTGGAGAATATATAATGAGTAAGAATTTTACTAAAAGAATGATTCCGTTTAGCCCTCCGGATATTAGTGAGCTTGAAATTACAGAAGTTGCTGAGGCGTTGAAATCAGGCTGGATCACAACGGGGCCGAGAACGAAACAGCTTGAAAAGAATATTGCAGAATGGATTGGCACAGAAAAGTGCGTGTGCCTTAATTCTCAGACGGCTTGCGCAGAAATGGCACTTCGTGTTATGGGAATCGGAAGCGGAGATGAGGTTATAACCTCTGCTTATACGTACACGGCAACAGCATCTGTTATTGCTCACGTTGGTGCAAAGATTGTTTTGGTCGATACGCAAAAAGATAGTCTTGAAATGGATTACGATGCGCTTGAAAAGGCGATTAATGAAAATACAAAAGCAGTTATTCCCGTCGACCTTGCGGGAATTCCTTGCGATTATAACAGAATATTTGATATCGTTGAAAGAAAGAAGAGTTTATTCAGACCGAACAACGATATACAGTCTGCGATTGGCAGAGTAGCGGTAATGGCTGACACTGCTCACGCTTTCGGTGCAAAATGGAACGGCAGAATGGTTGGTTCTATTGCCGATTTTTCAAGCTTCAGCTTCCATGCGGTTAAGAACTTTACAACTGCAGAGGGCGGGGCTTTGACGTGGAGAACGATACCAGGTATTAGTAACGAGGATATTTATAAGAAACTTCAGTTACTCAGCTTGCACGGACAGTCAAAGGACGCTCTTGCAAAGACAAAAATGGGTGCCTGGGAATATGATATTATCGGCACGTACTATAAGTGCAATATGACGGATGTGGTTGCAGCTATCGGTCTTAAGCAGTTTGAACGTTATCCCGATATGCTTAAACGCAGAAGAGAGATTATTGAAAAATACGATGCGGCTTTCAGACCCTTGGGGGTTGAAACGCTTAATCATTATTCTAACGAATATGAGTCTTCGGGACATCTTTACTTGACGAGAATACCGAATATTACTCCGGAACAGCGTAATGAAATTATCACAGCTATGGCAGAATGCGGTGTTGCTTGTAACGTTCATTATAAGCCGTTGCCTATGCATACGGCGTATAAGAATATGGGATTTGATATTGCCGATTATCCCAACGCGTACGCTCATTTTGCAAACGAGGTTACGTTGCCGCTTCATACAAATTTAACTGATGAAGACGTTGAATACGTGATCAGTCAGTATGCAGAGGTTATAAAAAATTACACCAAGTAATTATTGGAGGGGCAGAAATTGTATTCGATTTGCAAGATAAGAATTTGGAATATTGCAAGTTTATTGAAGGTGTCGCGTATTTTACATAAATGCGGAAAGGACATGGCTGCAAAATACAATTTACATCATTGGGACAATTCACATTTAAAAAATTGGATCATTGTTGCCCTTTGTGTTTTGAGAAATAACGTGTATCTGGTATACGATAATAAAACCCCTGTCGCGACGTTTCAAACAAGAAAAATTGATAAGTCATTCTTATTTATGAAACTTGCAACCTCGCCCGATTATGCGGGAAGAGGGGTTGGAACCTTTTGTCTCAATGAAATTGAGCGTTTAGGAAAATCCGATGACTGTCGGGAGATTATCTGCGAGGTTTATGACAAGAGTGAGCGCGCAATTAAGTTTTACCTTAGCAGAGGATATACAGTATACGGAACAACGGATACTTTAAAATATAAAGAGCTGAAGCTAAAAAAAGAAATCTGAGGAGTATTATGAAGAAAATACTGATTATAGGCGCAGGTTTTTTACAGGACTTTGTTATTTGCAAGGCAAAATCTATGGGGTATGAAACGTTAGCAGTAGATGCTAATCCGAATGCTGTTGGTTTTGAGCATGCAGACAAGTATGAAGTTATCAACATTGTAGACGAGAAGGCTTGCCTTGAATATGCCAGAAAACAAAATATTGACGGTGTGTTGACTGCTGCAACGGACTACGGTGTGCTAACGGCAGCGTACATTGCTCAGGAAATGAATTTGCCGGGTTTGAATTATGAATCGGCTAAACTTATAAAAAACAAATACAGAGTTCGTAAATGCTTATACGAAGCACAGGTAGACGATACCGAGCAAGCGTATGAGGTTGACAGTAATACTGATTTAAAGGCACTTTCGGCAAAGCTGGAGTTTCCCGTTATGGTAAAACCCTGTGACGGTTCGGGCAGCAGGGGAGCGAGCAGAGTTGACAGTGAAGAGAAGTTTGCAAAAGCTTGTAATATTGCTATGGAATCGTCTATTACGCATCGTGCGGAAGTAGAGACTTTTATAACAGGAAAAGAATACGGAGCTGAAAGCCTTGTTGTGAATGGTGAGGTTCACGTGCTTGGTATTATGAAAAAATGGATGACAGAGCCGCCTTATTATGCCGAGCTTGGTCATGCGATCCCTACCGATCTGCCCTATGAGGTTGAAGAGCGTGCTAAACAGTGCGTGAAAAATGCAATAAAAGCTCTCGGTGTTAATTTCGGTTCTGTAAATATGGATATGCTTATTACATCAGAGGGTAAAATTCATATTGTTGACGTTGGAGCAAGAATGGGCGGTAATATGATAGGTCCCAGCATTATTCCTTATGGAACGGGAATTGATTATATGGCTAATATGATCAGAAACGCTGTTGGAGATGAAATTGATTTTACACCATCTGAACGAAGCGCAGTTGCAACGAGATTGCTTGCATTTGACAAAGGGGTGGTAAAACAACTCCCTGACTTTGAATGTCTTG
The DNA here is from genome assembly GCA_015065455.1 of Oscillospiraceae bacterium. Taxonomy (GTDB): domain Bacteria; phylum Bacillota; class Clostridia; order Oscillospirales; family CAG-272; genus RGIG1995. The sequence continues at coordinate 65,276 of SVQI01000007.1, read as the reverse complement.
AAAAAGAATACGGTGTGGAAATATATCATCATCTGGAAGTCGGACAGGAGGTCAACGAATACCACACAAACCTTGACGGATGCGGTTATATTATTGCAAAAGCTGATTCGCTTGAGAAGGCGATTCAGTCTGCAGAAACTGTACTGAATATAATTAAGGCATCTGCATTTTATAATGAATTGAGGTGAGTGCTGAATGGCACTGATAAAAAACGATATAAAAACCAATGCTGAAGAGTTTTATAAAAAGGTAAAGCACAAGGATAGTTATAACGGTGTTTATCAGCTTTTTGTGAAGCGTGTTATAGATATTATTTTGTGCTTGATAATTCTCCCGTTGGTTTTATTGATTACAATTCCAATTGCTATTGCGATAAAGATTGAAGACGGCGGTCCCATATTTTATAAGGCAAGAAGACTTGGCAAGGGTTTCAAGGAATTTGATATGTTGAAATTCCGTTCTATGAAAGTGAATGCTCCCGATCTTAGAAATGACGATGGCAGTACATTTAATTCCAAGAATGACCCAAGAGTTACCAAAATCGGAAGATGGCTCCGAGAGAGCAGTATAGACGAATTGCCTCAGATTTTCAATGTTTTTGTGGGTCATATGAGCCTTATAGGCCCTCGTGCCGGTGACGTTGAATCTAAGGATACATATGAAGAAGATGAAAAAGATAAGTTACTTATAAGACCCGGCATTAGCGGATACACACAAGCCTACTATAGAAATGGATTAGGTGTAAGAGAAAAACGATTATATGATGCATGGTATGCACATAATGTATCTCTCGTTCTTGATATCAAAGTATTCTTCAAAACTATAGTAACAGTTTTGAAACATGATAATGTTTATACCAATCCGAGTGATGCAGTTGCAGAAGAAACAGAGAAGGCGAATGAGGAGGATATAAGTCATGTTTAGTGAGTGGATAAGGAATAAAGTTTATTGGATAGTTGATGGTATTAAGGGAGGTAAAGTCAAGAAGCATCTTGATAATATTATGATGCTGAATGAGCACCCCGAATTGATAGCGGAGCATCAAAAAAATAAGTTCTCTGAGATAATAAAATACGCAGTTGAAAATGTTGAATATTATAAAAATTATGATGTAAACGCACCTTTGTCCTCTTATCCTGTAATTAATAAAGAGACAATCAAAAGCAATTACGAAAAAATGAAATCTTGCTTGTACAGTGATAGTGAAGTATATAAGCTGTCAACGAGTGGATCAACCGGAACACCATTTGCCATTAATCAAGATTACGATAAACGCAACAGGGTTTTGGCAGAAATGATGTATTTTTGGGGGAAAGCCGGATATTCCATTGGAATGAAGTATGTTTTTTTCAGAATATGGACTGAGAAAAATCGTAAAAGCAAATTATCAGCTTTTTCAAGAAATTTAGTTATGAGAAATATATTGACATTGGACGAAAACAATTTAGAAGGTATTCGTACAATGTTAAAAAAAGATAAAAAAATAAAAATGTTGTTGGGTTATGCCAGCACCTTTGAAAATCTTGTCAATTATTTGATTAAGTGTAATGATACACCGGAAATGTTTCATGTAAAGACAATTATTTCCGGTTCAGAAGTTTTGTCGGAGGATACAAGAGAAAAGCTTATTAAAGTATTCGGATGCAAAGTCTTTTCCTATTATTCAAATCAAGAAAATGGTTCAATTGCACAAGAGTGTGAGGATTATTGTGAATTTCACGTAAATGGAGCATCATACATTGTTGAAATATTGAAACCCGACAAAGACGAGCCTGTTGCTGATGGTGATATGGGAAGAATTGTATTAACCGACCTATACAATAAGGCTATGCCCTTGATTCGATATGATACAGGTGATATGGCAATACAAAAAAACACAGCGGACTGTAATTGGAAGGGGCAGGTTATTAAAAATATCAGCGGACGATTGGTGGATATGATATATGCAACGGACGGCACACCTTTATCACCACACACGTGGAGTGTCTATATGTGGAAGTATGATAAATTGAAGCAATATCAATTTATTCAAAATACAGCTAAGGAATATGTGATAAGAATAAATGGTGGAGATATGTATTCAGACGAGGATATTAAAGATTATTTAAAAGGAATACTGGGCAGTGATGCAGAAATTGAAATTGAAAGAGTAGACGAAATACCTGTACTATCTTCCGGAAAGTTCAAAAAAACCATTTGCAATTACAAGAAAAAACAATAATACTCGAGTGAAAAATGTTGTTAATTAAGATCCACTTTTTTTAAATTTATAGAGGGTGAATTTTTATATTGTTTCACAAGTGATTCGGAGGAATTAATAAGATGATTATATTTTTAGGTGATGTTGCCCTTATTTCAAAAAAAATGTCAAGTCAGTATAGACCAAAATACCCATATGTTTTTAATTTGGAATATGTGATAGGGAAACAGGAGGATTATATACCCAAACAAAATAAAATAAATCTTTATTCTGAAGAATCAAATTTTGATGAAATATTTGGTTTTAATCCTAATGCTGTTGGAATTGCAAACAATCACATCTATGATTACCAAGACGCGGGATTTGAAAATACTATATCCATAATTGAGGAAAAACAAATACATATTGTAGGTACAAGCCCCTGCTATGTGTCTGACGACCTTTGCTTGATGGCATATATGGATTTAGGTGTGACTTGTGATTTTTCAATACACAGAGAAACATTTATTAAAAATATAGAAAAATTGCGTTCCCAAAACCCGAATGTTAGAATTGTTGTGCAAATGCACTGGGGTGTAGAACATCATCCCAAGCAATCAGCGGAGCAAACTGAACTAGCGCATTGGTTGATTGATAATGGTGTGGATTTGGTGATTGGGCATCACCCTCACTGTATTCAACCCATTGAACAATACAAGGGAAAGTATATTTTTTATAGTTTGGGCAATGCGTTGTTCGGTGATATTAATCAACCAAGCCATTATGATGAAAACGGTGTTTCTAAAAGGAAATATCGGGTAAAGTGGCAAGGTTGGAGTAGAAAGTCGTTGGCTGTCACCTACGACGAAGTTACAAATACTGTTATAGACGTGGAAGAATTGTATCAAACAAAAAATGTGTTGCATAGTACTGGAAAAAAAGTAGATATGCGTAAAATAACAAAATGTTATACAGGTAAATTTTCTAAATTAAGATATATTTTCCGTAAATATTATTTGTTTTTTGTCAGCAATAGTTTTGTGGATCAAAAAGTGTTTGATTTAAATGCATTGCGGAGCGAGGTAAAGAAGAATGGATAATTTGTTATATGTTACTAATATTGCGGGAAAAAGAATGTCGTACGGTTTTGTTGGTTCTGCTATAAAGGCTGCAAAATTGATGGGGTTAACTTTTTACTCTGTTGCAAACCGATCGCAGTCAACACCTGATGATATAAATGCAGATGAAGAAAAATATGGGGTTCACTTATTACACGTGCCGATTTGTCGTAGTCCATTTTCTTTTCAAAATATAAAAGCATACAAACAATTGTGCAATATTATTCGAGAAAACAAGATTGATTATATCCACTGCAATACTCCTGTAGGCGGTATTCTCGGGCGCTTTGCAGGAAAGAAATGTAAGGTAAAAAAGGTTATATACCAAGCGCATGGGTTTCATTTTTATAACGGGGCACCAATGAAGAATTGGCTTATCTATTACCCCGTGGAAAAATGGTTGGCTCACTATACCGATGCTATTATTACCATTAATAAGGAAGACTATGAGCTTGCAAAAAACAAACTGAAATTGCGCAAGGACGGTAAAGTATATTACGTTCACGGTGTTGGAATTGATACTGCACAGTACAATACCGAAGAATCTTCAAGAGAAGCTAAGCGCACTGAATTAGGTTTGAACAACAGTGACGTTGCTATGATTTCAATGGGAGATCTCATCGAACGCAAAAACTATGATACGGCAATACGTGCGATAGCAGAATGTAAAAATAAGAGCTTACATTTCTATATTTGCGGCAAAGGGCCCGAAGAAAGCGCGCTTAAAACGCTTGTTCAGGAGCTTAAAATTGCAGAGCAAATTCATTTTCTCGGATTTCGTTCCGATATTAAGGAATTACTTTCGGCAGCCGATATTTTCTTGTTTACGTCAAAGCAAGAGGGATTGCCCCGTTCTATGATGGAAGCTATGGTATCTGGACTTCCTTGTATTGCAAGTAAGATCAGAGGAAATACAGATTTGCTTGAAAATACAGAGGGCGGATTTTTGTGCGGCGTAACAGACGTATCTGCGTATGCAGAAAAGCTGAATTTGCTTGCTTCAGATGTTGAAATGCGAGAAAAAATGGGAAAAAACAATCTGATTACTATACAGAAATTCAGTACTGAAACCGTAGCTGAAGAAATTCGTGAAATATATAAAGCTGAGCTAAAAGGATAATAAATCATTACGCAAGCGAGCTAAACGAAAACAGAAGGGAATACCAAAAATGAAGGTTTTGCATATACTACAGAGCAATTCATTTTCCGGCGCAGAAAACGTAGTATTTCAAATTATTACAGGACTTCGGAAAAACGGCGTTGAATCTGTTTACTGTAGTCGCGACGGTCAAATAAGAAAGTTTTTGACCGACAATGGAATAGACTTTGAACCTGTATATTCTATGTCAAAAAAAGAAATTAGCAGGGTTATTGATAAAGTAAAACCCGATGTTATTCATGCTCACGACCGTTCAGCATCGTTATTGTCAGCAACGTGTGCTTCAAAAATACCGATCGTGGTCCATATGCACGTTAACAATAATAAGGGCATATCCCTTTTGATTAAAAATGCGATGTGGACGTTATTTTCCCGAAAATTCAATCATATATTCTGGGTTTCAAAATCATCGTTTGACGGTTTTCAGTTCAGAGGGCTGTTAAAGAAAAAAAGCAGTGTACTGTATAACGTAATGGACGGTTCACTGACTATTGGTAAAGCTGAAGAAGAAACTGAACAAAACGGTTATGACGTTTTATATGTTGGCAGACTTACGCATCAAAAAAATCCCGAACGCCTTATGAGTGTTATAAAGAGTCTGTGTGAAAAGAAAAACGATATTAGAATTGCGATTGCGGGTAGCGGTGATTACGCAGGATACGTTGAGACCTTTATTGCTGACTATAATTTAGAAAATCAAGTTGATTATTTGGGTTACACCAATAAACCGTTACCATTGATAAAGAGAAGCAAGGCTATGATTATGACATCGAGGTTTGAAGGAACACCGATGGTCGCGATAGAAGCGCAAATATTGGGAACGCCTATCGTATCAACTCCCGTAGACGGAATGTTAGACGTTATCGAAAACGGTGTGAATGGTTTTTTGAGCGACAAAGACGAAGAATTGGTCGAACGTATTCTTGATATATTGTCTGACGACACTCTCCGTGAAAAACTACGTGTTGGTTGTATTGAGAAATCAAAAAGATTTACGGATATTGACGGTTATTGCGATGTAATATACAGTCAATATATTACGGCTATAGAAAAGCATTAACTTTTAGGAGGAGCAAAAAATATGATAGTAAATTGCGATATGTTTAGCAAACATATTCAGGCTCAAGGGGTTCGATGCGAAAAAATATTAAAATCGACAAATGCATTGGCAATAAGAATTGCTCCGCTTTTGCGCTGTGTAATACCGGGTTACAACGTAAATGAAGCCATAAATAACACAAATGACGATACTATAATCGTGTTTGACAGCGGAATTAACGATTCTAAAATATTGAAATATATAAGCAAAAAAAATCCTGATAAAAGATTGATTTTCTATTATTGGAATCCTGTCGGAGTATCTTTTCCTGTTGAAAAAGTACCCAAGGAATATGAAATATGGTCATATTCACCGTCGGATTGCGAGAAATACTCATTAAAATACAACAGCACGTTTTATTTTCCCGAGCTTGTCGTTCCTTCTGAAGCTGAGTGTGTTTCAGATTTATCGTTTATCGGAAAAGACAAAGGGCGGTATCCTATATTGATGAAATATAAGAGCCTGTTTGAAAAGTTGGGACTTACGACGGATTTTTATATAACGGCGACTCATCCGAAAATTGATCGCTCAAAGCCCGCTTCTATGAGTTATGCTAATTCTGTCAAAAGAATGCAGAAAAGCAGATGTATATTCGACTATTATAACGATCCCAAAACAGGGCTGTCGCTTCGAATGATGGAAGCTATATATTTTGGAAAGAAGATCATTACCAATAATCTTCGTGCCGTAGAATATGATTTTTATAAAGAAGAAAACGTTATGATTGTTGAAAATGAACGTGACGAAAAAGACTTTTTATCGTTTATTAACACACCATTACAAGAAGTATCTCAGGAAATTAAAGATTATTATTCTTTTATGAACTGGATAAAGAGGTTCTAATATATGCTCTGGGTATTATTTATACTTTTGTTGTTTCTGACAGTTATGTCGTACTATATGTGTGACAGAGACGTTATGGCTCCGCCGTTTATATTAAATGCGTTATTTCTATTGTGCAGTGTTTTTGCAATAGTAGGAAATATAGGCTGGAAGGTGCTTGTTTCCGTAGACACGGTTTTGGTTATTGTATTAGGCTTAGCCGCCATTCTTGTGGGAGGCGTTTTCGCTCAGGCTTTATATAAATCTCGTAAGCTTACCGTGAAAAAAGCGCCCACATACAATCAAGGATATATTTATATAAGCAATACAAAATTGGTTTTTATGCTTGTAATCGACATTATTATTTTTGTTCTGTATGCAAGAAGATTGATAGAGATGGCTACGGAAATTGGATATGACGGTACTATGTTATTGCAGTATATTCGTGTTGCAACGATAAATAACAACATGAAGGTGGGTAATTTCTTTACCATTATGCTTGGATTAATCGGGGCGAGTAGTAACGTTGCACTGTTTGCTTTAATTAACAATCATTTTTATAAAAATAAGAATGTTGGCGGACTAAAAACAAACCGTTTGCTTTGTTTGGCTATAATAGCGGTTGGATTGATTAGTAAAGCTATGGGTGGCGCACGTAATGGTTTTATAATGTTTTTTGTGGCATTAGTTGCATATTATGCATTATGTAATCCCAAAAAGAAACAAATAAATCTTATGAGAATTCTTCCTATAGCTTGCGTGTGTTTGTTTGCATTTTTGATAATATTTACGGAATTAGGAAAGCTGACCGGAAAAGTCGGTGAGGACGCAACGGAGAAGTTTGTACTTTACGCGGGTTCTAGTATTGTCGGGCTTAGTGTATGGCTTAACGGTTACACCCCATCAAGATTGTTTGGTCAGGAAAGCTTTTGGGGCGCTAGATATATGCTAAAAAAGTTTTTCCCGAGTGTTGAGAGCAGTCCCCAATTTTTGACCGGAGTACATTTCAGTAATAAATCGGGAACGAATATTTTTACGGGATTTCGTTCGTATATTGCAGATTTTGGTTGGATAGGTATGATAGCAATATGTATTCTTATAGGCCTATTTATAACTATTGCATATTACTTTGTGAGAAAAAATACTAAGCCTATAAATATAATTATTTTTTCGTACTTTCTCTATTATTTTATTAATATGCTTTTTGCACCTTCTATTACAGCTGACTTGTTTACAACGTCTCAAATTTTCAGTATTATCTGGTATGTAATTGTAGTTGCATTTGCTATCGGACGTTCTAGCCAGAAAAAACAATTAGAATACGGAAATATACAGCGTGTTTTATGACAATTACAGCGGTGCAGTTGGTACTACCAACATAAATCGAATTAAGTAAATGTTTGAAGGAAATACAGTATGAATAAGACCGGTGAATTTATAAAAAAAATAATGTATTCCATAGGGGCAAATGCGCTCCATCTTAGTGTTTCTCTTTTAACGACGCTTTTAGTTCCAAAGTTTTTTGGAGTTCAGATAGAGCAATACGGTTATTTGCAAATATATCTTTTTTACGTTTCATATATAGGCTTTTTTCATCTGGGACTGTGCGACGGCATTTATTTACGTGATGCAGGAAAGAAATATGAAGACCTTGACAAGCGTCTGTATTCATCGCAGTTTTGGATATTAACTTCTTTTTCCGGAATAATCCTTGCCGTAATTTCGGTTTTGGGATTTTTTACGGCAAAGGACGCTGACTATCGCTTTATTTTATATATGATAGGAGCTAACGTTCTTATATATCTTCCCCGAACAATGCTCCAGTATTATTTGCAGACCACAAATAGAATAAAAGAATATGCCTCAATAACAACTGTAGGCCGTCTTGTTTACGGTATTGAGCTTATACTTATATTTATTTTTGCAAAACCCGACTATCATGTTGTAGTAATTGCCGACGTTTTAGCCAAGGCGCTTGCATTTTTAGTGTCGATTCTTTGGTGTCACGATATCGTTTTTGCAAAGCCTGCAAATATTGTTATCGGACTTCGTGAATGTTTGCAGAATATTTCAGTTGGAATAAAGCTTCTGTTTGCAAATATTGCAAGTATGCTGATTTCGGGGATCGTTCGTTGGGGGATTGAACAAAAATGGAGCGTTGCAACGTACGGAAAAATCTCATTTTCTTTGAACGTTTCTCAGTTTTTGTTAATGTTTATCAGTGCTGTGGCTCTTGTTTTATACCCAACCTTAAGAACTGTAGATAAAGAAAAGCTTCCAAGGATATATAATATGATAAGAAATAGTCTTATGATGCCCCTTCTTGGATGTATGATATTATACTATCCTGTTGAAATAGTGTTGTCTCAATGGCTTCCGCAGTACGCAGAAAGTATGAAATATATGGCAATACTGTTCCCGCTTTGCATTTTCTCGGCAAAGATGTCGTTGCTGATACAAACGTATATGAACGTATTCCGAATGGAAAAGAAAATGCTTATTGTGAACATTGTCGGTGTGGCTGTTGCTGTTGTAACAACAGTTATTTCTATATTTATTATGGAAAATCTTACGGCCGCGATATTCTCTATTGTAATAAACCAAATTATAAGATGCATGCTTGCTGAGTACGTTTTGACAAAACAGATGCAGATTGATGTAAGGAAAAATAATTTGTTTGAGCTTATTCTTACAGTTATATTTATTATATCAAACTGGTATATTGGCGGATGGATCGGAGTCTGCATTTATGCTGTCTCATACGTTTTGTATTGTATTATTGAAAGAAGTCAGTTTATTGACTTGTTCAATATGTTTAAAAAGCTAAGACACGCAAAATTCTAATTAGAAAACAACAGCAATCCCTATAGTAAAAAGGAGAAAAGGTGTCATGGACCGGAACACAAATCAAATATTATTCACTCTGCTTGGTTCTGCGATCCGTGGCAAAAAGCTGTATGACTCAGAAAAAGCTCAGATTTCAGAAGATATACTGACAGAAATTTTTAAAACAGCAAAAAAGCACAACGTTGACCACTTGATTTCTTTGGCAATAAAGCAGAATGGTATAGCTTCAGCTAATATTAATCATATAGAAAACAGCATTTTTAAAGCCGTATATTTGTACGAGCAGTTGTCCTTTGATTATAAGAATATATGTGAGTGTCTTGAGTCGGCTGAAATTGCATTTATGCCATTGAAGGGATCTGTCATTCGTAAATACTATCCTGAAGAATGGATGCGAACAAGCTGTGATATTGATATTCTTGTTCACGAAAAGGATTGTGACAAAGCAGCTGATTTGTTAGTAAAAGAATGTGGATTTACCTATTCGGGCAAAGGCTGTCACGATATATCCTTATTTTCGCAAAGTAAGACTCATATAGAACTGCATTTTGATCTTATAGAAGACAGATACGCCAACGAGTCGTCCGAGGTGCTCAAAACTGTTTGGAAAACTGCAACTGTCAGAGCAGGATATAAATATTGGTACGAAATGCCCGATGAAATGTTTTACTTTTATCATATCGCTCATATGGCAAAGCATTTTGAAAACGGCGGATGCGGTGTAAGACCGTTTATCGATCTTTGGCTTTTGGATAATATCGAAAACGCAGATATAAAAAAGCGTAACGAATTACTGAAAAAGGGAAACCTTTTGAAATTTGCCGAAAGCTCACGTAAGCTTAGCCAAATATGGTTTAATAATGAAAAAGGGGATTTTACATCCCACCAAATGGAAAGTTTTATTATGAGCGGCGGCGTCTACGGCAATGTTGAAAATCAGATTATCGTTCAACAGCAGAAAAAAGGTGGACGGATAAAGTACGCGCTGTCGAAAATATTTATTCCGTACGATATAATTAAATTCTACTATCCTGTTTTGCAAAAGCACCGTTGGTTGATGCCGATAATGCAAGTGCGCAGATGGTTTAAGCTGTTATTCCGAGGTCACGCAAAAAGCTCACTAAAACAACTGCAAATCAATCAGAACGTATCCGATTCAAAAGCAGAAGAAATGAAGAAGTTTCTTTCTAATATAGGTTTATAAAAAAAACACGCAAGGTTTTTTAAAAAAACTTGCGTGTTTTTTAGTTGTTTTTATATTATGCTTCGCTGAAGTTGTCCTTGCCAACACCGCAAACGGGGCAAGCAAAGTCTTCGGGAATATCCTCAAATTTTGTTCCGGGAGCGATACCGTTATTAGCATCGCCTACTGCTTCATCATATTCCCAACCGCAAATATTACATACGTATTTTTTCATTTTTCAAATCCTCCGAAAATTAAATATTTATATTATTATTTTTACTCAATAGGTTCAAAATCTGCAGCGCCGTGTTTGCACAAAGGACATACGATATCCTCGGGAAGCTCGTCACCCTCGTAAACGTATCCGCATACCTTGCACACGTAACCTTTTTTGCCTGCCGTTTCGGGCTTTGGCTTTACGTTGTTCTGATAATACGTATAAGTCATTGTTTCTCTGTCTGACAATACTCTTGCTTCGGTAATTGAGCAGATAAACATACCGTGTGTATCGAGGTCGACGTATTGCTCGACCTTAAGCGACATAAAGGAGTTAATATATCTTGGCAAGAATATGAGTCCGTTATCCGAGCGGAGAGGTTCGCAGTCAGCAAACTTATCAACGTTTCTTCCGCTTACAAAACCGAAAGATTCAAACACCTTAAAGGGCGCATCTATTGTGAGACAGTTAACGTTCATTTTTCCCGTCTGTTTAATAATATGGTGAGAGTAGTTTTCCTTATTAATTGTAACAGCTATTCTGTTGGGGGTGTTAGTTACCTGAGTAATCGTATTAACAATCAGTCCGTTATCCTTTTTGCCGTCATTAGAGGTAACAACGTACAAACCGTATCCAATATTAAACAATGCCGTAAGGTCGTTCTTGTTAGCTGTTGAATCTTGCTGAGCAAGGTATTCTCGGCACAATTCAGATGCAAGATTGTCTATCTGTTCGTTGCTTTCTTCGTTAAGAGCTGATAAAATTCTTACTGTTGTATCTGTGAAAGTAATATTCTTGCTTCCCTCAAGCATTCCTTTCATTACCTTAGCGGCAAGGGGTGCCCAGCTTCCGTTTTCAATCAAAGCAACCGTGCGATTCTGGAAATTGCGTTCGGTCAAGTGATTAATAAACTCGTGCATAAACGGGAAAATGCCTGCATTGTAAGTGGTTGTGGCAAGAACTAACTTGCTGTATCTGAAAGCGTCCTCAACTGCCTCTGCCATATCGCATCTTGCAAGGTCATTTACAACAACCTTCGGGCAACCGTTTGCGCGAAGCTTTTCGGCAAGAAGCATAACGGCTTTCTTTGTATTGCCGTAAACGGATGTATAAGCAATCATAATGCCTTCTTCTTCGGGCTGATAGCTTGACCACGTATTGTATAAACCTAAATAATATCCGAGGTTTTCTTTGAGCACAGGACCGTGTAAAGGACAAATAGTCTGAATATCAAGACCTGCCGCCTTTTTCAGAAGTGCCTGCACCTGAGCGCCGTATTTTCCGACAATACCGATATAGTATCTTCTCGCTTCGCAAGCCCATTCTTCTTCAACGTCAAGAGCGCCGAATTTTCCAAATCCGTCAGCAGAGAATAATACCTTGTCCGTGCTATCGTAAGTAACTATTACCTCGGGCCAATGTACCATAGGAGCAGTAACGAAAGTGAGGGTATGTTTTCCAAGCGAAAGAGTATCTCCCTCGCCTACAACTATTCTTTTTTCGGCAAAGTCTGTACCAAAGAAATTCTTCATCATTACAAATGCCTTTGCAGACGCTACTACCTGAGCGTTAGGGTAAGCCTTAATAAATGTCATAATATTTGCCGAATGGTCGGGCTCCATATGCTGAACAATTAAATAGTCAGGCTTTCTGTTTCCCAATGTGTTCTGAATGTTGTCAAGCCACTCGTGAGTAAAACCGGCGTCAACAGTATCCATAATAGCAATCTTTTCATCAATAATAGCATAGGAATTATAAGAAATTCCGTTAGGCACAATGTACTGACCTTCAAACAAGTCAATATTGTGGTCATTGACGCCGATATATTTAATGTCGTTTGTGATTGTCATACAATCTACCTCTTTTCTAAAAATTAATCTATGTGCAAATTATATCATAACTATATGTAATTTTTCTACACTTTTTTGAAAATTACTCAACAATTTTTCCATCAGTGGAAATAGTAACCACTTGCCACGGAATAAACTTGCCGCTTTCCTGTATTGCTTTTTTAGCAGCGTATTCAATTCCCGAACAGCAGGGCACTTCCATACGGACAATTTTTACACTTTTTACGTCGTTATTTTTTATTATCTGTGTAAGCTTTTCTGAATAATCTCCATCGTCAAGCTTTGGACAACCTATCAGCGTGATGTGATTACGGATAAATTCATTGTGAAAGTTTCCGTAAGCATATGCCGTACAGTCAGCGGCAATAAGCAGGTTTGCGCCGTCGAAGTAGGGAGCGTTTATTGGAACGAGCTTTATCTGACAGGGCCATTGAGAGAGCTGACTTACGGTTCCTATGCCTCTCGGTAAAGTGATATTGAGTTCCCGTTTTATAGATTTGGACTGTGTCCCCGGACAACCGCAGGGCAGTACTTGAGCCGTCTTTCTTGATTTTGCCTTAATAACAGCGTTTCCGTCGTAAGCCTCAGCCTCTCTTTCCTCGAATGATATGGCATTTGTAGGGCAGACTGGAAGGCAATCGCCTAGACCGTCGCAGTAATTTTCTTTTGTAAGCTTTGCCTTTCCGTTTATCATTTCAATAGCGCCCTCATGACAGGCTGTTGCACATGCTCCGCAACCGTTGCATTTTTCTTCATCTATTCTGATTATTTTTCTTATCATTATTTTCACCTCGCATCATGAAAAGCATTTTCCGTCTTTACAGTCTACAGCTTCTCCGCTTTTGTAGCACAGCTCGTTGGGGCATTGATTGTTTTTTGTAAATTCAACTATGTTGTTAACAGTTGTCTGAGCAATGTTTTCGAGAGCTTCTCTGGTTAAGAATGCCTGATGTGATGTTACTATTACATTTGGCATGGAAATAAGTCTTGCGAGTGTGTCGTCTTCCATAATATGTCCCGAATTATCCTCAAAAAACAGATCCGATTCTTCCTCGTATACGTCAAGACAAGCCGCGCCGATCTTTCTTGTTTTTATTCCTTCAAGAAGCGCGTCCGTATCAACCAAAGCTCCTCTTGAAGTGTTTATGATTACAACACCCTTTTTGCATTTATCAATGGCGTTTTTATCTATCAGATGGTAAGTGTCCTCGGTAAGCGGACAATGAAGAGAGATTATATCACTGTTTGCCAGAAGCTCATCCATATTTACGTAACGAACAGTATCCCCGTTGTCAAACTCCTTAGCAGGAAAAATATCGTAAGCTAAAACCTTCATACCGAAGCCTCGGCAGATATCAACGAACACTCTTCCTATTTTACCTGTTCCGATTACACCGACAGTTTTTCCGTGTAGGTCAAATCCGGTAAGGCCCGATAGACTGAAGTTGAAATCTCTTGAACGTATATATGCCTTGTGAATGCGGCGTATCGAAGTGAGCAAGAGCGCCATTGCGTGTTCGGCAACAGCATAAGGAGAGTAGGCGGGAACTCTGAATACGTGTATTTTTCCGTATGCATGCTTCATATCGACGTTATTAAAGCCTGCGCATCTTAGAGCAACAATTTTTATTCCCATTTCGGTTAGCTTGTCGATTACGGTTGCATTTACCGTATCGTTTACAAATACGCAAACGCCGTCGGAGCCGTTTGCAAGACCGACTGTATCTTCGTTTAGTTTTGTTTCATAGTACTTGAAGCTGATATCGTTCATTTCTCCGTATTTATCAAAGAAATCTCTATCATAGGGCTTTGTATCAAAAAAAGCTATTCTCATATATTCATCTCCTCTTGACTTTCTGTGGTTATTATAGTATAATTCCATAAAAAAATGTGTTGAATTTTCAACAAACGGAGAAAAAATGAAAAAATATTTGGAAATATTAAAAAAATGTCCTCTATTTTTTGGAATCAACCAAGAAGATCTTATTCTGATGCTGAACTGTCTTGGTGCAAGGGTGGAGCAATTTGAAAAAAAGTATACAATATTTGCCGAGGGAACAAAGGCGAAATATATCGGGATAGTGCTGTCGGGGAGAGCCCAAGTAATTCAGATTGATTATTATGGCAATAGAAATATTTTGTCTGATATTCACGAAGGAGAAATGTTTGCAGAAGCATTTGCCTGCGCGTCTGTAAAAACATTACCCGTATCAGTCGTGGCCAGCGATACTTGTGAAATTATGTTTATTGATTGTTCTCATATATTGCACACTTGTCAGAATTCTTGTGGATTTCATCAACAGCTTATCTATAATCTTATGAGCGACCTTGCTAATAAAACAATTATGTTTCACCAAAGAATTGAAATAACGTCAAAAAGAACAACGAGAGAAAAGCTTATGGCGTATCTGGTGTTTTATGCAAAAAAGACGGGGAGTAGCAGCTTTGATATTCCCTTTGACCGACAGGAGCTTGCGGACTATCTTGAGGTTGACAGAAGCGGACTGTCTGCTGAAATAAGTAAATTACGTAATGAGGGAATACTTGAAAGCCACAGAAAGCATTTCAAATTAAAATAAAACTTAGGTATTAAAAGTTTTTGCGGTTTCAAAAGGGGCTTTTTTCAAAAAGCCCTTTTTGTGTGGGTTCGGGAGCGAAGAAGCTGACCGTATGTGCCCCTTTTAAAAAAAACGCGGAAGCGTTTTTTTGTTTTAAGACGTATTATTTTGATTAAATAATATTGTCTTTTTCTTTTTTACGTTACTTTCTTGCGTGCCAAGAAAGTAACCAAAGAAGGCACAAGAGGAGGGGATTTCGATTTCCCCTCCTCTTGACTCTTACCCCTGAAACGACCGAGGGCGTTCCTCCCTCGGTACCCTCCTTTTGTTTGCAGAGAATTATTGTATAATTTGGTAGGGGGCGACGCACACGAGAACCCCCCAAACCTTACTTTGTGCGGTTCGGGGAACCCCTTCCCCGACGCCCCGTTTTTTGAAAAAGTCTAACTTTATAGCTCCATCTGACGAGGTAGCGAAGCGGCGGCGAGGGAGTGAATAAAAGTCCGGTGGACTTTTAGAGCCGAGCCGTGACCGAACCGCAGTAGACGCTGGCGCCGTAGGCGACTGAGGGAGAGAAAAAAGAAAGAATTATTATTGGTTAATGTCTTATGTGTAATAGACGAACTCATCCGTCACACCGCGTTTTATATTTGTAAAAAAATAAAGTTTGTTAGCGGTGTGCCACCTTCTCTCGCCAGAGAAGGCACAGAGTATAGTCTTGGTCTTTTGTTTTTATATTATTGTCTTATAATTTTATAAAGTATTTTTTATTACTTATGATTTGCACTAATTTTGCGCCTTCTCTGGCGAGAGAAGGTGGCGTGCCGCCAATATATTTAAATATATATTGTTAAATAATGCGGCGCGACGGATGAGTTCGTCGATGATATTTTACAATACAATCTAAATCTGCATGTTCGAAATCCTTCGCTGTGCCGCCGCGTTGTCATTCTCGAGCGTAGCGAAGAATCTCGCGGCGGCTTGCTCAAGGATGACAATCGAACACGCGGATAAGACGATAAAATCTAAATTTTTAGGGTCGTTTTTCCTATTTGCCCGTTATACAAAAAAATCCCCCGAATATTATCGGGGAATTTTTTTATAAAGTATAATTATAAACCAATATTAAATCAGAACAGTATAATCAGGAACTGTGATACAAGAACCACTGCTATCAAAGAAATCGGATATGTAGCCGCGTATGCTGCCGCAACGTCCTCTGTTCCTGCAGTTGAAATCAATGTACCAAGAGCAGGTGTACTTGTCATACCGCCTGTAATTGAACCGAGGTTATTAAGTAAGCTGAGTTTAAGTACGTATCTGGCAAAAAGATATCCTGCAATCATAGGAACAAGTGTCATAATCATTCCATATACAAAATACATCGGGTCAAAGTTTGCAATAAATTCAGCTCCGCCGGGGATACCCGCGCCTACAAGGAAAAGTACAAGTCCAAGCTCTCTGAAAAGCTTAAGTGTTGATTCTTCGGGCATAATGTTTATTTTGCCTACTCTTCCAAAGTGACCGAACACAAGAGAAGAAAGCAAACAGCCGCCGGTTGTTGTAAGTGAGAAACAGGTTCCGCTAAGTCCTGCCGATGAAAGCGGAACTTTTATTCTTCCAATAAATATACCAATAATTGCGGCAATAGCAAACACAGCAAGACCGTGTCCGTCAATATCAATGAGCTTTCCGACAAAGGGTTTTCTCTCTTTTCCGTCGTCTGCAATAATAAGCTTTGCGCGTTCTGCTTCCATATCAGCCTTTGTAAACTTAGGAATAAGCTGAACAAAAAGCACAACACCTATAACACCGAAGATGTATGCAATTCCATGTCCAACCGACACAAGACTTGTATATTCTTCTGCAACCGTTGCCTTTGTTGCAGAAAAGGCAGGAGTTGATGTAAGCGAGCCTGAAAGCAGACCTACTATCATAGCGGTAAAGCCTTCGGATGTTTCAATTGAAGCGCCAAAACCTATTGCTCTGCCAATATAGATACAAGCAATAGCGGAAAGTCCGCCGAAAACAATAATTATAAGTCCTAAAAGCACATAAGACTTAAAGTTCTTTTTCATGTTTGCAAAGAATTTGGGACCTGCAATAAAGCCTACTGACGTAACGAAGAGAATAAGACCAAGACTTTCGATTATCTCGAGTGATTTCTCAGCAAAATTTACAACCACGTCTTTTCCATCAACAAGCGCTTTAATTGTAAGCTCGCCTTCAAGCTGTGGATAGAACAAAGCACCAAATACAAGCGCTACAATAAACACACCTGCCGCGCCGAGCGAAACGCCCTTGATGGTTATTCTTCCGAGCGCAAAGCCTAAAAACAGTATGCCAAATATACAAAACATCAGGAACGTTATTCCCGTAACGGGAATAACTCCTCCAAATAAATTCATCTTACTTTCCCTCTTTTCTTATCTCTTGTTAGTATAATCGGGTAAAAGCTTGGGAGAAACAGCATCTGTATCAATACCTGCAGTTGCGATTTCCTTTTCAAACTTTTCGATATGGTCAAGAGTAAGCTTTCCAACTTTTACGTCTTTTGCCTTTGCAGCGGCACTCTTGCCTGCGCTTCTTCCGAATACGATAATGTCAAGCAAAGAGTTACCCATAAGTCTGTTTTTACCGTGGATACCGCCAACAGCTTCACCTGCAACAAAGAGGTTTTCAACGTTTGTCGTCATACAATCGGGAGTAATATCAAGACCGCCGTTCTGATAGTGAAGTGTAGGATAAATAAGAATAGGCTCTTTACGGATATCAATTCCGTACTGCGCAAACATTCTCATCATAGCGGGAATTCTTGCTTCAATAGTGCCTTCTCCGCCAATCTTTTCAATCATGGGAGTATCGAGCCAAACAGCCTGACCGTTTCCTGTGTCAATGCCGTTTCCTCTTTCGTTACATTCGCGTATAACAGAAGCAGCAGTTACGTCACGTGTTTCAAGGGGATGCATAAATACTTCGCCGTTCACGTTTACGAGTTTTGCGCCGAGAGAACGAACCTTTTCTGTTACCAATGCACCGAAGATCTGTTCGGGGAATGCCGCACCCGTCGGGTGATACTGAAGCGTTTCAGCATAGAGAAGCTTTGCGCCTACTCTGTAACCGAGAACCAATCCGTCAGCTGTCGCGCCGTAGTGGTTGGAGGTCGGGAAGCCCTGATAGTGCATACGTCCTGCTCCACCTGTTGCAATAATAACTGTCTTTGCCTTTGCAACGAGAAGCTCTTTTGTTTCCATATTAAGAAGCACTGCGCCTGCAGCGTTTCCGTTTTCGTCAAGAATAATTTCTATTGCAGCAGTAAAATCAATTACGGGAATCTGACGGTTGAAAACTTCATCGCGGAGAGTTCTCATAATTTCAGCGCCCGAGTAGTCCTTTGCTGCGTGCATACGCTTTCTTGAAGTACCGCCGCCGTGAGTGGTAATCATATTTCCGTCTTTGTCTTTGTCAAACTCAACGCCGAGGTTTGAAAGCCACTGAATAGCCTCGGGAGCATCACAAACGAGCTTGGAGAGGAGCTCTCTCTTTGCCGCAAAATGTCCGCCGCCGAAAGCGTCAACAAAGTGAATAGCGGGAGAGTCATTGGGCTTATCTGCAGCCTGAATACCGCCTTCAGCCATCATCGTGTTTGCGTCGCCTATACGGAGCTTTGTTACTACCATAACGTTTGCTCCTGCTTCGTGAGCTTCGATAGCCGCAGAAGAACCGGCACCGCCACCGCCGATAACGAGTACGTCAACGTCGTAATCGGGATTTTCGAGATCAACGCTTTCAGCAGTAATTCTGCTGTGAGCCTGAAGCATTTCTGCAAGCTCGTGGGGAACCTTATCTCCCTTATTTGCGCCGATCTTCAATTCCTGAAATTCTTCCTTTTTATAGTCAGGGTGGAATTTTGCAAGAAGTTCTTCTTTCTGCTGAGCTGTCATTCTGACAGGTTCTATCGCAATGTTTTTCTCTCTTGCCGCTTCAACAGCCGCAAGTGATTTTTGAAAGTTTTCGGAATACATATAGCTTTTCCCCCTTATTTCTCAATCTCACGGTTGTTGTAAAGTTCTTTCAACTCTTCAACCGGTTTCTGCATAAGAGCCTCGATAAGCTCATTGAACGTACCGTCTTTAATTTCCTTAACGCGATTTTCGAGATGTTCGCATCCGGGAGCGAGGTATTTACCGTTAATTCTGCGCGCAAGCATAGCAACCTGAGGGTGAGATATACCTGCAGGGCAGCGTGATGAGCAAACACCGCACATTACGCAGTCAAAGGATTCTTCTGCACACTTTTCAAAGTCGCCTCTCTGAGCGTAAGCTATGTACTGCATTACGTTAAGCTTCTGCGTACAGCTTTTTGTACAAGCATTACAGCCGATACAAGCGTAAATTTCGGGATAAAGCTGCATCATAACAGCTTCCGAGGGAGTGATTTTTTCCATATCGTAAACCTGTTTGACCAACGGGAAGAAGGGAAGCGTTGCAATATACATATTATCCTCTACCTTGGTCTGACAAGCGAGACAAGCCTTAAGCTCTCTGTCTCCTTTAATGCGGTAGATAGTTGCGCAAGCTCCGCAGAAGCCGTTACGGCATCCGCAACCTCTGACCAACTGATAACCTGCATATTCCATAGCAGTCATAATAGTAAGATTGTCCGGAACCTCGTATTTTTTGCCGAACAGAAAAATATTAACCATATTAGCCATAGCAATCTCCTTAAAATCAATACTCAGCCGGTAATTCATCCAACTCGTCAAAGCGGAATACCGGACCGTCTTTGCATACGTATTTTGAGCCTACGTTACATCTGCCGCACTTGCCGACTCCGCATTTCATACGAAGCTCGAGCGTTGTGTAAACCTGATTCTTTTCAAATCCGAGCGATGTAAGCGCTTCGAGTGTAAGCTTAATCATAATGGGAGGACCGCAAAGAACAGCTGTTCTGTCAGTGTCAAATTTAAGACCCTTTACAAATTGGGGAATAAATCCGACGTTTTCGGTCCAACCCTCTTGTGCTGTATCGATAGTAAGGTGAACGTCTACGTTTGCGTCTTTTGCCCATTCTTCAATAATTTCGTTGTAATCAAGCAAGTCTTCCTTGCTTCTTGAACCGTAAACAATATCTATCTTGCCGTATCTGTCGCGATAGTGTCTGCAGTAGTTTATAACCGAACGTAAGGGAGCAAGACCAACACCGCCTGCTATAAAGAGCAGGTTCTTTCCTGCGAACTCGTCGTCGACGGGGAAGGGTTTTCCGTAAGGACCTCTTACGGTGATCTGTTGTCCTACCTCTGCAGCATGGAGCCATTCTGTAACACATCCGCATTTTTTAATGGAAAATTCCATATACTCGGTATTTGTAGGAGACGAGGTTATTGAGAACATAGCCTCTCCAACACCGGGAACAGACAGCATAGCGCACTGACCGGGCATATGGTCAAACGCCTTTTTGCCGTCGGGGGTTACAACTCTGAACGTCTTTATATCGGGAGTATCAATGCGAACGTCGGTTATCACCGCAACCTTGGGAATCAAGGTGTCTTCTATGTTATGCATTATTCGTTACCTCCCAATTTTTTCATTACTTTTACAATATTCATAGATATCGGGCATTTGGACAGACATCTACCGCAACCTACGCATCCGAATATACCGTCGTTATTTTCGGGGTAGTAAACGAGCTTATGCATAAATCTCTGACGGAAGCGTTCTGTCTGTGTCAAACGGTTATTTCCGTGAGCCATTCTTGTAAATTCTGAATACATACAAGAATCCCAGCAACGATAACGGATTACTTCCTTGCCCGTATTAAATTCTTTAATATCGTAGCACTGGCAGGTCGGACAAACAAAAGTACAGGTTCCGCAACCAAGACACGTGCTTGACATTTCTGCCCAAAGGGGAGAATTAAAGAATTCAGCTGTTTTTCCGCCGCCGAAATCACTTGTATCAAGGTCGGAAAGCGGGAGCTTATCTATAATCTTTTTAATCTTTGCTTTTTGCTCGTCTACCTTTTCTTCATCGCACTCTTCTGTAAACTTTTCGATTTTCTTCATAAAAGCGTCACCCTTTTCGGTATTGCTCTTGAAGTAAACCTCGTCGTTTACTCTCCAGGTCGTAACGTCACCGCAGGGTTCAGAAGCATCAATGCCGAATGCCTTACAGAAACAAGTTTCTGCAGGTCTTGAGCAAGCGGTAGAAACGATTACACCTTTATCGCGACGCGCTTTGTAGAAGGAGTCGACGGGATCTGTTAAAAATACGCGGTCGAGGATATCAAAGCTTCTTACGTCGCATGCGCGCGCACCGAAGATAACAAAGTCTTCTTTTTCGCTTCTGATATCAATAATTTCTATATTCTTACCCTCGGTCTTGAACTTCATCAAGTCCTCTGTCTGAGGGAAGAAGAAGTCTTTAGCGCTTCTTTCTGTATTGAGAGCTTCGCTCCAGAGCTTGCCCTCAGTCCATTTTTCGTAATTAGCTTTTCCTTCTTCATTTGAAACGGGAAGGTAAATTTGCATTGTCGAGGATAATTCGGAAAAAGCAGAATAAAGCTTTTCAATAGAACATTTACGCATTATTTATCCCCCCTGTCAAAAATCTCATAGGGTTCAATGTCGCCCTCTGTGTAGTCAACGAGAGGAGCGCGAGAGCCTTCAACGGCACCTGCTTGATACTCACCGTAAAATTCGTTTATATCTTTAATGAATTTACGGTTAAGTAAGTGGAGCGGAATACCCTGAGGGCATACTCTTGAACATTCGCCGCAGTCGGTACAACGACCTGCAACGTGGAATGCTCTTATAATATGGAACATTTTTTCTTCCATACTGCTTGCGGGAGCCTTATTTTCAACGCCGGAAGCGGGGTTATCAAATACACACTTTTCACAGCTGCAAGCGGGGCATACGTCGCGGCAAGCGTTACATCTGATACATTTTGAAAGCTCTTTCTGCCAGAAAGCAAATCTTTCGTCGGGAGTCATCTTTTCAAGGCGTTCGACCTCGTCGAAACGATTTGAACTAATAACGCTTCCGTCTTCACCGATAAGCTCGTCATATGCAACGTGTGCTTTGCTCTTGCAGTTTAAGCAACGTTCTGCAAGAACGTCCGTATATGCAATCACAGCAGGCTCATCGCCGTAAAGATTAGTTACTTTGAGTCCTTCGGGAAGAAATTCAATTTTTTCAATACCTTCGCCTGCAATCGCCTTTACCTTATTAACGTTGGCCATTCCTTCGCAAGGGATACCGATAGCGTATACCTTATCGCGAGAAAAACGGTGTTCGGTTAAAAGCTGGTTAAAGCTGTATGTATCGCAAGGCTTTAAAAATACGAGAGTTTTATCGTATTTCTGTGTTTTATTAATCAAATATTTTGATACGTTAGCACCGCAGAAATCATTCCATACAAAATATTTTTCCAAATCTTCTTTGTTATCAAAAACGTAAGGGGTAATATCGTAATCGAACTCACCCTTTCTCCAACCGATAACGCAGGAGTTGTTTTCTTTTTCAAGGAATGCCGATGCTTTTTCTATCAATAAATCACGTGTTATTTGCTGCATCGTAAATCCTCCAATCTCTTGTTTTTGCCGAGAGAGGCAACCTTCTCAACAAACTCATTCATTGTAGCGGCAAACTTTGCGCCTTCAGCCGCAGAAACCCATTCAACTCTGGTTCTTTCTCTTTCGATACCGAGGTAATCGAGCATTGAGAATAGAAGAGCCATACGGCGACGGGTATAGTAGTTACCCGAAGTATAGTGGCAGTCACCGGGGTGGCAGCCGCAGAGTATTACGCCGTCAGCACCGCGCTGGAATGCACGGAGGATAAACATCGGGTTTACACGGCAAGAGCAGGGAACGCGTATTATCTTTACGTCTGCGGGATAATTCAAACGGTTGTTTCCCGCAAGGTCTGCGCCTGCATAAGAACACCAGTTGCAACAAAAAGCAACGATCAAAGGTTTATATTCATTCATTTGCATATTGCATCTACCTCCGCCATAATTTGTGCGCTTGTAAATCCACGTAAATCCATAGCGCCCGAAGGACAAGCTACCGTACAAGCTCCGCAACCCTGACATACAGCGGCGTTAACCTGAGCTACGCGGCGAACCTTAGTGGTTCTGTCGGGCATACGGAATTCTTTGTCAACGTAAGTAATAGCGCCGTAAGGACAAACTCTTTCGCATGAAGAGCATCCGTTACACATAAGCTCGTTTGATGAAGCAATACAGGGGTTGCCGGTAAGCTTGTTTTTAGCTAAAAGACCTACGACCTTAACAGCCGCCGCGCTTGCCTGAGATACTGTTTCGGGAATATCCTTGGGGCCCTGGCATGCGCCTGAAAGGAATACACCGGCTGTCGGGCTTTCAACGGGACGAAGCTTGGGATGCGCTTCTGTGAAGAAGTCGTTCGTATCCATACTGGCAGTAAGCATAGTAGCCAAAGGACGAGCTGATTTATCGGGTTCTATTGCCGCTGCCAGAACAACAAGGTCAGCGTCAATATGAATCTGCTTATTATTGAGCAAGTCAGAAGCCTGAACCTTGAGCTTGTTACCCTCGGGAGAAACCTTTCCGACCATACCCTTAATGTACTTAACGCCGTATTCTTCAACGGCTCTGCGTTGGAATTCGTCAAAAGCCTTACCGGGTGTACGAACGTCTATGTAGAATACGTAAACTTCGGTATCCGGATATTTATCACGAACCAGCATCGCGTGTTTTGCTGTGTACATACAGCATATCTTGGAGCAGTATTCCTTGCCCTTTTCAGCACAAGCTGAACAACGTGAGCCAACACACTGAACAAATACTATTGTGTGCGGATGTACGTTATCTGAAGGACGGAGGAGTTTTCCCTGTGTGGGACCTGCCGCGTTTGTAAGACGCTCGAATTCAAGAGAGGTAATAACGTCTTTTGACTGGTTGTATGCGAACTCGTCAAATTTTTCCATACTAATGGGGTTAAATCCTGTTGCAACAACGATAGCGCCGTACTTTTCTTCTATTATTGTATCTTTCTGTTTATAATCAATAGCTCCAGCGGTACATACCTTTGCGCATACGCCGCATTTGCCGTTCTTAAGCATATTACAGGTGTTGGGGTCGATGGTAGCAACCTTCGGAACAGCCTGAGCAAAGGGGATATATATTGCATGGCGGTTATCCATTCCCAAGTTAAATTCGTTGGGAACCTTTTTCATAGGACACTTGTCAACACAAGCGCCGCAACCGGTACATATATCTTCCTTAACGTATCTTGCTTTTCTTCTTATCTTAACGTCGTAGTTTCCGACAAATCCGGAAACTCCCTCAACCTCACTGTATGAGAAAATGCGGATTTTGTCGTTCTGTGCTACGTCAACCATCTTAGGTGTAAGAATACAAGCCGCGCAGTCGAGTGTAGGGAACGTCTTATCGAGCTGAGCCATCTTACCGCCGATAGTGGGTTGCTTTTCAACGATGTCTACCTTAAATCCCGCTTCTGCAATATCAAGAGCGGTCTGAATACCGGCAATACCGCCGCCGATAACGAGAGCTCTCTTTGTAACGGGAGTTTCTCCGGGAGTAAGGGGAGCATTGAGGTTAACCTTTGCAACTGCCGCCTTGCCGAGAATAATAGCCTTCTCGGTGCCCGTCTGAATATCTTTATGTACCCACGAACACTGTTCGCGTATATTTGCGATTTCGACCATATAGGGATTAAGTCCTGCAGATTTTGCAGTCTTTCTGAACGTTGCTTCGTGCATACGGGGTGAGCACGAGCAAACTACGATTCCCGTAAGATTGTGTTCTTTTACAGCTTCGATAATCATATTCTGACCCGCCTGAGAACACATGTACTGATAGTCGGTGGAAAAAACAACGCCGGGCTCTTTGAGAAGAGCTTCGGATACAGCCTTAACGTCTACCGTTGCTGCTATATTGCTTCCGCACCAACATACAAAAACACCAATTCTTTGCATTTTGTCTTTTCCTCCTTACTTTGAATATTTTCTGAATGCGCTGACGATAGCCTGCTGAGGTATATCGCTGTCAAGCATTTCGGGTACTTTGTCTGCCTTGAGTCTGTTTTTGCCCTGTTCGCGAAGAGCAACAAGTCTTACAGCTTCTATAAGCTTTGCCGGCTGAACGTTTCTTGGACATCTGTCGACGCAAGCAAAACAAGTCAAGCATCTGTATATTGATTCCGATTCAAGCAGAGGCTCAATATTTCCTCTGTCTATCATATTTACGAACTGATGAGGATGGTATTCCATCTCGTCGTATGCAGGGCAGGTTGCCGAGCATTTTCCACAGCTCATACATTTTACCGGATCAGAGCCGCTCATACGAATCAGCTCGTCTCTCAAATCATTCATATTCTTAGCCATTGTCAGCCTCCTTAACTCCGAGCGCTTCCGCCAACAATTCGGTAAAGTAAATTATTTCAATTTCCGAGCCGTTCTTCATAAGGTTGTAACGGCAGAGAGGACAAGCGGTTACAATTTTTTCAGCGCCGCAGTTTACTGCGCATTCAATTACTCGGTTACTGCTCTTCTTTGCAAGATCAGGGCTTTCCATAGTAACGTATCCGCCGCAGCACTCGTTTCTGTATGAATAGTAAACCGGTTCAGCGCCTATCGCTCTGATAAAGTCTTCCATTATCTGAGGATTTTCGGGGTCGTCCATCTTCATAACACCGTTAGGTCTTAACAACAGACAGCCGTAGTATGCGGCAATCTTTTGGTTTTTCAACGGGTTAACGACCTTTTCTTTTATCTTGTCAAAGCCTACAACGTCTCTGAGGAGCTCGAGGTAATGGTAAACGGTCGTTGAACCGTCGTACGCTTCCTCGTTCATATATCTATTAACCTTGTTTGCAAAGCCTTCGTTTGTTGCCATAGCGTGATTGGTCTGCTTGATAACGTTGTGGCAGGCAGAACAAACAGTTACCAAAGGCTGTTCTTTTTTCTGCGCTTCTTTAAGTGCGCGAACCGATGACAGCTTTGTAGCAACCTCGTCCTCGGATGTGGTGAATACACCGCCGCAGCACTGCCATTCTTCTATCTCTTCCAGATTAACGCCCAAAACCTCGGCGCATTTTCTTGCATAAAAATCTAAGTCCTTTGCCTTGTTTTTGAGAGTGCATCCGGGAAAATAACTTACATTCATCTTTCAAAAACTCCATTCTTCCGATTAAGCAGTATGTAAAAATATGTTTTTTATGTATTGATCGTTTATACCATCTGTTCGGGATGGAAAACCTCGTCGAATCTTTCTGCTGTGAGGAATCCGAGCTCAACGCAGGCTTCCTTCAGAGAAATGTTATCTTTAAACGCCTTCTTTGCTGTCTTTGCCGCGTTTTCATATCCAATGTAGGGGTTAAGCGCGGTTACGAGCATAAGAGAGTTGTGGAGGTTGTGGTGCATTTTATCTTTATTTGCCTTAATTCCGACAGCGCAGTTTTTGTTGAACGAGAGAATTGCCTCTGCAAGAAGTCTTGCTGACTGAAGGAAGTTGTATATACATACGGGCATAAACACGTTAAGCTCAAAGTTACCCTGAGATGCCGCCATACCAACAGCAACGTCGTTACCCATAACCTGAACTGCCACCATCGTAACAGCCTCGCACTGTGTGGGGTTAACCTTTCCGGGCATAATTGATGAGCCGGGTTCGTTTTCGGGAATAAATATTTCTCCGAGTCCGTCTCTGGGGCCTGATGCCAACCAGCGAACGTCGTTTGCTATCTTCATCATATCGCAAGCGAGGGCTTTGATTGCGCCGTGAGCAAATACGATTTCGTCCTTTGAGGTGAGGGCGTGGAACTTGTTTTCTGCAGTAACAAAGCTCTTACCTGTAAGGTTGCTTACTTTTTCTGCAACCAACTCACCGAATTTTTTGGGAGCGTTAAGTCCCGTACCTACGGCTGTACCGCCGAGCGCAAGCTCGTGAAGGGGCTTAAGTGAAAGCTTCAAAAGCTCAACGTCACGTTCAAGGCTGCTTCTCCAACCGCTGATCTCCTGGCTGAATGTGATGGGAGTTGCATCCTGAAGATGTGTTCTTCCGCTCTTAACGATTCCCTCGTTTTCTTTTTCGAGACGCTTGAACGTTTCTATAAGTGTATTTGCTGCGGGGATAAGCTTATCTTCAATCGCAATAACAGCTGCTATGTGCATAGCCGTCGGGAACGTATCGTTTGATGACTGGCTCTGGTTTACGTCGTCATTGGGATGCAAAAGCTTTTCGCCTGCTATCTGATTGCCTCTGTTAGCAATTACTTCGTTTGCATTCATATTGGACTGTGTGCCCGAACCTGTCTGCCATACAACGAGAGGGAAGTTTGAGTTGAGTTTTCCGCTTATTACTTCGTCGCAAGCTGTACAAATTGCATCAAGCTTTGCTTTGGTCATTTTTTCGGGTCTCAGTTCGGCGTTTGCCTGAGCTGCCGCCTTTTTCAAAATACCGAAAGCGTGAATGATTTCCATTGGCATAGTTTCTATTCCCACGCCGATTTCAAAATTCTCGTGACTTCTCTGTGTCTGAGCTGCCCACAAAACGTCTGCAGGTACCTTTACCTCTCCCATAGAGTCATGTTCAATGCGATAGTCCATTTTTTGATTTATCCTTTCAAAATCCAAAGTGATTATTTTTTCGTTAATATTTTTGCATTTTTAAAAACAAATGCCGTGTAGTAAAATCTATTCTGTCTGCGCGCTATTTATATTTCAAAAAACGTTTTACAAAAATTATTTTTGGATAGTAATTTATCGATACAAATATACATAATAGCCCGCTATTTTACCACTCTTTATTCTATCATATTCCTTCGCATTTTTCAACACAATTTTACACATTTACTCTTTTTTTATGTATTATTAAAATATATAGCAAAACAAAAAAACTCTTTGTACAATTTGTACATATATTTTTTTGTTTTTTTGTGAAAAGTACTTTTTTTTGTCGGGTTGAAAAAAATGGTGTAAAAAAATATGTGCATAAACAACAAAACAACAAATAAACGGTTTTGTAAGAAATCACTTGTATATAGGACGAAAATATGGTATAATCAATACACATAAAAACTCGGAGGAAACAGGCTATGGACAACAGTATGCTTTATGAGAAAAAGATTGACGGAGAGGTTAAGTTTACAGGCAAGATTGTGAGAGTGGAAACTGATACGGTTTTGTTGCCTAACGGAAACACTTCTTACCGTGAGGTAGTAAGAAAAAACGGGGGAGTATGTGTTGTTCCTCTGACAGAAAATAACGAAGTAATATTTGTAAATCAGTATCGCTACGCGTACGGTGACGTATTAAAGGAAGTACCCGCAGGAAAGCTCGAGAAAGATGAAGATCCTTTGGAAGCCGGACTTCGCGAATTGTCCGAAGAAACGGGCTATGAGGCGGGGAAAGTGATTCCGCTTGGGGTATTCTATCCGTCGTGCGGAATTATGGACGAGGTATTGTATATGTATCTTGCTCTTGATTTAAAAGAGGGAGAGGTACATCTTGACGAAGACGAGTTTGTAACGAGCGAAAAAATTCCGCTTGAAGAAGCTGTCAGGATGATTCTTGACGGGGAGATGCCCGACGGAAAGACACAGGCGGCTATACTTAAAGCCTGGGCGCTTATACAAAAAGGTAAAATATAAAACTTTGACTTTGCAAAGTTTTGAGGGAGTCAAGAGGGCACTTTTTCAAAAGTGCACCTCTTGTGTGGGTTCGGGAGCGAAGCTCCTGACAGTATGTACTTTTTACGCGCAAAGCGCGTAATTCTCGGCTCCATCTGACGAGGGAGCTGGCATTTTCGTTAGAAAATGACTGAGGGAGAGAAAGATAAATGTTTTAAACAGATATTATTGTCTTTTTCTTTTTTTATGTTACTTTCTTGCGTGCCAAGAAAGTAACCAAAGAAGGCACCAAGGGGAGAGGGAGTTCCGATCCTCCCCTCCCCTTGACCTCTCCCTTTCAAACGGCCGAGGGCGTTCCTCCCTCGGAACCCTCCTTGATTTGCAGAAGTGGTATCGCCTAATTTGGTAGGGGACGGCGCATATAATAAACTACATGTTCGGGATCCTTCGCTGCGCCGCCGCGTTGTCATTCTCGAGCGTAGTGAAGAATCTCGCGGCGGCTTGCTCAAGGATGACAATCGAACACGCGGCTAAGACAATAAACCCTAAAATTGTAGGGGCGTTTTTGCTATCCGCCCGTTTTCCCGAAATAATCTAACTTTTTAGCTCCATCTGAGGAGGTTCAAGTTCGGTGTAACTACTTAATAATAAACGCTAAAAAAGGAGCTGTTTAAGCTCCTTTTTTTAATCATATTCTTTTGCAATTTGTGAAAGCCTTGTGCATACTTCTTCGGCGTTAAGTCTGTCCTCGGCATACGCCTTTCTCAACAACTCTGACGGTATATATACGTCGTATTTTTCAAACACGGGAGACTCATTTTTACCAACCAAAGAATATACGTCGATTCCCTGAATATTGGCTTTATCATTAAGCATTTTAATAAATCCGCAAGGGTCGTTTTTCTCCATTTTAAACATAATATAATAGCTTTCCGACTCTATACTGCTTATCTTAAAATCTCCCTTGTTTTGAGAAATGAATTTACGAAGTGTCCTCATAGAACGCGTTCCAAGCCAAGGGAACAAACACCACGAATAGCCGCCGAGGTGAACAAGTGAATTTCTTAACATTCCCGTATTTTGAGAAACGTTTCTTGCTGCCTGCAGTCTCTTTACGGCGTTAGGTTTCAGATATGGATAAACGGTATCTTCTTCGAGCACCTTTTTCATTCTTTCGAGGATTCTTGTATGGATTTCTCCGTATTCACCCGGCCACGATATTTCCATTTTGCCCTTTACGTATTTTGCATATACAAGACGTCTCGGAATGTCAACTTCCTCAACTTCCCAAACCTTTCCGCCGAGGGCAAATCTGTCTCCTACGGGCGGGGGAGAAGTAATCGTTCCTATCTCGTCGGACTGGCATCTTACTGTGAAATCTTCACTGTCCTTAAATACGGCGTAAAATTTAAAGCTGTTAATCATTTTTTCGCCGTTAAGTCCAATAATCAGACCGTTTTCTTCCGTTTGCTGAATATATTCGTTTTCAATCATAGATATGAGCAGGGTTTTGTAATCCTCTTTTGAAACGTTTGCAAAAGGCGGGAGTGTAAGAACCCTTTCGGCAAGTCTTTTTGCGGTCAGCTCGCCCGACGATGCAAGCATTGATAACGTTTGCTGGAAAAGCAGGCTGAAAGGCGCATTTTTTACTCTTGGCGGCTCAATAAATTTCTCCTCAAGATACAGCTGAACGATAGCGATAGCCTTAATAAGCTCCCACGGAATCAGCTGTGGAAGTGGGGCGTTCGGAAGGGGCGTTTCTTCTCTGAAAACCATCATCATTTCGGGTGGCTCTCCGCGTCTGCCCGACCTTCCGAGTCTTTGCAGAAAGCTTGACACGGAGTTAGGAGAGTTATTCTGAACTATCCTTTCCAGTCTGCCTATATCAATACCGAGTTCGAGGGTGACCGTGGCGCAAGTAACCGTATGAGTATCGTCGTCTTTCAGCTTCATTTCGGCTTCTTCGCGGAGTGATGCGGAAAGATTTCCGTGATGAATGGTAAATATATCTTCTTCTTTTTTTATATCGGCAATCTGTCTTAAAGTCGCCGTTACGTACTCTGTTTCCTCTCTTGAGTTGGAAAAAATAATACTTTTTTTATTCTTGACGCATTCGTAAATATACTCGTATCCCGCGTCAAACATAGCTTTTTTGCCTTCGTTTTCGGTAGTAATAGTAACTTGGTCGTTGCTTTGGTTTTGAATATAAAAATGCTCAAATCCCAGACGCCATTTTATTTTTTCTTTCGGTAAAATTGGCATTTCGGTATCTCTTCCGCTGTCTCTGCCCAGCCAATCGGCAGCAATTTTTGCATCGCCAACGGTAGCGGAAAGGCCTATTCTTCGGGGAGAATTAAATATAAGTCTTTGGAGTTTTGATATTTGGCACATGATCTGGTTGCCCCTGTCTGTGCCCGTCAGGGTGTGTATTTCATCTATAACGATATAACGTAAATCGTGAAACAGTCTGTGTATGTCGTTTGAACGGTTTATAAGCATACTTTCGAGCGATTCGGGGGTGATTTGCAGAATGCCGTTAGGGTTTTTCAGAGCTCTTGTTTTGTGAGAAGCGGACACGTCCCCGTGCCAATGAAAAACAGGGATTCCCGAAAGGTCAAGCAATTCTTCCATTCGCGAAAACTGGTCGTTTATAAGGCTTTTTAACGGGGATATGTAAAGCACCCCGAATGAAGTTGAGGGGCATTCTGTCAGTTCGGTTAAAATAGGAAAAAATACGGCTTCTGTTTTTCCCGATGCGGTTGACGACGTAAGCAAAAGATTATTGTCGGTATCAAAAATAACTCTTGCCGCCTCGGTTTGAACCGCGCGAAGCTCTTCCCAGCCGTTTTTGTAGATAAAATCCTGTATGAAAGGTGCATATCTTTCAAAAATATTGCTCATAAAATCCCCTCGTATATCCGTTCTGTTTTGACTGAATATATTATATCACAAACGTGTTGATTTGCAACCAACAAATTTTTGAAAATGATATTGAAAAAATAAATATAATATTGTATAATAAAAGTTATGATTGTATGATTTTGGAAAAATTATCTTTCAAGAGAGGGTAAATATATGAGAAAATATATTGACTGGGAAAAGAGTACGCATTTTGTTTTTCCGATTGATGGAGACGTTTTGAACGAATTTGACGGAGAGGTAAGAGACGGAAAGCTTTACGTGAACGTAAAGGTTGAATCAGATTCTCCGGTAAAGGTTAACGGACAGAAGGCAGTAAAATGTGGTGATTATTATACGTCAGAGGTATGCATAAACGATGGTAAAACGGTTATTGTTGCCGAAGGCGAAAACGCTGTTGATGAAATATCTGTTTTTACTTTGAAAAAGCATACGGGTTATTACAGACTTTCAAGTGATGACAACATTATTTTCCTCTATGACATAAATAAAAACAAAGATAAGTATAATTCGATATTTGATAATCCTTATCTTGCTGTTTATAAAAAAGCGCACGACTTGTACGGCGCGGCAGTGCATTTGAATATCTATTATGAAATGCCCGAAGAACATATACTGTTCACCGAAAAAAGAGAATACTTTAACCTTTCGATGATGACCGATAAATTCAAAGAAGAATGGCAGGCAAACTCTGATTGGTTGAAGCTTAATTTCCACGCGAAAGCAGACCAGCCCTCAAGACCTTACAAGAATACCGACTACGATACGATATATAAAGACTGCAAACAGGTTCAGGAAGAAATTATCCGATTTGCAGGAAAAGAGACTTTGTCAAACGAAACGACGGTACACTGGGGCGAATGTACTTACGAAGGAGTAAAGGCAATTCGCGATCTTGGTATAAGAAGTTTGGCAGGATATTTTGTAATTGAAAACGGAAAGACTGTAGTATCGTATTTCTATCCGAAATATCTTACAGATTATTTATCACAGAGAGATTTCTGGTATGACACAGAGCTTGACGTTTTTTACTGCAAGATAGACAGAGTTCTCAATCTCTATAATGCAAAAGAGTGTATCGAGCTTTTGAACTATATGTACACGCAGAAGACACGTTCGGGATTTATTGAGCTTATGATGCACGAGGAGTATTTCTATCCCGACTGTACGCTTTACGAAAGCGATTTTGAAGAAAGAATACTTGAACCTTGCCGTTGGGTATATGAAAAGGGCTATAAGGGAATTTTCATTGAAGAGGCAAGATAAAAAACGATTCAGATATAAACGGAGAATTAATTATGATACAAAAACCAAGAGGTACTATGGATATATTGCCTAAGGATGTGGCTACCTGGCAGTATATTGAGAAAAAAGCAAGAGAGGTTGCGGCAAAGTTCGGTTTTTCGGAAATTCGTTTCCCGACTTTTGAATCGACTGAGCTGTTTCAGAGGGGAGTCGGAGATTCGACCGACGTTGTACAAAAGGAAATGTACACTTTTACCGACAGAGAGGGCAGAGGGCTTACGCTTCGTCCAGAGGGTACAGCTTCTGTTGCAAGAACTTTGATTGAAAACGGTATGTGTTCGGACACGATGCCCTTGAAGCTTTACTATCTTATCAACTGCTTCAGATACGAAAAACCGCAGGCAGGAAGAAGCCGTGAATTTTTCCAGTTCGGCGTTGAACTTTTCGGTGCTTCTGATGCTGCGGCTGATGCAGAAATAATTGCGGTTGCTCATTCGTTGATTAAAGAGCTCGGTATTAAAAATACCACGCTTCACATAAATTCGATAGGCTGTCCCGAATGCCGTCCGGCATACAGAAATGCCTTGAAAGAATATTTTGCAAGTAATACAGAACAGCTTTGTGATACATGTAAATCAAGACTTGAAACAAACCCCTTGCGTATTCTTGACTGCAAGAGTCCCATCTGTTCTGAAATCGCAAAGAATGCTCCAAAGACTATTGAACATCTTTGCCCCGAATGCAAACAGCACATGGATGAGCTCGAGGGCTATTT
The DNA here is from genome assembly GCA_015065455.1 of Oscillospiraceae bacterium. Lineage (GTDB taxonomy): Bacteria > Bacillota > Clostridia > Oscillospirales > CAG-272 > RGIG1995. The sequence goes on along the minus strand of SVQI01000007.1, from coordinate 31,670 downwards.
GAAAGAGATGGGCATTGAATATGAAATCGACCCGCATATTGTAAGAGGACTCGATTATTACACAAGAACTGTGTATGAGTTTATTGCTACGGATATCGGAGCTCAGAGTACAATTCTCGGCGGCGGAAGATACGACGGACTTATAAAAGACCTCGGAGGACCTTCCCTTGCGGGTATCGGGTTTGCTGCGGGTATCACAAGACTTATTCTTGCTATGGAAAAGTCGGGTGTTAATATTCAGGACGAAAATAGACCACTTCTCTATATTGCAAGCATGGGAAAAGCGGCGGCTAAATTTGCTATGGGTGTTGTAGCAAAGCTTAGAAACGAGGGCGTATACGCGGAGACAGACCTCGTTGGAAGATCGCTTAAGGCTCAGATGAAATACGCTGATAAAAAGAAGGCTAAATATACTTTGATTATCGGGGATTCCGAGCTTGAAAACAACAAAGCGCAGATAAAGAATATGGAAAACAGCAGTCAGGTTGAAATATCGCTTGACGATTTTGCATCAATAAAAGAAATATTGTCAGCCGAGTGATTGCGGTTGAAGAAACGGAGTTTTAAATATGGCAGAATTGCTTAGCAAAACAGATAAAAGAAATAAATACTGCGGAGAGTTTACGTCTGCGGATATTGGACAAAGAGCCTGCGTTATGGGTTGGGTTCAGCGTCAGAGAGACCTCGGAAAATTAATATTTATTGACCTTCGCGACAGAACTGGTATTATTCAGTTGGCTTTCGACAGCGAAACAGAGAAAGAAATATTTGATAAGGCTTTTGGTATAAGAGCGGAATACGTTCTTTGTGCAAAGGGCGTTGTAAGAGCGAGAGGCGAGGGCGCGGTAAACAAGGACAGAGCGACTGGTGAAGTTGAAATTTTTGTTGACGAACTCAAGATATTGTCTGTTTCACAGACACCCCCTTTTGAAATCGTTGAAAACAGCAACGTAAAGACAGAGCTTCGTTTGAAACACCGTTATCTTGACCTTCGCCGTCCCGATATGATGAATAATATTCTTATGAGAAGTAAGATTGCAAAGATCGTACGCGACTACTATGCGGAAAACGGATTTATTGAAATTGAGACACCTAACCTTATTAAGCCTACGCCCGAGGGTGCAAGAGACTACCTTGTTCCCAGCCGTGTACATCCGGGAAAATTCTACGCGCTTCCTCAGTCGCCCCAGCTTTATAAGCAGATTTTGATGCTTTCGGGATTTGACAGATACGTACAGCTTGCCCGTTGCTACCGCGACGAAGACCTCAGAGCTGACAGACAGCCCGAATTTACACAGATAGACCTTGAAATGTCCTTTGTAACGGCAGAAGACGTTATGGCAATAAATGAAGGATTCCTTAAGAGAGTATTCAAAGATTTTCTCGGAAAAGATATTGAAACTCCTATTCAGAGAATGACTTATGCTGAAGCTATGGAACGTTTCGGTTCGGACAAGCCCGACCTTCGTTTTGGATTTGAGCTTAAGAATATTTCGGATTTAGTGAAGGATTGTTCATTTAAAGTATTTGCAGGTGCTATTGAAAATGGCGGAAGCGTTCGTGCTATAAACGTTAAGGGCGGAGGCGCAAGATTTAGCCGTAAGGAAGTAGATTCACTTGGTGAATTTGTAAAGACCTACCGTGCAAAAGGTTTGGCTTGGGCAAAGAACACCGACGGTGAAATTTCATCGTCTTATGCAAAGTTCCTTACTCCCGAAGAAAACGATGCTATCTATAAGGCTCTTGATTTTGAAAAGGGCGACCTTATATGCATAGTTGCAGATAAAGATAACATTGTATTTGACTCGCTCGGCGCACTCAGATGCGAAGTTGCAAAGCGTATGGGACTTTGCGATCCTATGGACTTCAAGCTCCTTTGGGTAACAGAATTCCCGTTGTTTGAATATGACGAAGAAGAGGGAAGATATTATTCAAAGCACCATCCCTTTACGTCACCTATGGATGAAGACTTGCCCCTTATGGATACTGATCCTTCAAAGGTCAGAGGTAAGGCATATGATATCGTTATCAACGGTATGGAAGCCGGCGGCGGATCAATCAGAATTCATAACCCCGAAATACAGTGGAAGATGTTTGACGTTCTTGGCTTAACAAAAGAAGAAGCAGAAGAAAAGTTTGGATTCTTGCTTGAAGCGTTCAAGTACGGAACTCCCCCTCACGGCGGATTGGCATTCGGATTTGACAGACTTGTTACATTGCTTCTCGGACTTGAGGATATCAGAAACGTTATAGCATTCCCGAAAGTTCAGAATGCTATGGAACTTATGACTGAATGTCCTAATATTCCTGAAGCAAAAGCGCTTGAAGAACTTAAAATTAAAGTAGACACAGAAGAATAAATAAAAAATTGCCTGTACTAAAAAACGGTACAGGCTTTTTTATTAAAAGTTTTGAGGGAGTCAAGAGGGCACTTTTTCAAAAGTGCACCTCTTGTGTGGGTTCGGGAGCGAAGCTCCTGACAGTATGTACGCCTTTGAAAAAAGCGATAGCTTTTTTCTTTTTTTAAGACGTATTATTTGTTTTAATAATATTGTCTTTTTCTTTTTTACGTTACTTTCTTGCGTGCCAAGAAAGTAACCAAAGAAGGCACAAAGGGGTGCCGGGGTTCCCCGAACCGCACGAAGTAAGGTTTGGGGGTTCGCGGGTGGGGATTTCGATTTCCCCTCCTCTTGACTCCTACCCCTGAAACGACAAAGGGGGATTACCCCCTTTGCACCCCCATCGTTTGCGAAAGATGGAAAGTTTGGTTATACTTTTTGTTTTTTATAAAAAAATTCCTCCATCGGAACCTCCCTTGGTTTGCAAAAGTGGTATTGCCTGTTTTGTTTATCCTATCTTTGTCCTTTCTGTTGGATTTGTGTTTGTTATAGTCGTTTTAAAAATTATTTTAGTACTTGACCTATTGTGATAAATGATATATAATATAATGGAGTAAAAATATATTGAAATTTATCTCTACTACGGAGGCGCTTATATTATGAAGAAGAATATTATTATCGCGTTATGTATAATAGCACTGTTCATTCCGACGTTTTGCGCAGTTGGTTATTATATCTCGGCGCAGAAATCGCCTGTTGCGGAAAGAACCGTTGAGAGTCTTACGCTCACAGACGTTGAGGGAAACAATTATGTTTTCGACAAAAAGAGCGATGAATCGAAAGAGGTAATTTCGTTCTTTATTGAAATGAACGACGGGGCAGAACGCGTTGACGAGCTTCCCGACCAGCTTAAAGAAAACAAGTATTACGAGGCAAAATACAGAAGTCATAATAAAGACAAGGTTTACAAGTATTATTTTACTACAAACCCCAACGAAGCGTATTATATTGATGCTCAGAGAAAAGTATACAGCATCGATTCGGAAAAAGCTATTGACTTTTTGATGACAGAATACGCTGCATCACTCTATGAAACTGCAAAAGAGCCTGAGCTCAAGGTTTCAAATATGAGCGAACTTAAACCCTACAGTATAAATTGGAGATACAAGGCGGGTGCCGGTGAATTTGTATCCACGTCGTACAAAGGCACACAGGACAAGTCTGCAAAATATCCCGTTTCGGGCAGTCTTATGCTTGATTTCTCAAACCAGCCCGATTACGTAACCGTAAAAATTACAGAGGGAGACAAGGTCATATTTAACGACATTTATGAAAAGCTTTCTCCTTCGGATATCGGTGAAACGACCAAGGCATATAACGTTGAGGTTAATGCAAAGTGGTATGAAGCTGACGGTAAAGAATACTGCGGAGAAGCTAAATATATATTCACAGCAAACGTAAGCGCTCCCGCTTCGTTCTATCTTGGAGAAAACACGATAGAGCAGGGTGAGTTTGTAGTGTTGACAGGTAAGAACGTTACAGACGTAAATTCCATAGTATTTAAGTCCGAACCTGAAATAAACTTCACACCCGTATTCTATAAAGAAGGCGATTTTGTAGTCGCTCTTATTCCAATTTCTCTTGACCTTGAGTATTCACCTGCATACAACTTTACAATATCGTCTGGCGGCGTAACGGAAGAGCTTACGCTTACAGTTTCAAAGCGTCCTGCAAAAGGTATGCTTTACAGCGATATTGAAGCAAGTATTGTAAACAGAACCAGAAATGACAGTATACTTTCGGCTTTTGAAGCGGCTTTGAAGAGTACGGTTGACAAGAACGAAACAACTCGTTATTGGAACGACCTCTTTATTGAACCCGTTAACAGAAGCATACAGTGGGGCTTTGGCAGAACGGTAGAGCTTTCTTCTGTAAAACAAACCTTTGTTAATAAGGGTGTTGACTACATTGTGGTACAGACAGATAAAGTTTGCGCTGTCAATGCAGGTAAGGTTGCTTACGTTGGAGAACAGACGTACAGTGGTAAGCTTGTTGTAATTGATCACGGTTTTGGTCTTAAGAGCTGGTATATGAATATGAGCGAAATTTCCGTTCAGGTTGGAGACAAGGTTGAAAAGGGCGCAGAGCTTGGTGTTGTAGGAAATACCGGTTTTGCAAACGGAGTAAAGCTTCACTATGAAATTACGGTAAACGGTGTTCACGTATGCCCCTATTCTCTTGAAGACGAAGGCATAAAGATGTATATCGGCGGCTGATAAATAAAAAAACAAGGAACCTTAACGATAGTGTTAAGGTTCTTTTTTGTTTTTAAGACGTATTATTTGTTTTGATAATATTGTCTTTTCTTTTTTACGTTACTTTCTTGCGTGCCAAGAAAGTAACCAAAGAAGGCACCAAGGGGAGAGAAAAACGAACGAATTATTATTGGTTAATGTCTTATGTGTAATGGACGACCTCATCCGTCACACCGCGTTTTATATTTGTAAAAAAATAAAGCTTGTTAGCGGTGTGCCACCTTCTCCCACCGGAGAAGGCACAGAGTACAGTCTTTGTCTTTTGTTTTTATATTATAGTCTTATAATTTTATAAAGTATTTTTTATTACTTATGATTTGCACTAATTTTGCGCCTTCTCCGGTGGGAGAAGGTGGCGTGCCGCCAATATATTTAAATATATTTTGTCATATAACGCGGCGCGACGGATGAGGTCGTTTTTGTACAAGTGTAATATTTTATGAAATACTTGTCGATTGCTTTGTTTTTTGGTATACTGTATATGAGGTGAAAGAAATGACTGTATTTGTATGTGTTGACGACAATATGGGTGTTGCATTTAACAACAGAAGACAGAGCAGAGATTCTGCTATTGTTTCCACTGTTATGGAAATGACGCGCGGTAAAAAATTATATATGAATGAATATTCAAAACGACTCTTTTCCGGCGAAGATGTAATTGTATGTGAAAATTATATGGACATAGCTGAGGAAAATGATTTTTGTTTTGCCGAAAACGTTTCCCTAGCAGAATACAACGAAAAAATAAAAACGGTAGTATTATTCAAATGGAACAAAATCTACCCCAACGATAAAAAGTTAGAGATATCGTTTGAGGACAGAGAACTTCAGGACAGTTTTGATTTTGTCGGCAGTTCGCACGATAAAATAACTTGCGAGGTATGGACAAAATGAAGTTCACAAAAAAACTTCTTAGTTTATTACTATGTTTAATATTTTTATGCGGATGTAGTGTAAATCCGCCCTACTGTCCGCCCGAACAAACGGATACCCCTGTTATTGACGGTGGCGGAGAAGGGTATTTCAATTATCGCGAAGTACCCGCCTTTGACGGAAAAACGCCCTACGCTGTAATAAACAACAATAATCCGTATTTTGACAAAAATAGTCTTACCGAAAATTCGTTTGAAAGCTACGGAGAGCTTGACAAGCTTGGCAGATGTACGGTGGTCTGCGCCAACATTGGAAAAGATCTTATGCCAACAGAAGAACGAGGTTCAATAGGATCTGTTAAACCGACGGGGTGGCAAACGGTAAAATATGAATGTGTTGACGGTAATTATCTTTACAACAGATGTCACTTGATTGGATATCAACTTACAGGGGAAAATGCAAACAAAAATAATCTGATAACCGGAACAAGATATCTCAACGTTCAGGGAATGTTGCCTTTTGAGGATATGGTTGCCGACTATATAAAAGAAACAAGCAATCACGTATTATATAAGGTATCACCAATTTTCGTCGGTGATGAGCTTGTAGCCAGGGGCGTTCTTATGGAAGCGTATTCTGTTGAGGACGACGGAGACGGTATATGTTTTAACGTGTTTTGCTACAATAATCAGCCCGAGATAGAGATAGATTATCTTACAGGAGAAAGCAAATACGTCGGAGCGTCTTCAGACAACAAAAATGAAAATACAGCATTGTATGTCCTTAATACAAGTTCAAAAAAGTTCCACTTACCGAGTTGTTCGTCAGTTAATTCAATAAAAGCTGAAAACAAGCAGAATTATAACGGAAATAGGGATAGCCTTATACAAGACGGCTACTCGCCTTGCGGAAGCTGTAAGCCTTAAAAATAAAAAACACTATTGTTTTTAAGCAATAGTGTTTTTTTTGTTTTTCAGTAAGTTTCTGTAAAACTGCTTATCGTGTATTCTGCGCTTGTTCTCATTTCGAGGCGTTCACTTGTAATAAGAACTATCTGCAGTTGTTCGGCTTCTTCGGTGTTAATGTTTTCAACCCTTATACATCGGTCGCTTATATACAGAATGTCGTGAAGCTTTCCGTCAATTCTGACTTTGGTCCACTCGTTAAATTTGTTTCCGTATATCGTAATATTGTCGTCTGTCAGTACGATATCGGTAACGTAAACGTCTTCCGAGCCGTATGCCATTTCGGTTTTTTCGTAGGGGATTTTATCTTTAAAAACGTTCTTATCGCCGTACAGCATATCGTATTCGATCATCTCAAGCTTATCCTGATAATTAAGAGATGACGATAAATATTGATGTACCTTTGTCGTTGTTCCGAGATTGCTTCCCAATGTATCAAAAAAGTGGGAAGTAAGTTGATATGCGTTCAGGTTTTTATTTTCCTGTTCAATATCATAATTAGCCCAGATTACGTAATCTGTTTGGTACTTCGTTCCTTCAAGCAGATTTTCATCTTCAATATAAATAGTGGGGAAGTGGTCTCCGTAAAACAGCACAGCCGTCGGTTCATCAAGCTCGGATAATTCTTTTATTAAATTGGCTATAAATTTGTCTGTACCGTGAAGCTGGTCTACATAATAGCTATACTGAGCGTTTATATCTTCGTCGTCAACATTTTTCAGAGAAGTCTGTATTCCGTATTCGGTAACTACGTTTTCCGTGGGGAATTTTCCGTGGGGTTGAACACTTACGGTAAACACGAAATCTCTGCCTTCGGTTGATTTAAGACAGCTGAGAATTTCCTGTGTCAGAATTTCGTCTTTTGCCCAACCGAGCATATTGTATTCGGGGTTACACATCATTTCAAGGGGAGTAAAAGTATCGAATCCAAGAGCAGGATATACGGCAAATCTGTCGTAAAAGGTTGCTGTGTGATTATGTATCGCGTGGGAAGTGTATCCGTACTCTTTAAGCGTAAACGCGGGTGTTTCGCACGTTTGTGATTTAAGAACAGTTTTATATGGGTATTCTCCGGGGCCGAAATGTTCAAGATTCATTCCGGTTAATATTTCAAATTCAACGTTTGCTGTTCCTCCTCCGATGGATGGAACGGTTATAACACCGTGAGGATAGTTTTCTTTCAGATATGTCAGAGTGGGTTGTGGGTTTGTGCTTGTAATAAGGTTTGACACTCTGTTTATGTCAAAAAAGGATTCAAGCTGAACAATAAGAACATTGGGGGTGTTTTCAGGTGGAATGTTAATATCGTGGTCGATTTCATCAAGAATCTTGTCAATAACGTTATCACAGTATTGCGCGGGCTGGTCAATTCCAACGTCAAATACGCTAAGCGAAAAGCAATATGCAAAGCCGTAGTCTTTATAAGCTTGTGCAAGGTTGGGAAATTTTTTATCAAGAAGTCCTGTATATTTGCCTACAACTCCCGTCAAAATCAGGCAAATGAGTATACTTATTGTAAAAATGCCGCTACGAACAAAGAAAACTTTTGTTTTTGAGGTTTTTTTCCAGATAAGTATGAGTAACAAGATAAGGGCTATAATGCCGAGGATTATAAGTATCAGCTGGAATATATTTAGATAGATATCAATTATACCAAGCATGTTTATAGCTATAGAAAAATCTATTGCAGAAAACGGAGTCAGTCTGAAAAATAAAATAATTCCGTTTACTAAGGACATACCAAGCCAGAATGACGCAGTTATCGTAATGGCAAAAGATTCCCTCTTGAAAAACAAGGCAACGGAAAAAGTTAAAAGTATGATCAGATAATTAAATAAAAATGCAAGCGGAGATCTGAACAGGAAGGCCCACGGTTCGATAAATGAATGTCTTGACATTGTTTCCGAAAGAAACAGAGTTATAAACGCCAAAACAAAACATCTTATAAAAGGGTGGTCTGCGAGGAAGGAAACTGTTATTTGAAAATATGATTTTATTTTTTTTAGTAATGAAGACATAATATCCAACCTGCTTTCTAAACTTAGTTTGCATAAATAACGAAAGGTCTGTGAAATGTTCGTTTAAAACCGCAAAAAATATTGACAAAAAATATATAATAGTATAAAATAAATATGTATATGTTTGTGTAACAAATGCTTTTTTCGGTGGGTATCACCGATAACAGTATAAGCTTTTCTTGAAATATACTATAACACTTTGTTTTTACAAAAGTGTTAACAAAAACTATTTTTTTGAGCAAATCAAAACACAGGAGCATTTAATGTCGTTATATCGTATTGCCGATTTGTATGTAAATATGTCACCGAAATATGAGCATTTGAAGAAATATGCGGAAAAGTATATATGTGAAGACTGTGTACCGAATGATATTTCAGATGTAATTGACATAGACATTTCTGATGAATTTATAGAGGAAAGACAGAAGGAGAATCCACACTTATCGTTATCTGATTGTGAATATATGTGGTACGGAGCTATTTTTGCTTACAAGATGCTTGACAGAAACGGATTTATGCTTCATTCATCAGCGGTTGTATATGATGGGTATGCTTATCTTTTTTCTGCGGACAGCGGAACAGGAAAGTCAACCCATACTTCGTTCTGGCAACAGGTGTTTGGTAAAGATGAGGCTGTTGTAATTAATGATGACAAGCCTATCGTGAGAGAGGTTGACGGTATTTTCTATGCGTCGGGAACACCGTTTTCGGGTAAAAGTGATTTAAACGAAGACGTTACTGCACCAATAAAAGCTGTGTGTTTTATTTACAGATCAGAGATTAATGAGATTAAGAAAATCGAACCCGAAGAAGCGTTGCGCTTGGTTCTCGAGCAAACGGTAAGGCCCAGACAAGAGGGCGGCGCTATCCATTTGCTTGAGATTCTTGATAAGTTTTTGACAAAAGTTCCGATTTTCTCGCTTGGAGTAACGTATTCCCCAGAATCTGCAAAATTTGCGTATAATTATCTATCCAAAATAAACAAGTCTTAGGATGACAAAATACACTATTATGAATAATGCATAATTTATGGAGAAAAGAGATATGAAAAAATCCTCAAGAATTCTTTATGTTTCACTTGTTGCAACTGTTGTTCTTGTTGTTGTAGCCTTTTTGATTACAGCTGCCATAGTGAATAATTCAGAGCCTGAAATAACGACCCGGATAGTATCCAAAAATATTAATATGGGTGATTATCTGGTTGGAGAGAGCTTTGAAGTTCCATTTAATTTTGAAAATAATAACAAGAAAATTGAGTGCGGAATGGTTACTCTGACTTGGGATAATGCGAGCAAATTGTTGGCAAAGAGAGTCAAGGTTGATACTCAAAAAACACATCTTGCCAATATGGTCGTTGAGTCTACGATCAGTGAGGGTAAGGCTGTTATCAAATGGATGGGATCTGACATTGGTGAAGATCTTGCATCGGGAGAGCTTTTTGTTGTTGAATTTGAAAACAAAGGTGTTGACAGCGGTTCAATTAACGTAGCTGTAAACGATTTTGGTTACGTTACCAGCACAGCAAACAGTTTTGAACACGTGGATTATGCTCAGCAGTTGAGCGTACAGCCGATACAGATGTACAGAGGCGATTCACTGTATATGTATAATGTTTCTCTTGAGGGCAGCATTGTATTGAACTACTATATGGACTTCACCGAAAGTACTGTAAACGAAATTGCAGCAGGAAAGGTTAAGTTTAAATTTGATATTGACGGCGCTAATGCTAACAGAGGCGCTATAGACGTTACTGAAGACCACAAGGTAACCGATCCCGAGAATGAATATTACGGAAAGTATATGCTTTCTGTTCCGTTGTATGCAACCGAAATGACTGCTGACGTTACAGGTTATGTAATTGTTGACGGTGTAGAGGGAGAAAAATATACTGAAAACATCAGAAATTATGCAGAGATAATTTTAGAAATTCCTGAGTTTTCCGATTATCATAACCTTGTAAAAGCAATGCTTAACTACGGTGCGAAATCACAGCTCTACTTTGATAGAAATGATGATGACCTCGCTGATAAGAATATTACATTTATTGGTTCAGATACAAGTGTTGTAAGGGAGCATCTTGAAAAGTTTGTAAAACCGTCAATAACCGGAGAATTACCTCAGGGAATGACGTATAAGGAAACGACCATCGTATTGTTTGGCAACGTTGTAATCAGACATTATTTTGAGGTTAACGACGAAGCTTTGGCTCAGCAGTATGGACTTAAACATAAATCAGGTAATCTTTACTACTACGAAAGCAACGGTAAATTGCCTCAGTACTATGCATTGCAGGATAGTGTAACAATTGGTGGTATGACTATCAAATACAGTATAATGAACTATGCAAACAGCGCTAAGGATTATAATGGTGAAAGAAGCAACGAAGTTCACAACGTTGTATATTCAATGTATGAATACTTTAAAGCAGCAAGCGGATACGTTGAAGAAAATTACCCTGAATTGCCCGAAATTCCTATGATGTAATCATAGTCGATCGGAATATAAAAATAAACAAAAAACAGCCGAAGGGATTACCTTTCGGCTGTTTTTATATTTTAAATAAGAACAAATTTATAATAAATGCTTATTTTTTAAAGTTTTTGCGGATTCCAAAGGAGCTTTTTTCAAAAAGCACCTTTGGTGTGGGTTCGGGAGCGAAGCTCCTGACAGCATGTGCCTCCAGAAATAATCTAACTTTTTAGCTCCATCTGATGAGGTAGCGAAGCGGCGGCGCTAAGAATTTCGGACACAAAAAAACCACCTGCATAGCAGATGGATTTTTTATGTTTTATATATTTTTATGCATTTTTCAAGGCTCTTTTTTCTCTGGCTTTTTCAATAATTTTTCTTACAATCGCTCTTATGATAAGCAATACGACACCTGATCCCAAAACAGATGCGAACACAGTAATATTAACATACAGTATATTACCGCACAGTGTTGCTATGTTTTGCTGCAGACCGAAGGTGATTGCAAATTTGCCCATAGTTACTGCTAAAGCTGTTGTCAGACCGCCTACAAGTATAAATACAATACCCGTTCCGAGAGCCGCCTGAGAAGGATTATTTCCTATCATTATCAATATCCACACAATAACGAGAATGATAAGAATTACAACTGTCGTTTTAGATAATACGGAGCTTGCGATGGAGATTACAGTTTTATTATTGTTTCTGACGGTGTAGGGACTGATGCTTTCGAAGTATTCTTCGTCTACTATTTCGTTTGCAATTTCGGAACACTGCTCGTCGCTTAGCTTGACACCGCTGATTTCTTCAAACTGTTCTTTGTTGTCGGAAATAAAGTCGGTTACTTCTTTTTTTGTAAGTGTAAAATTATCCGTATTGTTGAGAAGGTCATCAAAATATGTAGAGAATTTTGTTGCAAGCTTTGCCTGAAGGTCAGTTTTGTTTGCGTATTTATCAATATCTCTGTCTGTAAGGTCAGTGCCTAGATACTCATTTATATAGGCGCTTATATCTGATTTTGCACCCTCGTACATATAGTTCATAATTTCGGATGTATTTGTGCTTTCGAGCAGGGTTTCCATACTCTTGGTGGATAGCATTGTATTACGTGCTGAAATAACTCCAACCGCTAAAAGCGTTGTAACAAATAAGGCAAATGAAATAAAAATTGTTGTAAGTACTTCAGCAACAGATACTTTCTTTTTCTTTTTTTGCTTAACAGCGGGAGCTTGATTTACAACAGGTTGAACTGTGGGAGCGGGCGTGTTTACAACAGGGGGAGGTGTGGGAATGAACGTAGGTGGAGTCTGTGTGTTTGGAATTTTGTTTTGTGTGTTTTTGATGTCTTGTACAGGATGCTCTTGTTCTTCCTCTTGTTGCGTTTCGGTAACGTCGGTGTCGCTGTCTTCGTTTTCTGTTGTCTGAGTTCCCTCATCTTCGGTATATACATTTTCGGTAACATCGACAGCTTCTTTTTCTTCTGTTGAGTCTTCTTCCGTTTCGTCAACAACGACGGCAGATAACGTGTTTTCCTGCTGTATTTCTTGCTTAATCTCTTCTTGAATCTCAGGTTCAGCTTCTATCGGTATTTCGGTTATCTGGGGATTACAAGAAGGACAAATTCCCTCTGCATTAAGCGGCGTACCGCATTTTGTGCAGAACTTGGGTTTAAATTTCAAAAGATTGATTTTTTCGCAGTCGCATTGTGGGCAGAGTCCCGTTTCAATATCGAGCCTTGTGCCGCACTTAGTACAGAAATTAGCCATATTAACCTCCAAAGGTCTATTATTTTTAAGTAAATATGTTCTCTTAACATAATTATATCATATCAATTATAATTGTTCAACTGTTTTTTGTCTATTGACGTTAACTAAAAAAATACCCATCGAAATATAATTCCGATGGGTAAATAATTGTTTAAATAAATTATCTTAATTTTTTTCAAAGCCTAAGAGCAGACCGCCAAGCTCAGCGTAGAAGCTGCAAAGTCCTCGACAGTTATAAATTTCCATATCTATATCACCAAATTCAGAGATAAGTCTTTCTTTTACTGTATTTGCGAGTTTTTCGTTGAAACAGTGAGCAATTCTTATCTTGCCGCATTTAAAACCGTGCGCCTTAAGCTGTTCGATGATAGCATCAACGGTTCTTTTTTCTCCGCGGCATTTTTCAAGCATTTCAAGATCTCCTCTGTCACTTGCTTTACCCAATGCTCTGATGCCGAGTATTCCTGCCATCTTTGCGGCAACGTGGCTTACTCTACCGTTGTTTGCAAGATTTCGCATTGATTCAAGCATAAACAAAAGACCTGTGTTTTTGCAATATTCATCTGTTTTTTCGCACACTTCGTCAAAGTCAAGACCGCTAACGATGAGCTCTTTCATTTTTTCAATTACAAGGCACATTTCAGGGCCGGTTGACAGAGAGTTAAGCACGTAAACACGTCTGCCCGGATGTTCGCTTTCATAAGCTTCTTTTGCGAGTCTTGCCGCATTGTAGCTTCCCGACAAGGAAGCTGTAATTGTAATGCAGAAAACGTATTCCGCATCGCCGAATGCAGAAAGCCAGTCGCCGATGTTAGGGCAGGAAGTGGATGATTTTCCGTTATAGCCTTTAAGGTAGTCAACCATTTCTCTGACGTCAAGTTCGGAATTGTCAACAAACTCTCTTTCGGACGTCATAATTTTTAAAGGCGCTGATGCGAATCCGATATTATCAAGTGATAATATATCGCTTGAGGAGTCGGCTACTATTTTTACTTTTTCAATATTCATAAATCTCTCCAACTAAAACAAAAAAGGTTTTTTACTTATATTTTTATTATACTTATGCTTGTTGATTTGTCAACATAAAATAAATGTGTTTTTCGCCTATATACACTCTAAAAATAGCTATACTGCCTTGATTTATGTCAATTTATGCTGTATAATGATACTTGGATATTTATAATAAACAGACAGGAGAAACGGCAAAAATGGACTGTAATACTTTCAAGGTAGATCCTGTTTTATACAAGGGGAGACCGAGTGATACGTCAAACAGACTTGAAAAGGAAATAAGAGTATATGACCTTCTTGATTCTTTAGGGATAGAGTATATAAGGGCCGATCACGACCCCGCGGATACGATTGAGGCATGCGAGGTGGTCGAGAGTATTATTGGAGTTGATATTTGTAAGAATCTGTTTTTGTGTAACAGACAGATGACAAAGTTTTATATGCTTATGATGCCGGGGAAAAAGCCGTTTAAAACAAAGGATATTTCCCAACAGATCGGAAGCTCGCGTCTGTCTTTTGCACCTGCCGAAAAAATGCTTGAATATCTTGATATAACACCCGGTTCTGTAAGCATTATGGGACTTGCGAATGATAAAAATTGCGAAGTGAAGCTTCTTATTGACAGGGATATAGCTGAAAGCGAGTACGTAAGGTGCCATCCTTGTATAAATACTTCAACGTTGAAAATAAAAACCGAGGATATTCTGAAAAAATATCTTCCGTACGTTAAACACGAGCCTCAGATAGTAGATCTATAATTGGTTTGTAACAAAAAGTTGTAATTATAAAAAATAGGCACATACCATGAAAGGCATTATATAGGAAATGACTTTTGAACACAAGAAGAAAACCAATGTTCATAAAGGACATAGAACAAGACTCAAAGAAAGATTTAAAAAGCAGGGATTAGACGGATTTGAAGAGCACGTTGTACTCGAGTTGTTGTTATTTTTTGGTATACCGTACAAGGATACCAATGAGATAGCGCACGGTTTGATAGACCGATTCGGCGGTATTTCGGGAGTGTTTAATGCGGATATTGAAAGCTTGAAAAGTGTGAAGAATATGACTGAGAACGCGGCGATCCTTTTGCATCTTATTCCCGAACTGTCAAAGCTTTACAGCTCTGGTCAGCCTGAAAACAATAAAGATACAGTTACGTTCGGTAATATAAAAGAGTATTTACTGAGAAAATATATCGGAGCGACAGAAGAGATTGTGTATTTGCTTTTGTTTGATAAAAAAGATGTGCTTATCGACTGTGTAAAGGTAAACGAAGGCTCAAAGAAGATAAGCTCTGTAAGCATTGGAAAGCTGGTCAGAACGGCAAACATCAGAAACGTAAACCGTGTTGCAATAAGCCACAATCACCCTGATAATTCAGCGATCTCGACTAACGATATTATAACGACAAGACAGATTATGTTTCATCTTAGAGGTGTGGAGATAGACTTGCTCGAAAGCTATGTAATTACAAGGAATAACGTTATCGGAATTTTAGATATGATAGACGGTAATAAGTGAGGTTGAGTCAGCAGAATGGAAAAAATAAAGATAGGCAGATACAGACATTTTAAAGGAAACGAATATGAGGTCTTAGGGGTTGCAAAACACTCGGAAACGTGTGAGCAGATGGTGGTATACCGTGCTCTTTACGGTGAATGCGAACTGTGGGTACGGCCTTTGTCTATGTGGAATGAAACCGTTGAAAGAAACGGGGAAAGATTTCTCAGATTTACTTATATAGAAAACGAAAATGACATCACTGAGTGATGTCATTTTTTTGTGTCGGTAAAACCATATTGCCTAACTGTCAGGGAATCTTGCCTATGCTGTATAAACGTAAGGTGTTAACTGAGAATAAATTTATCGTGGAGCTCCCCTCCCGTTACTCCGCGTGTTCGTTTGTCATCCTTGAGCAAGCCGCCACGGGATTCTTCGCTACGCTCAAGAATGACAACGTGGCGGTGCCGCGAAGGATCCCGAACACGTAGATTTAGTTTATAATGTAAAATATTATCGACGAACTCATCCGTCGCGCCGCGTTATATAACAATATATATTTAAATATATTGGCGGTACGCCACCTTCTCCCGCCGGAGAAGGCGCAAAATTAGTGCAAAGCATAAGTAATAAAAAATATTTTATAAAATCATAAGACAATGATATAAAAACAAAAGACAAAGACTGTACTCTGAGCCTTCTCTGGTGAGAGAAGGTGGCACACCGCTAACAAACTTTATTTTTTTACAAATATAAAACGCGGTGTGACGGATGAGTTCGTCTATCATGCCGAATTCGCACTAATTTTTACCTCCATCTGACGAGGGAGGTGGCATTTTCGTTAGAAAATGACGGAGGGAGAGATATGTGTTAGACTTTTGATTGCAATATTGTCTATTTAAATCGTTCGTTCTTCTCTCCCTCAGTCTCGCATTCGCTCGACAGCGTCTACTGCGGTTCGGTCACGGCTCGGAAATGACATCACACCGTGATGTCATTCACTCCCTCGCCGCCGCTTCGTTACCTCGTCAGATGGAGCTAAAAAGTTAGACTTTTTCAAAAAAACGGGCGGATATCAAAATCGCACCCTACATTTTTAGGATTAATTATCTTGCTCTGCATGTTCGAGATCTTTCGCGGCACCGCCACGTTGTCATTTTTGAGTAAAGCTATGAATCCCGTGGCGGCTTATGCTCAAGGATGACAGACAAACACTCAGAATTTGTTTTAATATTTTTATTGGCAGTACTAAGACTTGCCTATGCTGTATAAACGTAATATTTAAGCACGCAAAATGGATAACATTACATGATATTTTTTTGTGCTTATTTATTCGACAGTATTGTTTTTTTGTTATTATTATGTTATAATATATTATCTATAATAGGGTTATTGGCTTGAATTGCCATTTCAAATAAAAGTGCTTCTGTTTTGTGGGATGAATAGTATCATGCGGAACGGTTATGCATGTAAAATGTTAAATTTGGCCCAAGGAGGGAATGTAATATGAAAAAAATAAGTTTTTCAAAAAGAGTTGTAAGTGCTTTTCTTTGTGTTGCACTAATGATGGCGTATATTCCATTGTTTGCTATACATAAGACCGGCGCGTTGTCGTCTTCTGCAGTTTCGCAGATAATTGCAGATCCCGGCACAGCATACACATGGGAATCTATGTTGGGGACCAATGTGGACGGAAACCGTTATTCCGGTCGTGTTTGGGTGGATAAATCTGTGTACAAGCACGGTGATACCGCGATTCTCAACACCAAAGGAGAAAGCGGTTCGTCGTTTGAGGTATCCTTGAAAGACGACGAGGCGTTGCAGGTTATATTCTCTGCGCTTGGTTCTACAATGACTACCACGACTACTACCGTTTCGGGCAGTCCGATAGATGTAGTATTGGTTCTTGATACTTCAACGTCAATGGATGACACTGACAATCAGGGCATTACCCGTTTGCAGCGTACTATTGAAGCGGCAAACGGCTTGTTGGATGACCTTCTTACACTTAATGACGTAAGAATTGCTATCGTTACTTATAACAGAGACAGCGAGACGGTTATACCTTTAGCTGCTTATAATAACGGTATTGAATTGGTTGTTACTGATTACTTTAATAATGGCTCGTCCGATGCCGGTGTTGTGACTGCTTACGATAAAGATAACAGAAAGCTTGGTAATGACAGCGGCTACACGATGGGAACCAACTTGCAGTCGGGTATTGACCGAGGCTTCAATATTCTTGCAAATGCTACCGATGTAGAAGGACGTGTTCCTGTTGCTATTGTTTTAACTGACGGCCAGGCAAACCGCGCTAACAGAGCAAGCTTTTATTCCAATATAAACGAAGGTAACAGTGCATCCGGAAGAAGCCTTTATTTGAGCACCCTTTTGAATGCTGCCTATAATAAGGCCAAGGTTGAACAAAAATACGGTGTTGAGCAAATTGTTTACGGTGTTGGTGTTGACTTGGGAACAAATACAACGGCTCGTTTGCTTATGAACCCCGGTGATACGTCAAACAAAGGCTTTAACAGCACAAATACTTCTTCGGATGTCAGAAATGCTTATAATGACTTTTTGAATTGGTCATCCGGCAATACAGTAAGACACGGTAACGGATCAAGTGCTTGGAGCTTTGATCATAACTATCCCAATATAAATGGCACGATCACAGATGCAAAGATTGCTGCCAACATAAACTACGTTGATACGTATTTCGATGTATCAAACGCTGATTTGAGCACAACGTTCAGTCAGATCTACGAAGAGCTTTCTTCTGGTGTATTCAACCCGATTTCCAGCAGTACGTCTGTTAACGGAGCTACAGGTGTTGATAACACACCTTTGATATACGTTGACTTTATCGGTCAGTACATGGAGATAAAAAATATCCAGGCAGTTACGTTGTTTGGTTCTTCTTACAATGTTGTGAAGAAAAATGACGGAACTTATGTGGTTGAAACAGCTACGGGCAGAAACCCCACAACCAATGAGGCGTGGAATACTGCTGAAGATATTATAATAACCGTGACAGAGCAAACGGATGGAACGCAAAAACTCGAAATTAAAATAAATCAGGAAATACTTCCCATTATCTTAGAACAGGTTGTTTCCGAAACCGTCGGCGGAGTAACCACTGCTACAATTACAGAATTAATGCAGTCTCCTTTACGTGTATATTACACAGTGGGTATTGACTCCGATATTCTTCTTCCCAATGGAGAAGTTGACGTTACCAAGATTCAGGGTTACGAGTACATAGATGATGCTAACGGAACAGTATCATTTTATAGCAATAAATTTGGCGTTATGAATCCTGCTGATAGCTCCGGTGTTGTAATTAAGGGTGATACTCACGTTGGATTCAAGCCCTCTGATGAAAACAGATATTATTATCATCAGGATAATCAGGGAATTTTTACACAAATTACAAATAAATCAAACGGCAGTGTGGTTGCGATTCCCGAAAACGCGGAATATGGTATTGTCTGGGATGAAGATAAATACAATCTCAGCTGGATGACGTATGACGAATATCAAAACACCAATGATACAGACAAGGTTTATACCTACGTTACGTACTATCATCCCACACCATCTGCTCAAGATGATGCAAATGCGGCAGAAGAGGTTACATACCTTGTTTATACAGACTGGGCATATTTGAAAGAATCCGTAGCATTCTATGATAACAATGCCAAGAAGTACGTAAATTATGACAGCGTTAACGGATACACGTTATCCGATACCGGTGTTGCTATTGATGTTGATAAGGTTGCAGACGTAATTGCGGCATACAAACGCGCAAACCCGAATGCAGATATTTATGCGGTTCTCGGCGTAGGTTCTGTTCGCACAAGCCGTTTTCATAATATGACTTCTAATAAGTCAGAAAATATTACGGGTACTGCAGTTGAACGCTATACACCCGAATATACACACGATACCGCAAGTCAGCACAACGGAAATGACGTGGTTGTTTGGCTTGGTAACAGTGGTAAAGTTACATTGAACGTTGCTACCGGTATTGCACTTACAAAGAATGTAACCAAACCGATAGGTGATGCAGACGATACGTACGCTTTGACTGTTACAATTCCTAATGGTGTTACAGCAGATCCCGTAGTTGTAGATTCAAACGGAAATGACGTTACCAATAGCATTTCCAGTTACAGCTCCAACGTTCTTACTGTAAATGTGAAGGCGGGAGAAACCGTATATATCAGCGGAATCCCCGGCGGAACAGTATGTCAGATCGGTGAGATAATTAATGGAGATTACTATAAAGAGGAATCGTTGTCAGTTTCTTCGGTAACTGTTCCTACACTGTCTCAGGTGCTTAATGCAACAGCTCCCGTAGCACAGTTTGTCCCTGCTGTTGTTACAAATACTCCTAACGAGTATGGCAATCTCTATATTACAAAAGAAATAACAAGTACACACGCTGTACCCGAAAGCGTTATGGATACCGAGTTTGATATTACAGTCAACGTTGGCAGCGCTCTTGCAGGAAAGACCTTCGAGGTTATGGACAGCGCGCATACTTCTTCCTATAACAAGACTGTTGATGCTAACGGCAATTTGACATTCAGCATCAAAGCAAAACAGACAGTTGAAATTCTTAAAGTTCCCGCAGGTACAGCCGTAACCGTTACAGAAGCTACACCCGGCAGTCACTTTACAGTTTCTTATCGTACACGTAACCATTCAGGTATAAACGCGGATACGGATAATAAAGTTGTAATTCCTACAGACGGAAGTGCTACCGCGGTTGTATTTAATAATTATACACCCAGCGCTGTGACAGTAGATCTTGATATAGCAGGTACAAAGAACTTTACCGTTGAGGGTAACCACAACGGCGGAACGTTCAACTTTAAGGTACAGAAGTGGAACGGAAGCGCATGGGAAGACATTAGCGGAAAGACAGCTCAAGTACCGTATTTGAATAACGAGTCCGGTACAAAGAATTTCAGAATTGAGGACGTACTTGCAGGTATTACTTATACAGAAGTCGGTTCTTATGCATATCAGGTGCTTGAAGTTAAGGGTAACGTTGATAACGTAACCTATGACAGAACACTTTACACGTTTACAGTTAACGTTACAGATAACGGCGGTCAGCTTGTAGCGACCGTTACGGATATTAATAATACGGCTATTACCGACGGTTCTTATGATGTAGTCTTTAATAACACCTATCATACGGCTCCCGTAAGCATTGATATTGTGAAAGACGTTGTAAATAAATCCGGCGATAATACAGTTTCTAAAGCAGGTTTTGAGTTTAATGCTGTAAGAACTGATGCAAACTGGAATGCTCTAACAGGTCAGGATGCTTCCACTCTTACCGTGTTCTCCGATGCGGCAGGCGAAGCTCGACTCACTGCAACTTATAAGACTGCAGGTAAATACTACTACGTTCTTACCGAGGTTAACAGACAGGCGGCAGGCTGGACGTATTCGGGAGCAGCTTACCGTATTACAGTTACAGTTACAGAAAATAACGGTGAACTCAGCGCTTCTCTCAATATTGTAAAGACAGAATCTGTCAATGCAAATGAAACAGCAAGTGTAGATGCAGCCGATGCAACAAAGGGTAAAGTATCCTTTGAGAACACTTACGATCCCGATGACGCAACAGTTGAGCTTGACGGCGCAGTTCGCAAAGAATTGACAGGAAAGGCATTAGAAGCAGGTCAGTTTACGTTCTATGTTTACAACGACGGTGACCGTAGTTCTTCAATACTTACCGGAACCAATGGTTTTAACGGTAACGTAAATGCAGTAGATTTCAATAAGACTTTGACGTTTGATAAGGTTGGAGTTTATAACTACGATATTATTGAGAATATTCCTGACGGCGCAGTTTACGATTCAGCAACAGGAAAATACGTTCTCAACGGTATGAGCTACGATCCTACGATTTTCGACTTGGTTGTAGAAGTTTCTAACGATACAGCAACAGGCAAGCTCGTGGCAAGCTATTACTTTGAAGACTCTATTTCAAACGTAGTAACGTTCCACAACAGCTATAAGGCAAAGGCTACCGAATATTCGTTTGGCGGTACTAAGGTTCTTCACGGCCGTGCACCAAAGATTGGTGAATTCTCCTTTGAATTGTACGAAGGAAATACTTTGATTCAAACAGTAAGCAACAAGGTAGACGGAACATTTGCATTTAACGCTATTTCTTATACGGAAGTAGGTACGCATACTTACACGATTAAGGAAGTTAACGGTAATGTTGCAGGTGTATCCTACACAGGCGTTGATCACCCCGTTACAGTGACTGTTACTGTAACAGATACAAACGGTGTTCTGAGTGCTTCTGGTAACGTAAGCAACGCAGATATTAAGTTTGAAAATACTTATACTGCAAAACCGGCAGAGGTTAAGTTTAACGGTACAAAAGAATTGAAGGGAACAGCACTTGCGGATAATTCCTTCACCTTTAAGCTTTATAAAACCGATAACTCATTTGATATTACGAAGAATACAGCAGAGCTTGTTGGCTCAGCCAAGAACGTAAACGGCGCGTTTGCGTTTACAAGAACACTCGATACTACGGGTACACATTTCTTCGTGATAGTAGAAGATGCAACAGTTGATACTATTGCCGACGTTGTATATGACCGTACGGTATATAAGTTTATCGTTCAGGTTACAGATAATGGCGACGGTCAGCTCAAGGCGGCTTTGACTAACGTTAATACAGGTGTTACAGGTACGGCAGCTGCCACTGTAACAGGAAACGCTTCGTTTACTAACGCTACGTTTGATGAAGTTACAGAAAAAGAAGTTTACATCGCAGGCAATTCTACGACACAAATTGACGGCAAGAAGGTTAACGCGGGAGACGTTATTACGTATTACATTACGTATACAAACTATACGGGTGAAAACGTTGTGGTAGATATTATGGATACCATTCCCGATTATACTTCTTACGTTGAAGGAACGGCATCTCACAACGGTACTTACGTAGGAACGCATATTAACTGGATTCTTAACGTTGCTAAGGGAGAAAGCGTAACGGTTTCATTCAATGTTAAAGTTAATGAAACTGAGTCTATATTTGCAAATACCGCTGTAGTACGCGACGGTGTGAACACATATTCAACTAATGAGGTTGTAAACCACACGGTTGAAGAAGAATTGAAGAAGGATGTATTCTATCCTACAAATACTGAAGTAAGCATTGACGGCAAGAAGGTTTATGAAGGTGAGGAACTCCTCTACAAGATAAGCTTTACCAATACTTCAGATGACAAGGTAGATATTAAGATTACCGATAAGATTCCGGAAAATACAACTTACGTTACAGGCTCTGCCGATAACGGAGGCGTATACAACAATGGAACTTTGGTATGGAATATTGAAGACGTTCCTGCTTGGTCTACAGTAGAAGTTACGTTCAAGGTTACGGTTAATTCCGGTATCGGTGCTGTAAGAATTGAAAACCAGGCAACGGCTACTGACGGAACTAACAACTTTACTACTGAAAAGGTTACAAACTATACTGTTAAAGATGAGGTTGAAAAGAAGGTATATAATTCAGATGCTCCCACCGCAAACATTGACGGCAAGGAAGTTGAATGCGGAGATATTCTGATTTATGAAATTACCTATAAGAACACATCTTCCGAAAAGGTATCTGTTACAATTACCGATACTGTTCCCGTATATACGACTTACATCGGCGGCACAGCTGACAACGATGGCGTATATAAGGACGGCGTGTTAACTTGGGTTCTTGAAGTAGAAGCAGGCGCAAGCGTTACAGTTTCCTTTAAGGTAAAGGTTGATAACTTAAACGCAAAAGCTACTGTTAAGAATAAGGCAGTAGTTGTGGAAGGAAAGAATACCTACACAACTAATGAGGTTTCTACTCCTACTACAAATCCCGTAGCTCCCCCCCAGACAGGTATTAATCCCAGATTGTGGATGTGGTCTGCACTGATGTTTGTCAGCGGTAGCGGAGTAATCGGCACTGCACTCTTTGGTAGAAAAAGAAAAACTGAAGAACAGTAATTAACTTTATAAAAACACCACCCGCATAATATGTGCGGGTGGTGTTTTTTGTATGCAAATATAATAGTTATTCCTCAGGCTTGTTCAGATAATTGTGGTTTTTAAGCCAATAGTATATTTTCTTGACAAATAATGTGCTTAGGAGTGAAAAAATTACCATAAGTACTGCAATTAATAAGCTGATAAGCTTGCTTTGAAAACCCAAGCAATCAATTATAACCCATACTATTCCATATGGAATTCCGTATACTATAATAAGGGCTGGCTCAAATTCATGATTGTGTGGAGACATCGACGTACCCCTTCTAATGTCTTCAAAAGGAATTTCTTCGCCGCGTTCAGCATAATATTCTTCTTCGTCTTTGTCAATCATAAAGAAAAATACGTATATAATTGATGAAACTATCCCTGCAATCAACGATAAAACTATGGTGATAATATAATTCATTATGAAACTCCTTTGGCTTTGGGTGTGGGGAGTCAAACCTTCTTAATTTTATTTATTAAACTATTTCAAACCACACAGCCTATATAATTCTTCAATGCAGGGTGATTTGTATTTGATATATTTATCAATATCGTCCGGAAACAGTTGTGCAGCGGTTTCCTTTACCAAGCTGTATTTCTTAACTGCTTCAGTATTGCTTCTCAGAAAATCTCTGAATGTAATGTGGCGATGTAACTCCTCAGAATGCTGTGGGCACACGTACAAATGGTGTGTTTTTAAATGCGGCTTATTTAAATATTTGAATGCCTCTCTGTCCTTGATTCCAAGGTTGCCTTCGTGGATATATCCAATCGTTTGTAATTTACTAACGACAGCATCAAATAATGAGTAATCCTTAATTATTACATCAATGTCAATACAAGGTTTAGCCGATAGTCCTTCTATTGATGTGCTTCCAACATGTTCAATACCAATAATTAAATCGCCGATTGCACTTTCAATTTCCTTCTTTATTTCCTCAAAATCAGATTTCCATGTCGTATCATAAGGCAGAACGATAACCTTTGTTGTTCGCATACAAAATCACCATAAAATTCAAGTTTAACGGTTAGATTATAACATAAACTTTAATTATAATCAATTCTTTTTATAGCAAAGTTCCTTTCCTATGCCAAAAAACCAAAACAGACACCAATCAGGTGTCTGTCTTTGTTTGGCGCAGGCAGAGGGATTCGAACCCCCGTGGGATTGCTCCCAAACGGTTTTCAAGACCGCCTCGTTATGACCACTTCGATATGCCTGCAAATATTCAATTTTTACGTTATTATTTTAGCCGTAACGGTTTTCAAGACACGTGCCCTTCCGAAAACATAGTCGCACTGTGCACTCGCTTACGCTCGCTTCATTGCTCGTTGTTTTCGTGAAACGCTCGTAAAAACAATACTCAATTGTTTTTACATCGCTTACCCGTTATGACCACTTCGATATGCCTGCAAATATTAACATAAATCTTGGGTGCTGTCTTTTCAACACCCAAGCATTATATCATAAAAAATTTTGTTTGTCAATACTTAAAATTGCCCATTTTTTTATATTTATTCAAAGGAATTTACTTTATTCTTCTACGTTAAATTTTTTGCCGAGAACTTTGAAGAGATATGAAATCGAAAGTCCAATGCATATTGCAATTATTGTGAGTATCCAGTTTATCAAATCTTTGGGCAGGCCGGGGAATATGCTAATAATAGAACCTGTCATAAAGCCCAATACCATAAGGAATGCAAGGGTTCTGTGTTTATCAAATACTCTTTTTGTTATATTGGAGAACAGTACCATTCCAACGAGAAATGCAAGAACTACTGATGCAACCGTGATTACACTGACAAACCATGCGTCGCTGAACCAGTTGTCAGGTGAGAGAATACCGGTTACTGTATGTAATAGGGGTTCATATACGCTGAACATCATTAGTACCATAGATACGCTCATACCGGGCACCATGCTCATCATACCGGCAACTCCGCCACAAATGGGGAGGTATATGCGCATTGCTGTGCTCGCTACGTTGGTGGTATCGACAGTTACGACAAATCCTTTTTTTCCTAAGATGCCTATTGTAAGAGCAAAAATTAGTGCGCAACCGACTCCGATAAAGTATTTAGCTTTAATTTTGCCTTTTTTTGCTTCACTAAGAACAGTGGGAATACTGCCTGCAATAAGAGACATAAAGAGCAGATAGGACGGTGTAGGGTAATTTTCAAAGAGGAAGTCAAGCGCTTGAAGCAGGAGTAACATACTGATGAAAGCGCCGATAACCATGGGGAGCAGATACATTACGTTGTTTTTAAATTTTTTGAAGGGGTTTGAAATGATACCGATAAGCTCGTCATAGATACCCATCATGACTGCCATAATGCTTCCGCTTATGCCGGGGGCGATAACGCTTATTCCCAGAAAGGCACCGCAAAGCATACGGTAGAAGAAGTTTTTTATGCCTTTTTTCTCCATATATGACCTCGTTTTTGTTTTTGAGTGATTAATATATATGTTACATTTTACAATGAAAAAAGGATTTTTGCAATAGAGCAGAGAATACTTTACATATATTTAATAAATAAAAGGGAAGGAGTTGTTTTTTTACTTGACACAAAAAGAAAAGTTTGATATAATTACGAAGTAAAAAAACGAGATGTGGCGCAGTTGGTAGCGCGCTTGCTTTGGGGGACGTTTGCGACCACCGCCGGTGGCGGAAACAGGGAGCAAAAAGGAGGCGCCGCGGTCGAAATTCTGCGAGGTAATGGCCGAGTAGAGTATTTCGGGAACCGCAAGAGGGCGGACAAAGCAATAGGTACAATAAAAGATTAAAAGAAAAATAAATATTAACGAGATGTGGCGCAGTTGGTAGCGCGCTTGCTTTGGGAGCGTGAACAAACTTCTCCGCTTCGAAAAATCAAAAGTGCGAAAAAACCTTTATTTATGCGGGTTTTCGGCACTTTGCAAAATCTCAAAAAAGCGTAAAAATCGGGTTTGACCACAGTTTGTCCCACTTCCACGCAAAAACAAGAAAAATTGAATAAAAATCGGGGTGTGGCGCAGTTGGGAGCGTGCGACATTTGGGAACAAGTGGTCGGTTCCGACACCTCCGAAGTTAGACCACTCACAAACCCGCATAAACACTGGGTTTTTCGGGGTTGACCATTTTGGATTTTTCGGTTAAAATCAATTTTGACCACCAAATTGACCACAATTGGAAAACATCGTTTTCAAACTAAAATTTCATATTTCGGGGTGTGGCGCAGTTGGTAGCGCGCGACATTTGGGATGTCGATGCCGCAGGTTCGAACCCTGTCACTCCGACCAAAAATCCTCTGAAGCCAATGGTTTCAGAGGATTTTTATGTAATATTAAGAGCAACGCAATTGAATGCGTTGCTCTTTTCTATTCTGCGTTTTCTATTATTCGTTGCACATCATCGCTTGTTTCAATTCCATGAAACAGGAAGTGCATTTTATCTATGCGTTTGTTGATGTGCCAATGTCCACAGAACCAAGCTTTATATTGAACTTTTTCTTCTATTTCATCAAGCCATTTTTCTGTACTTATATCAACTGTGCTTTGATCAATCCCTGGAAGGAATGTTTCTACCGGTTCATACTTAAAAGGGCAAGTGTGGGATAATATTACGTCAAATTTCTTTTCTTGTATCTGCTTTTCGACATATTGTTTAATTTCCTTAGATGGTTGCTCATCCTCCCACCATCCATATCCATTTCTTATGCGATAGAATTTGTCAACACTATAAGCACCGCCAATCACAAGATGCTTAATTCCTTCTATTTCATATACCTCGCCATCCTTTGCGAATAGGATGTTTGGATATGCTTCTTCATACCAAACAATACCACCATTCCACTCTTTTGTTCTATATGTTGGAATGTTCGAAGGTCTTATTTCGTGATTGCCATGGATACACAATATCGTTGGTTTAAGATGAGAAAAAGCATTTTTAAGTTCTTGATCTTTCTCATTTCTATAATAATTAGCACCAACATCTCCGAGAATAACTATTGTATCTTCTCTTGTTAAGTGATTTCTTTTGCATAGTCGGACTATTTCAAATTTTCCACCATGAATATCTCCAGTATAGAATATCATTGCTTTTCTCCTTATAGTTTCTATGTAATTAAGTATAACTTGTTTGTGTATAAAAGTCCAGTTGATAAACACAACGAGAAAAAAGAGCAACGTAGGAGTAAAATCCTGCGTTGCTCTTTAAGTTTATGCCATTGCTTTGAGTCGTGCTTTCTCGGCTGCAATCTCAGCTCGTTTTTTTGCTATCATTTCTTCGAGTTTTACTTCGCATTCTTCGTATGTCTTACCGTACACATTGCAACTCTCTCGTTTGCCATAGGCATTGGTTGGTGTGTACCGTCCTTCATACAGATTCTCATTGATTTTGTATATTCCTCCGGTTCCACTCTTTCTTATTTTGCCTTTGTACACATCGAAGGGTTCGAAGGTGAACGTTTCTTCTTCCTTTACTTCGATTTCCTCATCGTACACCTCATAATCTCTACCATAGCTATTATCTATTTTTCTCGCTGCGTTGACTTGCATCTCGTTTGTTATATGGCTATAGATATCCAAGGTCGTTGCCGATGAGATGTGACCTATCATGGCAGAAAGGGTTTTTACATCCATACCGCTTTCGAGCGACATGGTAGCGAAGGTGTGTCGTAGGTCGTGGAATCGTATCCGTTTGCAACCTGCTCTTTCGAGCAGAAGCTGCGTTCTATGATATACCGATTGCGGATCTCTCGGTTCATCATTTTCTTTTACAGGTGATGGGAATATCCATTTAGATTCAAAGGTTTCCTTGTATTTTAGCAGAAGGTCTACTAATGCTCGAGGTAATATGATAGACCTTATCGACTGTTTTGTCTTAGGAGGCACTGCAACAAGTTTTCCGTTGATTCTTGAGATTTGACGTTCAATCTTAATCTCTCCGGTTCTCTCGTCTAAGTCCTTCCATTGCAATCCAAGGATTTCACCACGTCGCATACCAGTCGATAATTCAAGAAGGAACATTTCATAGTATCCTTCGTATTTTGCTTGTTGAAGTAAGCGATATATTTCTTCGTGTGTGAGCACCTGCATCTCTGCTGCTTTTTTAGGTGGCAGTTTGCACCCAATTGCAGGATTCTTACGGATGAGTTTTTCCTCTACTGCCTTGTCAAGAGCTGCACGGCATCGTTGGTGACAACCTCTGACGGTTCTATCCGACAAGCCAACCCCAAGCGCATCTACATTTCTAATTCTTCCTTTGTTTTTCAAGCGTGTATAGAAGCTCTGCAAATCTGCTTGGGTTAATTGATTTAGAGGTATGTTACCAATTTCGGGTATGATGTGGTTGTATATCAGATACTTGTATCCGTCCATCGTTGTTTGCCTTAATCCTGGCGAACAATAGGAATTAAACCAGATGTCCAACCACTCTCCGAATTTCATATCCGGTGCAGCAGTATTTGGAAGTCTACCAGCTATTATTGTGGTTTCATCCATAAGTATTTTTAGTTTGTCAAGGCATTCAGATCGGGTTTTACCAAACACACTTTTTCTGATTCTTTTGCCTTCATCTGTATAGCCGACTACACATCTGCCTTCCCATCGACCATCTTTCCTTTGAGTTATAGTTCCGTTTCCGTTTTTTCTCTTTGTCATAATTTAAATTCATCTCCTACTATATTTGACATAAATCCTGTGACGACCTCTGCTGCATTGCGTTTCATATCGACCGTTATATGCGTATAGGTATCAAGGGTGAACGATGCGTTTGTATGCCCAAGTATTCCTGATAGTGTTTTCGGATCTACGCCGTTTTTTAGTGCATGAGTTGCGAAAGTGTGGCGCAGATCGTGAAACCTTAGATTTGGTAAGTCGTTTTCTTCAAGGATTTCTTTTAGTCTATGATATGCACTTGAAGGTTTAACGTGGTTTGTCGGATCGAGAAGGCTTGGAAATATCCATTCTGTTACTGCTTCTGCTTTTCTCTTTAACAACAGTTGATAGGTGCTTTCGGGTAGTCTTACAATACGGTTTCCGGTTGAAGTCTTGGTATCTCCGACTTTTAGTCCTTCCTCAGACCTTGTAACTGTTCGTTGCACGTGCAGTGTCTTGTTTTCCTCGTCAAAGTCTAACCATTTTAACGCTGTAATCTCTCCCAATCGCATTCCTACGGTCAGTTCGAGATAGAAGAAGTCGAACCATACCGGCTCTTTTTCAATTGCATTCATGAATATCTCTAATTGCTTATCGTTGAACACATTCTTTTCGGTTTTTTCAAGCTTTGGTATGGTGGTGCCAGTTGTAGGATTTCTTGGGACCAGGTTGGCTCGTTCAGCTGCATCCATTGCTTCGTGTAAGAACATATGGATTCCTCTAACTGTGGCAGGAGCCAACCCTTTTCCGTATTTTTCGCTTTTGTTTTGCCGTCCGTTCTTTCGAAGGTGGTTATACATTCGTTGTATGTCGGGAGTTGTTATGCGAGAGATTTCTTTATCGCCAATGTATTCGCATATACGGGCAGCATTCTTTTTGTAGCCCATTACCGTGCTTTCACGCAAAGTTGGTTTGGCGTAGTCATTTATCCATCTTTCAAGCCATTCTCGAAGGGTAATTTTATATTCTTCGGACAGGTCAACTCCATCGAACTGCTCTTTTAAGACCTTCATCTTCTGCAAGAGTTCTTTTTGTGTCTTTGCAAGGACTGATTTCATTATGAGTTTACGCCGACCGTCCTTTTTGATCTTGTTATACATTCTCTGCACGTCGGGGGTGGTGATGAACGCCACCGGCTTGTCGCCGAGGTAAGGTTTTACGTGTGTGCGGATCATCGAAGCGTAGCTGTCCCAGGTGCTCTCGCGGATGGTGAAGATCATATACTCATTGAGCCATCGGTCAAGCCACTCGCTGAGGGTCATCTTGCTATCCTCGGTCAGCTCCACGCCACGGTAGTCCTCGATGCGCTGATGCAGTTTTTCGAGGGTTTCCTTTTGCGTCTTGCCGTAGACGTAACGGAAGATCGGCTTGCCGTCGCTCTTGTGACCGACGGTGATTCTGCCTTCCCATTGACCGCGCTTCTTCTGCCGAACCATTCCGTCGCCCGCAGGTCTTCTGTTTGCCATTTTGTCATCTCCTTTCTGTAGCACAACAACATACCACAACTCTTTTGGAATATCCAGCGACTTTGCCGAAACAGTTTTGAGAACTTCCTCAATCCTTTTGCCAATGGTAGGCATCTTCGAATCCGAGCGTACCGTTGATTCGTTTCACTTCATCAATGCAGCTTTGCCGAAGCGTTGAAAGTGATTCTTCCGTAACGTCACAGTTGGCGGCGAGGACATTCATCATGATCGCCATCTCCACCGCCATTTTGAATAGCATTCTGCACATTCGAGTGTCGCTGCTATCCACGATCGCCTTCATCGTCGAGACCATATAGTTCGGTAACATCCCGGGACTGTTATCCGCCCGAAGGTAACCGACGTATGCACGAATGGCTTTTTCAATAAACTCCGACTGGCTGCGGCAGTCATCGTCTTTGTACATTTCTTTTACCGTTTCCATTGTTTTGGGTGTCACCCAAAGCGGGAACTTGATTTTATTGCTTTTTCCCATAATAATTCTCCTTTCTCGTTACAGCGCCTATCACAGCGCCTATGATTTTCCTTACAACACGGTGCTTTTTGCCGTTCTCAGCTCCTATCACAGCCCACTGACCGTCCGAACAACCCCAATTCACCTCTTTCTCCAAAACCGCCGAAAACCCTTGTGCGGTCGGCGTTGCCGTCCGCCGTGAACCGAGTCGAGGGTCGTTTACGACCCCGACTCTTTCACCTGCTTGATTTTCGACCCTTGAATTCGGTCGAAATTTTCCAGTTTTTTCAGCACTTTTTGGCGGTTCAACTCTTCTTGACAGCGTGCCAACTGCCTTTCATAGTAGTGGTTTACCGCCTCTTGGATCGGGCGGATGGTATAGAGCAAGGTGCCGTTGTGCTTTTGTCCTTTCTTGGTTATGACGGTGGTCGGTTCGGTAGTGATGAGCTGCTTTGAGACCAGTCCGTCGATATGCTTTTTCACCGTGTTCTTGCTCAGTCCCACCGCGTTACCTATAGTCTTGTAGCTCGGGTGGCACTGAAAGGTTTTCCTGTCCTCGCAGAACATCAGGTAAGCGTATACCGCGATCTCGCCTGCCGAGAGATCCAAACAAAAAATCTCATTCGGCAGAGGAAAATAATTTTTCACCGCGTCGCGCTTTGGATATCGGTTGTACTTCATACGGCATCACCGTAATCTTTTTCATCCCTCCTTCACTTTGAGAAGTGGCTGTCCACCCACTCTCTGAATTTTTCTTTCGGCACGATCAAG
>SVQI01000027.1 GCA_015065455.1 Oscillospiraceae bacterium | reverse complement strand
AAACAGCAGTAACCGGAAGGCATTATGCCTTCCGGTTACATACCGCACCATTTACTCCGTTAAGAACAACGGGCAAAAGCGGGGCTTTTTTTAACAACGTTTATTTTGACATATTTTCCTGATTTTTCTCGTTGATTCTCTGGCTGTCTTCCTGAGAAAAACCGTCTGTGCTTTCTTTCATAAACATAATCTTTATTGTCATAAGGATAAGTCTGATATCAAGCAACAATGAATAATTCTGAATATACATAAGGTCGAGCTGAAGCTTATCATACGGTGTAGTATTGTACTTTCCGTAAAGCTGAGCGTATCCGGTAAGTCCGCCTCTGACCTTTAGTCTGTATTGGAACTCGGCAATCTCTTCTCCGTACTGCTTTACGTGTTCAACTCTTTCGGGGCGTGGGCCAACAAGGCTCATATTACCAACAAGAATATCAATAAGCTGAGGAAGCTCATCAAGTCTTGACGCTCTGAGTATCTTTCCTATGGGTGTAATTCTCGGGTCGCCGTCCTGCGCAGGCTTAACCTCGCCCGCCTTTTCGGCATCGACTATCATACTTCTGAATTTATGAATCTTAAATACTTTGCCGTTTATCGTAGCTCTCTCCTGTCTGAAGAAAACAGGACCGCCGTCATAAAGCTTAATAGCAATAGCTGAAATAAGCAATATGGGTGATGACAACACAAGCATTATAAGTGAAACCACTATATCCATAGCGCGCTTTATAATACGCTGTTCTATGGTCATACCGTTGTTTCTGTAAAGCAAGAGGGGGGTGTCAAAAAGATGTATACACTCAGCACCTCTTACAAGAATATCGGATATCTTTGTCGTAGCGTAAGCTCTGATGTCGTTTTCAAAGCATATCTTAAGAAGCTTGTTTCTCATTTCCGCGCTGATATCATAGAGAATAGCTCCCTCTGATTCTTTTATCTCCGCTTCAATCTTTTCAAGTCCCTCGGAAACGTTTATTACCTCTTTAAGCACAAACTTGTCTTTTCTTGTAGCAAGCTTGTGTATAAACACGTCGGGTGAATACTTGTCGTAAATAATCAAAACCTTTTTCGCAGGGAAAACTTTTCCGAAAACATAGTCGCCCAGTATAGTCATCAAGAATATAAACACCAAGTCCGCCGCAAGAACAAACAAAAGCGGAACAACGCTTACAAGTCTTAACGAAAGCAAAACTATCTGCATATAAGAAACTATCAACGTAAAAATAGTCGCCAAAGTCTGAGAAATAATCAAGTTAGACTTGCGGTATCTTCCGTATTTTACTCCATCAAAGGAATGTAAAAATGTTACGAATATAATAACGTACAGGACATACAAAAGCCAGTTTCCTTTCTGGAACAAAGGATTCGGTATATTCTCATTATAATATGAGATCCACATATATGCGTATATACCTGTCTGAAACAAAACTAACAGTGCTGCCAAAAACAAACGGAATAATCTCTTAAATTGTTCTTTGTTTTTCATTTTTTCACTTCCCATAAATTTACGTCGACAAAATCATCGACATTTCCTAAGCAGAGTTTTATTTTTGGGCGTACTTCCCAAAATACCCTATTTTTCTTGAGTATACCACAAACACACACTTAAGTCAATACAATAAATATGAACGATAATAATGTCGAAAAATAATTCCAGAAAAAATTTAACTTCGGGGAGAAATTTCACATTAAAAAGTGCATAATAGGGGTGTGAGTTTACCCAAAATTTTATTCTAAAAGAAAAAAAGGGGGGAGAGTTACGGAACAAAAGACACAAAAACAGTATATGTGTATAGACTTAAAATCTTTTTTTGCATCGGTCGAGTGTGTCGAAAGAGGACTTGACCCGATGACGACAAAGCTCATCGTTGCCGACACAGAGAGAAAAGAAACCACCGTATGCCTTGCCGTTACTCCCGCTATGAAAAAATTAGGAGTAAAAAGCCGTTGCAGAGTATATGAAATCCCCAAAAATATTGACTACATCACTTCTCCCCCCAGAATGAAAAAGTATATCGAATATTCAGCAGAGGTCTACGGCGTATATTTAAAATATATATCAAAAGACGATATACACGTATATTCAATTGACGAAGTTTTTATCGACCTTACAAAATATCTTCCCTTATATAAGATGACAGCGTGCGAGCTCGGAGAAACGATACGCCAAGACGTTTATAAAACGACTGGCATTCCCGCCGCTTTCGGAATCGGAACAAATCTTTATCTTGCAAAAATAGCCCTCGACATTACCGCAAAGAAAAGCCCCGATTTTATGGGTGTGCTTGACGAGGAAAAATACAGAGAAACTCTGTGGGACCATAAACCGCTGACTGACTTCTGGCACATTGGCAAGGGAATATCGTCAAGACTTGCCCAATACGGAATATACACTATGCGCGATCTTGCACACTACCCCGAACAAACGCTTTACAGAAAGCTCGGAGTGGACGCGGAAATATACATTGATCACGCGTGGGGCAGAGAGCCTACAACTATTGAAGACATAAAAGCATACAAAACCCAAAAACATTCATACGGAAGCTCTCAGATCCTGCCCCGAAGCTACAGCTATACCGAAGGACTGCTTATAGCCAAAGAGATGGCGGATAAGCTGTGCATGGAGCTTTTTGACAAAGACTTGACCGCGCGTTCAATGACTCTTGAAATCGGATATGAAGGAAAAGAAAGAGAAAGCGACCGTGGCACGCATAAATTTTTATATCCCACCAACTCCGCAAAGGAAATTGAAGACGGCATAAAAAAGCTGTATCCTACGGTAGTCGACAGAGGTATGGGAGTAAGAAAAGTAACCGTTCGTTTTAACAACGTTGAAAAGCAGGTATGCGAACAGCTCGACTTTTTTAGCGATGTAGAAAAAAGCAAAAAAGAGGAAAAACAAATGAAAACGATTAACCGAATAAGAAAACGGTACGGAAAAAATTCGCTTTTAAAGGGACGCGACCTCGAAAGCTATGCAACAGCGAGAGAAAGAAACCGACAGATAGGGGGACATAAATCGGGTGAGAAGTGAAAGAGCAAAAATATTTGCACCGTTCAGTCCGCTGCGAGGGCTTGACGAGGCATACAGAGAAAAAGAAAGAGTCATTATTCCTAAAGCCCATCTGTTATCCGACAGAATTGAAGAAATAAATCTTATGCTTACCGAACTAAAGGTCGGAAACGAGGTCAAAATTAAATATTATTCAAACGGCGAATACAAAAGTGTTCTCGGAAAAGTAACCGCAATTCTACCCTCAAAGGAACTAAAAATATCACAGCTGTCTATTCCGTTTTGCGATATCTACGATATTGAATTATTGGGAAATAACGAAACCTTTGATTTTTAAAAAATCATAAATTCTCTTGCAAACATACAGGAAATATAATATAATTGTTGTTGATATATTTTCTTTGCCATTTGTATTATAGACGGCAAAAATAAGAATACAACACGAAAAGAGAGTTATTTTTTGATGAAAAAGCTTGACAGAAAAGAATATTTTAAAAGACTGTGGCAGCTTTTTGCGACGTTTTTTAAGATAGGCGCGTTTACGTTCGGCGGCGGATACGCTATGATCCCACTGATTCAGCAAGAGGTTGCCGAAAAAAGAAAATGGATAACTGACGAAGAAATTTTGGAAATAGTCGCAATTGCCGAATCAACCCCCGGACCTATCGCTATAAACTCGGCTACGTTTGTAGGCTATAAGGCCTGCGGATTCTTTGGTTCGTTTGCCTGTACACTCGGAGTTGTGCTCCCCTCGTTTTTAATAATTCTTACAATATCGGGTATTCTCGAAGTTGTTGAAGGCTACAAAGCGGTTAAATACGCTTTTATGGGAATAAGAGCCGGCG
The DNA here is from genome assembly GCA_015065455.1 of Oscillospiraceae bacterium. Classification (GTDB taxonomy): domain Bacteria; phylum Bacillota; class Clostridia; order Oscillospirales; family CAG-272; genus RGIG1995. The sequence continues at coordinate 1,512 of SVQI01000027.1, read as the reverse complement.
TGCTTGCGCTTATAATTAAGGCGCTTATAAAAATGTATAAGGCGTGTCCTAAGGGAATTATTTCTTATATAGTAATGGGACTTTCTTTTGTTCTTGCGGCGCTTGTAAAAATTGACGTAATAATCGTTGTAATTATATGTGCTTTGATTGGACTTATCAGCTCGATAGTTGCTGAAAGGAGGGCTAAAAAATGATGCTTTTCCTTGAATTGTTCTGGACGTTTTTTAAGATAGGCGCGTTTACCTTTGGCGGCGGATACGCTATGCTCCCTCTTGTTCAGGCGGCTGTAATAGAAAAAGGTTGGCTCAGTGAAACGCAGATAGTTGACTTTATTGCTGTCAGCGAATCGACCCCCGGACCCTTTGCTATAAATATCGCTACTTACGTCGGCTCGCAGATGGGCGGTGTGCTTGGCTCGTTTATGTGTACGCTCGGCGTAGTTCTTCCCTCTTTTGTGATTATACTTCTCGTTGCAAAATTCTTTGAGAAGTTTAAGAACAGCAAGACGGTAAGCGGCTGTATGTCGGGACTTAAGCCCGCCGTAATCGGTCTTATCTCGTCGGCAGTCATATCAATAGGAACGACGGTTTTCTTTCCTGCAGGAATTGTTTTGTCCGTTTTCGGCACGGCGGCCTTTTACGTTTCTCTTACGATATTTGGAATTATGATGATAGCTTCGCTGAAAAAAGTCAGCCCGATTCTGATTATAATCGGCTCTGCTGTTCTCGGCATCTTGGCGGGATATATATTTAATATTCCCGTGTAAACAAAAGCCTTTCTCTCGAAGGGTCCCCTTCTTTCACATATTAATTCTACACTTTTTTATTCATCAGAAATTTTTCCCCGCCACTATGGCGGGGTTTTCGTTTTTTTCAAACGGGACGTCGCCGCAGGGGTTCCCCAAACCTCAGTAGAACGTTCCCTACCAAATTAGAAAATATTGTTTATTTAAATTATTTGTTCTTCTCTCCCTCAGTCAAAAACAAGTTTTTGACAGCTCCCTCGTCAGATGGAGCTAAAAAGTTAGATTATTTCGGAAAAAAGGGACGTATAGCAAAAACGCCTCTACAATTTTAGGGTTTATTGTCTTAGCCGCGTGTTTATTTGTCATCCTTGAGCAAGCCGCCGCGAGATTCTTCACTACGCTCGAGAATGACAACGCGGCGGCGCAGCGAAGGATCGCGAACATGCAGTTTATTATATGCGCCGTCCCCTACCAAATTAGGCAATACCACTTTTGCAAACCAAGGGGGTACCGAGGGAGGAACGCCCTCGGTCGTTTTAAGGGTTGGGTTCAAAGGGAGGGGAAATCGAAATCCCCGCCCTTTGTGCCTTCTTTGGTTACTTTCTTGGCACGCAAGAAAGTAACGTAAAAAAGCAAAAGACAATATTATCTAATTAAAACGTTTACTCTTCTCTCCCTCAGTCAACTTCGTTGACAGCGTCTACTGCGGTTCGGTCACGGCTCGGCTCTGACATCACACCGTGATGTCATTCACTCCCTCGCCGCCG
>SVQI01000026.1 GCA_015065455.1 Oscillospiraceae bacterium | reverse complement strand
TCCGCCCGAAGAAGACGTATTCACTGAGGATGACGTGCCGTCCGAGGACGTTGATGCACCCGCAAAGATAAGCTTTGTTGAGCCTGTTAAGGGATATCTTTTAAAGGGATACGACATTGAAATGCCGGTTTATTCTCTTACTATGGAGGATTACCGCGTTCACGCAGGGCTTGATATTTTAGCCGATCCCGGAGCGCCCGTTATGGCTATTGCTGAGGGTACGGTAGAAAATATCTATAACGATGCTTTGATGGGTAACTGTATCTCAATAAGCCATGCAGACGGACTCGTTTCTTATTATATGGGATTGTCCGACGAGGTGTGCGACGGCATCGCGGAAGGAGCTCCCGTTTATTGCGGACAGGTCATATCCTCTATCGGTGACAGTACACTTATTGAAATAGCAGAGGAATCGCATTTGCATTTTGAAATGAAAAAGGACGGGAAATACGTTAATCCGTCAGAATACGTTTCCTATGAACTATCAACGTCGTCAAACGTTGTCGATAATAATTACGAGGGTTAAAAAAAGGGGGTGTTACCCCCTTTTTTAATTTATAATTTTTGAAAGATAGATTGTAATATCTCTTGACAACGGTATGATTAAGTGATAGATTATAATTGTAAAACGTTTGTATATATTTAATATAACTACAAAAACTAACTCTGTACAAAAGATTTGTTTTTGGAGTTTATAAATGGAGAATACTAACGTAAATACAAACAATCAAGAAAAAAAGAAAGATATGCCTATAAACGCCGTATTTCCTGAATGTATACAGAGGAAAAACGATAGAGTGATTATGCATACGGAAGTGTATAATGACAGTCTGTCTGACGATGAATGCGGTGTTATGTGATTTTTTTGAAATTTAGTTTTTAGGAGTTGACGTTATGAACCCGTGGCATGATTTTGAAAAAGACAGAATAAAACCCGACCGTTTTGTGTGTGTTATAGAGATACCCAAGGGCGGAAAAATGAAGTATGAGCTTGACAAAAAGAGCGGACTTTTAAAGCTTGACCGCGTTCTTTTTACATCAACGCACTATCCTGCAAACTACGGTTTTATTCCGCGTACATATTCACAGGACAATGACCCTCTTGACGTTCTTGTGCTTTGCCAGGAACAGCTTCAGCCCATGTCGATAGTTGAATGCTATCCTATCGGTGTTTTAAAGATGCTCGACAACAACGAAGTCGATGAAAAGATTATCGCTATTCCTTACGGAGACCCATCTCTTAATACTTTTACCGACCTTCCTGAGCTTCCCGTACATCAGTTCCAGGAAATCAAGCATTTCTTTGAAGTATACAAATTCCTCGAAGACAAGGTTACTGTTGTAGAAGAAATTTGCAACAGAGAAGAAGCTGAGAAAATAATAGTAGAGAATATTCAGAGATATACTGAAAAGTTTGGAAATATTCTGTAATCTATAAGGTGGATTATAGCTTAAAAAAAACTGTCTGTTTTATAATTAAAACGGGCAGTTTTTTTGTTTTGTTCACAGAATGTTGTAGAATATTAATGTCAAAATATGATAAAATGTAGGTTAGTATTTTTAAGCTATACGCTTTTTAATAATAAAGACGTGTTTGAGAGAGGAGTAGAAAAAATGATAAAGAAGCTTTTCGGCTGTGTCAGAGAAAATAAAAAGTATGCTTATTTTACTCTTGTTTTTATAGCCGCAGAGGTTGTTATTGAATGTTTGCTTCCGTTTATAACGGCAAGAGTTATAAACAGACTTGAGGCAGATGTTATTAATATGGGACAGATAATCAAGATAGGCGCTATTTTGATTTTGATGGCAATGGCGTCACTTGCATGCGGAGCTATTGCGGCAGTAACGTGCGCGAAGGCATCCTCGGGATTTGCAAAGAATCTGAGAAATGATATTTTTAACAAGGTTCAGACGTATTCGTTTGAAAATATAGACAAATTTTCATCGTCATCCTTGGTTACGAGAATGACAACAGATGTTGCAAACGTTCAGATGTCGTTTATGATGATTATCAGAACGGCTGTAAGAGCGCCCCTTATGCTTGTCTTTTCAATTATAATGGCGTTTATAATGGGTGGAGCTTTAGCGGGAAGCTTTGTTGTTATCGTTCCCGTTTTGGCGACAGGGCTCTTTATGGTAAGCCGTAAGGCTATGCCTGCTTTCAGACGTGTTTTCAAAAAGTATGATAAATTGAACGAGTCTATCGAAGAAAACGTTCGCTCAATGCGTGTGGTAAAGGGCTTTTCGAGAGAAGAATATGAAAAAGAAAAGTTTGGCAGAGCGACCGAAGATATACAAAAGGACTTTACAAAGGCTGAAAGAATCGTTGCGCTTAACTCTCCTACGATGCAGTTTTGTGTATATTTCAATATGATATTCGTAATGCTTGTCGGTTCAAGACTTGCTATTACGTCAGGCGGAAATACTATAAACGTTGGTGAAATGTCTGCAATGCTGACCTACGGTATGCAGATACTTATGCAGCTTATGATGCTTTCAATGATTTACGTTATGATTACAATGTCGGTCGAATCAATGAAGCGTATATACGAGGTTCTCAATGAAGAGAGTGCTCTTGTAAATCCCGCAGAACCGATATATGAAATCAAAGACGGCTCAATCGATTTTAATGACGTGAGCTTTAAGTATTCGTCAAAAGCTAAGAGATATGCCTTGTCGGATATTGATTTACATATTAAATCGGGTATGACAGTTGGTGTTATTGGCGGTACGGGTTCGAGTAAATCCTCGCTTGTTCAGCTTATCCCCCGTCTTTATGACGTGACTGAGGGAAGCGTATGCGTTGGCGGCGTTGACGTAAGAGAATATGATATAGATGCTCTTCGCGGCTCGGTTGCTATGGTTTTACAGAAGAACTTGCTGTTTTCCGGTACTATAAAAGAGAATCTGCGTTGGGGTAATGAAAAAGCGACCGACGAGGAGCTTGAAGAGGCTTGTAAATTAGCTCAGGCGCACGACTTTATAACGTCGTTCCCCGATGGCTATGACACAAAGATAGAGCAGGGCGGAACAAACGTTTCGGGCGGACAAAAACAAAGGCTTTGTATTGCAAGAGCGTTGCTTAAAAAGCCCAAGATACTTATTCTCGATGACTCTACAAGCGCGGTTGATACAAGAACCGATGCATTTATCCGCGCGGGATTTAAACAGTATATCCCCGAAACTACAAAGATTATTATTGCGCAGAGAATAGCTTCGGTTGAGGATGCCGATATGATTATTGTTATGGATAACGGAAAGATTTCGGATATCGGAACTCATAAAGAGCTTCTTACAAAGAGCGAAATATACCGCGAGGTATACGAGCAACAGGTGAACGGGGGTGGCGATGATGAATAAGATGAATGCAAAGCCACAGTTTAACGGCAAGCCGCCTAAAAGAAAGCTTGACGTGAAAGTTCTTTCCAGAGTTTTGAAGATGCTTATAAAGTCCTATCCCGTGCTTATACCGATAGTTGCTTTCTGCATTATCAGCTCTGCTTTGGTTAATGCAATTCCGTCTGTATTTACACAAAAAATTATGGCTGTAATAACTCGTTGCATTGAAAGTGGCGAGCTTAACTGGGACGTTGCAAAGACGGAGATATTGCCACTTATTGCAATTCTTATAACCCTTTATGTGATTTCACTGATGTTTATAACGCTTCAGACGCAGATTATGGCGTATATTACGCAGGGATTTCTTGCAAAGATGAGAAAAAAGATGTTTGACGGTATGCAGAACTTGCCCATCAAATATTTTGATACTCATAAACACGGCGATATTATGAGCTATTATACCAACGATATCGACACGTTAAGACAGCTTGTATCACAGTCTTTGCCCACCCTTTTGCAAGCAAGCATAATTGTTGTAACGGTTCTGTTTATTATGCTTTATTACAGCTTTTTGATGACTGCTGTGGTGTTGCTTGGCGTTATACTGATGATTTTGGTGTCAAAGAAGTTTGGTGGCGGCTCGGCTAAATACTTTATCCGTCAGCAGAAATCAATCGGTAAGGCTGAGGGATTCGTTCAGGAAATGATGAACGGTCAGAAGGTTATAAAGGTATTCAGTCACGAAGAAAAGGTAAAAGAAGAATTCAGCGTGATAAACGAAGAGCTTTGTCACGACAGCTACAAGGCTCACGCCTACGCGAATATTTTGGGACCCGTGATTATGAATATCGGTAATATTTTGTACGTTATCTGTATTACAGTTGGCGGACTGTTTCTTGTTTGTAACGTTCCAAACTTTGGCTTGGCGGGAATTCCTAAGTTTTCGATTGATATAGTAATTCCTTTTCTTAATATGACAAAACAGTTTACTGGTAACGTAAACCAGGTTTCTCAGCAGATAAACTCTATTATTATGGGTATGGCTGGCGCAGGAAGAATTCTCTCGCTTATGGATGAAAAAGCAGAGGTTGACGACGGTTACGTTACGCTTGTGAATGCGGAGATTACTCCTGACGGAACAATTACGGAAACTGAAAAGAGAACGGGTAAATGGGCGTGGAAACACCCTCACGGTGACGGCACGTTGACCTATACCGAACTTAAAGGCGACGTAAGACTTTTTGGTGTTGACTTCGGATACGAAGAAAACAAAATGGTTCTTCACGACGTATCTGTATATGCAGAGCCCGGACAAAAGGTTGCATTTGTTGGTGCGACGGGCGCAGGAAAGACTACTATTACCAATCTTATTAACCGTTTCTACGATATTGCAGACGGAAAGATAAGATATGACGGAATAAATATAAACAAGATTAAAAAATCCGACTTAAGACGTTCACTAGGAATCGTATTGCAGGAGACGAACTTGTTTACCGGAACGGTTATGGAAAACATAAGATACGGTAAGCTTGATGCAACTGACGAAGAATGTAAGAAAGCGGCTGCATTGGCGGGAGCCGATGACTTTATAACAAGACTCCCGAACGGATATGACACGATGTTGTCGAACAATGGTTCGAACCTTTCGCAAGGTCAGAGACAGCTTATTGCTATTGCAAGAGCCGCTGTTGCCGATCCGCCCGTAATGATACTTGACGAGGCGACATCTTCCATTGATACCCGTACCGAAGCAATTGTGCAGAGGGGTATGGATAAGCTGATGGAGGGAAGAACGGTATTTGTAATTGCGCACAGACTTTCTACGGTTAAAAACTCTGATGTAATTATGGTTCTTGACCACGGAAAGATTATCGAAAGAGGAAATCACGAAAAGCTTATATCCGAAAAAGGAACGTATTACAGATTGTATACGGGAGCATTTGAACTTGAATAAAAATAAAGGCTATATGAAATCATCATATAGCCTTTTTTATTAAAGTTTTGATGGAGTCAAGAGGGCGCTTTTTTAAAAGCGCTCCTTTTGTGTGGGTTCGGGAGCGAAGCTCCTGACTGTATGTACTCCTTTGAAAAAAACGCGGGAGCGCGTTATATTGCGTGTTCGTTTGTCATCCTTGAGCAAGCCGCCACGGGATTCTTCGCTTCG
>SVQI01000020.1 GCA_015065455.1 Oscillospiraceae bacterium | reverse complement strand
GATGTCATTTCCGAGGTGTGACCGAACCGCAGTAGACGCTGGCATTTTCGTTAGAAAATGACTGAGGGAGAGAAGAACGAACGATTTAAACAAACAATATTGCAATCAGATAATTAACATATATCTCTCCCTCCGTCTCGGCAACAAAGAATAGTTATACTGTATATCTGTTTATTGCCGAGCCACCTCCCTCGTCAGATGGAGGTAAAAATTAGTGAAATATTTGGTATGATAGACGAACTCATCCGTCACACCGCGTTTTATATTTGTAAAAAAATAAAGTTTGTTAGCGGTGTGCCACCTTCTCTTACCAGAGAAGGCTCAGAGTACAGTCTTTGTCTTTTGTTTTTATATCATTGTCTTATAATTTTATAAATTATTTTTTATTACTTATAATTTGCACTAATTTTGCGCCTTCTCCGGTGGGAGAAGGTGGCGTGCCGCCAATATGTTTAAATATATATTTTGTTATATAACGCGGCGCGACGGATGAGGTCGTTTTTATTAGTAATTATACCTTCTTCTGTGAGGGGAGGCGTGAGAAGAGCTGTACAGTTAATTTTAAAATTGTTAGGAGGCTTATGTTTGCACATATTTCACTATTATATAATTTATTCACTTGATTTTACCAATAAATAGGTATATAATAATATTTATGTATAAAATTCGTTATATTTTTGGTACTGCGAGGTAACAAAATGGAAAAATACAATATAACGGGAATGAGTTGTGCTGCTTGTTCTGCAAGTGTGGAAAAGGCGGCAAAAAAGGTAAAAGGAATTGAAAAATGTTCTGTAAATCTTTTGACAAACTCTATGACCGTAGACGGAGAATATGATAAAAACGAGCTTGTAAACGCAATAAAAAATGCGGGTTACGGCGCTGTTTTGGCTGATACAAACAATACGACAACCGGCAATGAACCCCAACAAGCAAACGTAAATTCTGAAATAAAAACAATGAAATCTCGTCTGATTTCCTCACTTGTGTTTCTTGTTGCTCTTATGTACGTAGCCATGGGACACAATATGTTTGGTTTTCCTTTGCCGTCTTTACTTGAAAAATCCCCCGCTATTATAGCTTTAATACAGCTATTGTTATCTGCTATTATAATGATTATCAATCAAAAGTTTTTCATAAACGGATTTATGGGATTTGTTCGCAGAAGTCCCAATATGGACACGCTTGTTGCGCTTGGTTCTTCGGCATCGTTCTTATATAGTGTCGGAGTATTGTTCGTTATGATTTATAATCCCGCAAGGGCAGGTCATTATTTGCACGAACTGTACTTTGAATCTGCGGCAATGATCTTGGTTCTGATAACCGTCGGTAAAATGCTTGAAGCTTATTCAAAGGGAAAGACTACTGACGCGTTAAACGGACTTATGAAGCTTGCGCCCAAAACTACCACTGTAATCAAAAACGGGGTTGAAACTGTTATTCCCACTTCCGATGTACGTATCGATGATATATTCGTTGTTCGCCCGGGTGAAAGCATCGGGGTTGATGGATACGTAACGGAAGGGTCAAGCTCGGTTAATGAATCGGCATTGACGGGAGAAAGCATACCCGTTGACAAAGAGGTCGGTGATAAAGTATCCTCGGGAACTATTAACGTTTCGGGATTTATTACCTGCAAAGCTTCGAGGGTTGGTGAAGATACCACACTCTCGCAAATTATAAAAATGGTAAGTGACGCCTCAGCAACGAAAGCGCCTATCGCGAGGGTTGCCGATAAGGTGTCGGGGGTATTCGTACCTGCTGTAATCTCAATTTCAGTACTTACGGTCATAATATGGCTTTTAACGGGCAGTGATTTCGGTTTTGCGTTAGTGCGCGGAATATCCGTACTTGTGATAAGCTGTCCTTGCGCGTTAGGACTTGCAACGCCCGTTGCCATTATGGTTGGAAACGGTGTGGGTGCGAAAAACGGAATACTGTTCAAAACTGCCGAGGCTATTGAAAATACGGGAAAAATCTCCATAATCGCGCTTGATAAAACGGGTACTATTACAATGGGTCAGCCCTTTATTACGGATATAGCTCCGTTTGGAGAAAACAGTGAAGCAGAGCTGTTAAAACTTGCATATTCATTAGAAAAAAAGAGCGAACACCCGTTGGCAAAGGCTATTGTTGATTACTGTTCGGGAAAAAACACGGGCTACTATGACGTAACCGATTTTAAAATTATGTCGGGTAACGGTCTGACTGCCGAATACAACGGGAAGAAGCTGTACGGCGGAAACAAGAAATATATCGACTCGGTAGCCAAAACTGATGACGATGCTGTTTTGTTGGCGGAAAAATATGCAAACGAGGGAAAGACACCTCTTTACTTTGCCTATGACGGTGAGCTTATAGGTATAATTGCGGTTGCGGATATTATAAAACCCGACAGTAAAAAGGCTATTTCCGAATTAAAGAAAAGCGGTATATATACGGTTATGCTGACGGGCGATAACCAAAAAACTGCAGAATATATCGGAAATCAGGTCGGTGTTGATGAAGTCATATCTGGGGTACTTCCCGACGGGAAAGAAAGGGTAATACGCAGTCTTAAAGAAAAGGGTATGGTTGCGATGGTCGGTGACGGCATAAACGACTCGCCTGCACTCATTACTGCCGATGTCGGTATTGCTATTGGCGCGGGGACTGATATAGCCATTGATTCTGCAGATATAGTTTTGATGAAAAGCGTGTTGTCAGACGTTGTGTCAGCGGTAAAGATAAGCCGTTCGACTCTAAAAAATATACACGAAAATCTGTTCTGGGCATTCATTTATAATATAATCGGTATTCCCGTTGCGGCGGGCGCATTTATTGCTTTGTTTGGATTTAAAATGACACCAATGTTTGGTGCTTTAGCTATGAGTTTATCAAGCTTTTGTGTAGTATCAAATGCGCTGAGGCTTAATTATATAAAGCTTCCAAAAAGAGAAGAAACAATCCAAACGAGTAAAGAAGATAATGAATATACGCTTTATATAAAGGGTATGATGTGCGGCCATTGTGAAAACAGAGTAAAAAATGCTTTGCTTTCCGTTGATTTTGTAGTATCTGCAGAGGCTGACTATAAAAAGGGAATTGCAAAGGTTATAACTGACGGTAGCTTTGACGGGGAGATTATAAAAACCGCCGTCGAAAAAGAAGATTACAAAGTCAAGAAGATTGTTTAAAAGGGGACTTGATATATGAAAATAATTGATATTATAAAGGGAGAAAAGCCGAGTCTGTCATACGAGGTCTTTCCACCAAAGACGAGCGATAATTTTGATAAGGTTCTTGCAACTGCGCTCGAAATTGCGTCTTTGAATCCGTCATATATGAGTGTTACTTATGGAGCGGGTGGCGGAACGTCGGAGTATACGGCAAATATAGGAGAGGCGCTTTTGAAAAAAGGAGTTACCCCCCTGTCGCACCTTACGTGTATATCTTCAAGTAAAGAGAGAATACAGCAGGAATTGCAAAAGCTACGCTCCAAGGGTATAGAAAATATATTGGCCCTTCGCGGAGATATTCCTGATGGAATGAACAGAGACGGGCTTGATTACAGATATTCATCAGAGCTTATAGCAGAAATAGTCGAATTCGGCGGATTTTGTATCGGCGGAGCTTGTTATCCCGAAAATCACCCCGAAAGCTACAACAGTAAAACAGATATTGAAAATTTGAAATTAAAAGTGGAGAGCGGATGCGAGTTTTTGACCACGCAGATGTTCTTTGATAATAATATTCTGTATAATTTTCTGTACAGACTTTCAAAAGCAGGAGTGGACGTTCCCGTTGTTGCGGGTATTATGCCTATTACAAATGCTAAGCAGATAAAGAGAATTTGTTCTATTTCACAAACGGCACTTCCTCAGAGATTTGTTCGCATTGTTGACAGATACGGGGATAATCCACTTGCTATGAAGCAGGCGGGGATTGCTTATGCAACAGAGCAGATAATCGACCTTTTTGCAAATGGAGTAAATGCTGTTCACGTTTATTCGATGAACAATCCCGACGTCGCGGCTGAAATAAATAAAAATTTGTCGGAAATAATTAAGTAAAGATGGCTGTTCTTGAGAAATTTTACGGTAAAATAGAAAGTGAAAAACTTCTATTTGACCCTAATGAAGTTGCCCTCAGACTAAAAACTGAAAGAGGGTATACCAACGAAATTATAGACGAATGCAAAAAAATATTGCAAAATAACGTCGATTGCAGATACTGCGCAGTAAAAGCTGACGTTTTTGTGACGGACGAAAGTACGGTTGATTTAGGTTTTTTGAAGACTGAAAGTAAGTCACTTGCAAAGAATCTATACGGATGCACACAGTGTTACATAATGGCTGTAACCTTGGGAAACAAGGTCGATATGCTTTTGAAAAAAATGTCGGTATCCTCTCCGGCAAAGCATTATATAACCGACGCCTTAGCCTCGGCTTTGGCGGAGTCGGCGGCTGATACGGCAGAAGCAATTATAAAGGGAAAGAGTGACTGCACTTTAAGATTCAGTCCGGGGTATGCTGATTTAACTTTAGAGATACAACCAAACGTACTTAACGTACTTGAAGCATCAAAATATATTGGAGTTACAATATCAAAATCACTGCTTATGACACCGCAAAAAACTATTACCGCTTTTATCGGTATAAAAAAATAAGAATAGGGAAAATGGTATGAATATCAGAGAAGCTATAAAGAATAAAAGGCTGTATTTTGACGGTGGAACGGGTACCGTTCTTCAGTCAATGGGGCTTAAAGCAGGGGAGACGCCTGAAGAATGGAATATTACAAACCCCGATAAAATTACGGCTTTACACGAGGCTTATCTTGACGCCGGATGTAATATAATAAAAACGAATACCTTTGGTATAAACAAAGATAAATATAATAACTACGAAGAACTTATAAAAAAGGCTATTCAGTGCGCAAAGAATGCCGTAAAGGGAAGAAAAGATAAATATATCGCCTTTGACATCGGTCCGTCGGGACGCTTGCTGAAGCCTTTCGGTGATATGGAATTTGATGAGGCTGTCAGTCTTTTTGCATCTAACGTAAAGGTTGCAGAAAAATGCGGTGTTGACCTTATTCTTATAGAAACGATGAACGATTCTTACGAGACCAAGGCGGCGGTATTGGCGGCAAAAGAAAACAGCACTTTGCCAATATTTGTTACCAATGCATACGATGAAAGCGGAAAGCTTATGACGGGTGCAGACCCCGAAGCTATGATTTCTTTGCTCGAAGGATTGCGCGTTGATGCAGTCGGTATGAACTGCTCGTTTGGCCCCGATAAAATGCTTGAAATAATCGACCGTTTTGCTTGTAATACAAGTGTACCGATTATAGTAAACCCCAATGCAGGACTTCCGAGGGTAGAAAACGGTAAGACTGTATTCGATATTGAGCCCGAATCCTTTGCAGTTTATATGGAAAAACTAGCAAATAAGGGAGCTTGTATTCTTGGTGGTTGTTGCGGTACGACGCCCCTGCATATAAAGGCTGCTATTGAAAAAACAAGAGATATTAAATATGTTTTGCCCAATAAAAAGAACAAAACGGTAGTTTCATCATATACTCATACGGTGACTTTAGGTGAAACACCCGTTCTGATTGGAGAAAGAATAAACCCTACTGGAAAGAGTAAGCTGAAAGAGGCGCTTCGTACCAATAATATGAACTATATCCTTAACGAAGGCTTGGTTCAGGCAGAAAAGGGCGCGCATATTCTTGACGTTAACGTGGGACTGCCCGAAATTGATGAAACTGAAATGATGAAGAACGTCGTTACTCAGCTTCAGTCGGTGACAGATTTACCGTTACAGCTTGACTCATCAAGCCCTAAAGTTCTTGAAAGGTCAATGAGAATATACAACGGTAAACCTCTTATCAACTCTGTAAACGGTAAACAAGAGAGTATGGACAGTATTTTCCCCCTCGTACAAAAGTACGGCGGAACGGTTATTGCCTTGACTATGGATGAAAAGGGAATACCCGACAGCGCGGAAAAAAGGGTGGAAATAGCTGAAAATATTATAAAGACAGCCGAAAAATACGGAATATGTAAAAACGATATAGTTGTCGACCCGCTTTGTCTTACGGTTTCATCTGACAAGAACGCGGCAAACGTAACGTTGGCTTCGGTTAAACTTTTGAAAGAAAAGGGAATAAAGACCAGCCTTGGAGTTTCAAACGTTTCTTTTGGTCTTCCAAACAGAGAAAATATAAATACCGTATTTTTTGCAAATGCGCTTGAGAATGGACTTGACTGTGCCATAATGAACCCCAATTCCGACGCTATGATGAACGTTTATTATTCCTTTAACGCGCTTCACGGATATGACGTCGGATGCGCGGAGTATATAAAATATGCTTCAAATAACAGCGTGGTAAGTGTTGGTGTTTCTCCGTCAAATACTGAAACGACACTTGAAAAAGCAGTTGTAAACGGTATGTCGGATTTGGCTGTTTCTATTTCTAAAGAGCTTTTAAAAACAGAAAAGCCTCTTGATATAATAAACAACAGAATTATTCCCGCGCTTAATGAGATAGGAAAGGCCTTTGAAGAAAAGAAAGCTTACCTGCCTCAACTTCTTATGAGTGCCGAAGCGGCTTCGGGAGCTTTTGAAGTAATTAAAGAAAAGATGGAGATTAAATCTTCCGACAAAAAACGCGGATTTATTCTTGCTACGGTAAAAGGCGATATACACGATATAGGCAAAAATATTGTAAAGGTATTGCTTGAAAGCTATGGATTTAACGTATATGACCTTGGACGCGACGTTGACCCTTCTGATATAGTTTCGGCTGTTGAAAAATATAACTGTAAACTTGTCGGACTGAGCGCGCTTATGACTACGACCGTTCCGTCTATGGAAGAAACTATAAAGCTTTTAAAGGAAAAATATGAGGAAGTAACCGTGGTTGTCGGCGGGGCTGTATTGAATAAAAGCTATGCCGATATGATAAATGCAGACTTTTATGCGGCTGACGCTATGGATACTGTCAGATATGCGGAAAAATATTACGGTTAATTTGTTTTTAGAAAAAGTGATTAGGAGATATAAGTATTATGTTTGATGCAATAAAAGTAAAGAATCAGTGTGTTGAGTGGATAAGAAACTTCTTCGAGGAAAACGGAAAAGGCTGTAACGCGATAGTGGGCATATCGGGCGGAAAGGACAGCTCGATTGTTGCTGCACTTTGTGTTGAAGCCTTGGGAAAGGACAGAGTTATCGGTGTTTTGATGCCGCAGGGAGAACAGCATGATATAGATATGGCTTATATGCTCGTTAACCACCTCGGAATTAAGCATTACGTTGTAAACGTGAAGGATGCGGTAGAAGCGGTGTTGAATAATATGCCGAAAGAACTTGAAGTAACTGCGCAGACAAGACAGAATATACCGCCAAGAGTCAGAATGACGACGCTCTATGCTATATCGCAAAGCTGTAACGGCAGAGTAGCAAACACTTGTAATTTGTCGGAAGACTGGGTAGGTTATTCAACAAGATACGGCGATGCTGCGGGTGATTTTTCGCCACTTTCGAATATAACTGTTACAGAGGCTAAGCAAATCGGATATGCATTAGGACTTCCCGCACAGCTCGTTGACAAAACACCTATCGACGGTCTTTGCGGAAAGACTGATGAGGAGAATCTCGGCTTTACCTACGCTGAGCTTGACAGATATATAAGAGAGGGCATAATCGACGACGAGGAAAAGAAAAATAATATAGACAGAAGACACAGAAACAACCTGTTTAAGCTTGCTCTTATGCCCAGCTTTAAGCCTGAGGAATAATTATAAGAGAATAGAGATATTGACATTTTGTCGAATATTTTGTAGAATAATTTATGTTAATATTAAATGTTTCGGAGGATTATATATATGGCATTTTTCGATGATTTGGGTAAAAAAATAACACAGGTAAGCCAGTCGGCTGTACAAAAGACAAAGGATATTACAGAAATTGCAAAGTACAGCGCATTGGTTTCTGACGAAGAAAAGAAAATAAAGGATCTGTATTCTGAGATAGGCAAGCTTTACGTACAGCTTCACGCAGACGAAACGGAAGGCCAGCTTGGAGAAAAGGTTGCCGCTATAAAAGAATCTGAAAAGAAAATTGAAGAATATAATCAGACGATCAAAGAGCTTAAGGGTTATGTTCGCTGTGAAAAGTGCGGAGCAGAAGTACAGAATAATATGTCGTTCTGCAGTGCTTGCGGAAATCCTATGGCAAAGCCTGAGCCCGTTGTAGATGAAAATCTTGTAAAATGCAGCGCATGCGGAAATATGGTAGAAAAGACTATGCGTTTCTGCACAAAATGCGGTAATCCTATGGGAGCAGCACAGCAGCCGCAGAACAAATGTTGCCCTAACTGCGGAAAGGCTGTTGACACAGATGCAGCATTCTGCACCGAATGCGGAACAAAGTTATAATCGTATACATAAAAAGCTGTAACGGCAAAACACGTTACAGCTTTTATTTTTATAAAGTTTTTGCGGTGTCAAGAGGGCACTTTTTTAAAAGTGCATATATAAATATTTTTTTTAAAAAATAATATAGAAAAATAATAAATGATTATCTATTTAAAGTTTTTGCGGTGTCAAGAGGGGCTTTTTTCAAAAAGCCCCTTTTGTCATATATTCGGGAGCGAAGAAGCTGACGTTCTGTGCCTTTTTACGCGCAAAGCGCGTAATTCTCGGCTCCATCTGACGAGGTAGCGAAGCGGCGGCGAGGGAGTGAATGACATCACGGTGTGATGTCAGAGCCGAGCCGTGACCGAACCGCAGTAGACGCTGTCAACGAAGTTGACTGAGGGAGAGAAAGCAAACGTTTTAAACAGATAATACTGTCTTTTCTTTTTTACGTTACTTTCTTGCGTGCCAAGAAAGTAACCAAAGAAGGCACAAAGGGGAGGAGAGTTCCGATCCTCCCCTCCCCTTGACCCCTCCCTTTCAAACGGCCGAGGGCGTTCCTCCCTCGGTACCCCCCTTTGTTCGCAGAAATGGTATTACCTGTTTTGTAGGGGGCGACGTCGTCCCCGACACCCAGTTTTTTGAAAAAGTCTAACTTTTTAGCTCCATCTGAGGAGGGAGCTGTCAAAAACGAAGTTTTGACTGAGGGAGAGAAGAACAAACGGTTTAAACACACAATATTGCAATCAAAAATCTAACACATATCTCTCCCTCCGCCTCGGCAACAAAGATTACCTGTATTTATTATTTACCTATTGCCGAGCCACCTCCCTCCTCAGATGGAGGTTTTAGTTAGTGCAAATTTGGAAGGATAGACGAACTCATCCGTCACACCGCGTTTTATATTTGTAAAAAAATAACGTTTGTTAGCGGTGTGCCACCTTCTCTCACCAGAGAAGGCTCAAAATCTGTACGTTCTCTTCGTAAAAAATAAATTGTTTATTGGATTGAGTACATTGTAAAACGAGGGAAAAGGTTATACTCTGCGCCTTCTCCGGTGGGAGAAGGTGGCGTGCCGCCAATATGTTTAAATATATATTTTGTTATATAACGCGGCGCGACGGATGAGGTCGTCTATTTATAATGTTCACAAATGAAACAAATAAAAAACACCCGTACGTCTTTTAAACGTAAGGGTGTTTTAATTAAACGTATTATTTTACAACAAAACCTGCAGGGAGCTTCCATGAGGAGTTGGAATTATAGAACGTAACGCTGTCCATAAGGAATCTGTCTTCGTAATACATACAAGAAGAGCTTCCGCCGTCGAGGTTAGCCGCGTTAACCGCTCCAAAATTCTTCATAACTTCTATAAGGTCGGATGCCGATGCTCCGAGGTGGCCGTTCTTACCTCTTCCGTCTGTAACAAACATAAGAATAGCGCCGTCAGCTCTTTGACCTATCGCTGTTCTGGGGTTAAGACCGCTTCCCATACCGTTCATCTGTCTTTCTTCGCCGTTTATAATAAGCTGAACAAAGTGGTTATTAGCGTCAGATGCTTCATCCTGGAACGTTACAGCATCGCGTATCTTTCTTTCCTTAACAAGCTTTTCAACCTGAGAAGCGTTCATCTTTGATACGTCAATAATCTGAAGAATATTATTTTCCGTTAATCCGATAAGCACAAGTCCGGGCCACTGTTGTGGTTTGTTATATTGAATCTCACCGTTAGATACAATAATCCCGTAGGGCGAACCGCCGGTATTATTATACGAGTTATATAGACCGCCGTTTATACCTGCGATAGCTCCGTTATCCTTAACAAGTTTATCAAGTGTAACGCCTTCAGCTCGCCAAGGATAAATTGTAGCAAGGCTCACTCTTGACGGGTCCTTAACCACCATCATAGTTCCAAAATATGTAGCTCCGGAAACCTCGTGAATTTCAATAGGTGCTTCATTATTATTCTGGGAGTCGTTTTCTTCTTTGGGGTCTACTGTCATATCAATATCGAGATAACCTTTTTGACCGTCAGAACCGATGTTGATAAGATTTTCGTCAACGTTTGCTTCCATATCTTCCATCTTGTTCTTATCAACTATACTCTGTATAGCGTCGGAAGAAAGATAGAGCGAGGGAATAAATTTGAATTGTCCCGTTTCAAGAAACGTCGGAACGGTAATGTATAATATTTCAGAAATATTACCTTTTGCCTTTTCTTCTTTTGGTACGCGGTTAGTACAAAGCATACCCAATGCGCAGTAAAGTGTAATAACTATTGCCGCAACGAAAGTCATAATAACAGCAAGGCATCTGAGCGTAATTTTTACAACTGTATTTTTTGTGTTTTTGGTTTCTTTTGTTTCTTTTGAGTTGTTTGTATTTTTTATATTCTTTGGTGTTTTTGAGTCTCCGAATCTTGAACGCTTTACCGACGTAGGAACTCTTCTTTGTAAGTTGCTTCTGTTCGGAGTGTTGTTAGGTGTATTATTATTCTGCATTGTTTACAATCTCCTTCATACCTACAAGTTTCCATTTCGGATTGTTTTTGTTATCGTTTGTGTCGTCGTATTTAACAAAATAGCAACGCTCGTTCATTTCGTCATCGAGAATCGAGCCCAAAACCCACATCTGCTTTACAAATCTTATATCGACCGAGAAGCAGTTGTCGGTCAGCCAAACGAAGTTTGTAACCGACTCATCCTTAAAGGGCGGGTTATGTAGAGTGTGTTTGCTTACGAACGTTCTATCAATGCTGGTATAATAAGCCCAGGCAACGTTGTACTGATTTGAATTCTTTATAAGAGAGCCTGAAATACCGTTAAAGCTCAAGTCAGCAGACATAAACAGACTCCAGTTTTCCAATGTTTTCAACACGTCAATTTCTTTTGAAACTTCTGTGGGAACCTTATCGAGAGGAGCCGCTGATGAAACGCCTGTGAGGTCCTGAACCTTTTTGTCTTTTTCGTAAGGAACGACCTTTCCGCTGTTATCGGTAATTACGATGTCGGCGTTATCCTTCAAAACAACAATGCTGTAAACGGGAAGTTTTGGTAGATTGGGAACGTATTCTGCAAAGTTTTTATATTCGGGGTTTGCGGAAATAGTCATTACCGATTCGGGAACGTCTTTACCGTCTACTTTAACGGTACATTTATCACCCGTCATAAACGTGTAGTAAGTCAAAGGAACAGACGAGCTGCCGTTATATTTTACTGTGTTTCCGAATACGTCGTCTAAAGTTACTTCAACCTTTTTTGCAAGACGTATTTTGTAGCAAAATCTTCCGTCGGGGAGAGCTTCACCTGTCTGCTTTTCACCGTTTACTTTAACAGCGAGAAGCTCGGGGAGGTTAAGTGTGTAGAAAGTATTATCGTATTCTATTTCTCCGTTTGCTTTATCGGGGAGACGGTAGTCTGCTACGTTTCCTTTGACGTCTTTAATTTCGATTTCGGGTTTTGAATAGATATTTTCAAAAGTGAAGATTAAATCTCCGTCGTTGTTTTTCTGTCCGTGGGCTTCCGTAAGCTTCGTTCCGTTTACATTTACAAATAAATCCGTATCGAGAACAACGTCTTTTGGAACGCTGAGCGTGTATTTATGGTCTAACGGAAGGTATGATACAAGCTCGTATTTCTGAATATTAATAATTGCAAGCTTAAGTACAGGCTCTCCAACCTTGCGCAGTCTAACCTCGGCAATCATCAAGCCGTCTGACAGTATTCCGTACGAACATTCAGTATCGCTTATCTGCTTTTGAGCTGTGAACTTAATGTCACCCTTTATTTTTTTGATAAAGTCTTTTTTTGGATCTGAAGAAGGCTCAAATTCTCCGCCTTCCATTGACGGAACTCCCTCTTTTTTCCAAAGAGCGCCGTTTTCCGCCTCTTTTTGCAAAAGGCTGACTGCATTTTCAAGATGTCTCTGGGGGTGTTCGTTTTCGTACTCGTTAAGTACGGAATTTACGTATAAAATAGCCGCAGAAACGAGAATTACAAGCACACCTACATAAATAAGATATGAAAGCTTGAAAATGTTCTTCTTTTTGTTTTGTGTTTTACGGATGTTATTTGCCGTATTGTTTATCATATAACAAAGTCTCCTCGGGCGAATAATATTTATAGTTTGTTATTACAAATTACGTCTTTTTTCGACAACTATGTTTTTACTATAACATATATTATTAAAATTATCAATATATCTGTAACTGACATTTTTTACATTTTTAAAAAGAAAGGGAATAATCAGTATTTTTTATATTGAAGAGCATTTTCTGTATTGAAGATAGCGTCAACTGATTCGTCGTCTTTGTTGATTACTATATAAGTATAAATAGCGTCGAATATAGTGAGCTGAGCAATTCTCGAGCTCATAGCAAGAATAGATCTTTTTGTTTCTTCTGATTGGGTGAAAAGTCTTATGTCGGAAACAGAGAGAATTGGGGAATTTCCGTAATTTGTTATACATATTGTCTTAGAATTTTTTGTTTTTGCGATTTTTAAAGCTTCTACAATATCCTTTGAGCTTCCGGAGTGGGAAACACCTATGCATACTGAATTTTCGTCAAGGTGGGAAGCGATTATTGCTTGCATGTGGTTATCGCATATAGCCTGTGAATCAAGTCCCAAACGGGAAAATTTATGAGCGGCGTCCATAGCCACGGCAGATGAGTTTCCGAGACCGAAAATTACTACTCTTTTTGCGTTCATAATCGTTTTTGCGGCAATCTCAAGCTGATTAGTATCAAGTACGGATTCGGTGTTTTTGAGAGATACCGAAATGTCGTTTATTCTTTTAACGAAAATTTCATAACAGCTGTCGTTTTTTTCTATTGTGCTGTCTATTGCCGAAGATGAATTAATTTCAGCGGCAATACCAAGCTTTAGCGCCTGATAACCCGAAAAACCCAGTCTTCTTGCAAATCTTACGACCGTAGCGTCTCCGCTTCCGCAGTTGGAGGCAAGCTCGCTTATGGATAGGCTTACGATTTTTTGAGTGTTGTTCAGAACGTAGTCAGCGATCCTCTTTTCGCTCCTGCCCATATCGTCGTATAAAAACCTGATTTTGTGAATTATAGATTCCATTACACACCCCATAATGAAAAAAATTTTCATTATGATATCATATTGTCAAAAAAAAGTCAATAAAGTGAAAAAATATTTCAAAATGTTATTGACACAAGCCTCTTAAATGTAGTAAAATTAAGGAGTACCAATAGGTCTAATTATAATATAATAGGGAGATGATTTTTATGCTTAACTACAATGTAAAAATAGGTCTCTGTCCTATGAGAAGAAATACGACGGACAGACCGGCGAAAACATTTTTGACATGGTCCTCTGCTGAAGAAAGAGGTAGAAAAAATGTTGAGTACATAGAAAAGAATTTTACAAGCGAAAAGCTTACCTTTGTTGACACTAAGGGCCTTGGATGTAAGGATCTTATTTTTGACGAAGACTCTATGAAGGCCGCTGTTAAGCGCTTTAAAGAAGCAGAGGTTGACGCTGTAATGATTATAAATGCAAACTTCGGTAACGAAGAAGCAGCAGCAGACCTTGCAAGAGAGATGGGCAAGCCTGTTCTTTTGTGGGCTCCTCTCGATGATGAATACTATGTTGACGGTATGCGTCCCACAGACTCACAGTGCGGACTTTTCGGTGTATCCCGTCAGTTCCAGAGATATCATCTTCCTTTCGCTCACCTTCCTTGCTGCAGAGTTGAGGAAGATATATTTGCAGAAGGCTTTATGAGATTCGTACGTGTTGCTTGCATGGTTAAGAATTTCACAAACCTCAGAATCGGTCAGGTTGGAATTCGTCCCGCTCCGTTCTTCTCAGTAATCTGGAACGAGGGTGAATTGATGTCGAAGTTCGGTCTTCGCATCACTCCTATCAACCTTGCTATATTGCAGGACCGCTTCAATGCGACAATGGAAAACAAGAAGGCTGAAATTGAAAAATACGTTCAGTACTTCAAGGATAACTACAAGATGGACGACTTGACACCCAACTATCTTGAAAGAATGGCTTGTCTCGTTGTTACATATATCGGAATTTTCGAAGAGTTCAAGCTTGACGTTATTTCTGCTGAATGTTGGACAGCAACACCTCAGCTCTTTGACGGACTTGCTCCTTGCGCAGTATACGGTGTTCTCAATGACCTCGGTTATACAATCAGCTGTGAAAGTGATATGCACTGCGCTATGACAATGGTAATGCTCAGAGCAGCATCTCTCGGAGAAAGCAAACCCTTCCTCGGCGAATTCACAGTACGTCATCCCGAAAACAAGAATGCAGAGCTTTTGTGGCACTGCGGTCCGTTCCCGCTCTCCGTTAAGGCTGAAAGCGGTATCGACAGCACAGCAAGACTTGTAAACCAGCGTGAATGGTTCAGAGCTAAGGACGGTCAGTACACAGTTGCAAGACTCGATCAGGAAGAAGGCAACTATATGATACTCGCCGGTGCAGTTAATACAACAGAAGGTCCTCAGACACACGGAACATACATCTGGGCAGAGTTTGACGATCTTCAGGCTTGGGAAGACAGACTTCTCGAAGGTCCGTACATTCACCACTTCGTAGAAATTGAAGGCGACTATACAAAGGAAATCGAAATGTTCTGTAAGTTCGTTCCTGCGCTTTCTGTTGACAAATCAATAAAAAACAAATAAAAATTATATAAAATTTTAGGAGGAAATAATCATGCAGAGAAACAAATTTTTGGATGCAATGATTCTTACTGAACTCGAAGACGCGGTAGGCCGCGAAAACTGTTCTTCAAGACCGATTGACACAGCAAGCCATAGTGTTGACTTTTACTGGTTG
Source organism: Oscillospiraceae bacterium (assembly GCA_015065455.1). Lineage (GTDB taxonomy): Bacteria > Bacillota > Clostridia > Oscillospirales > CAG-272 > RGIG1995. The sequence continues at coordinate 10,729 of SVQI01000020.1, read as the reverse complement.
TCACGTATGTGGGCTGACAGAGGCGAAAGAATGCCTGAAGCAGACGTTGTAGTTTGCCCTAAGGACGCACAGGAAGTTTCTAAGGTTTTGAAGATTGCTAACTACTATAAGATCCCCGTAACAACATGGGGCGCAGGCGGCGGCTCACAGGGCGGCGCTCTTCCCGTAGCTGGCGGTATCTTGCTCGATACAAAGAGAATGAACAAGATCTACGAAGTAAACACAGAAGCTATGTACATAGAATGCGGCACTGGTGCTATCTACAAGCACATTGAATGGGCTGCAAATGAAGTTGGTAAGGCTACAATGCACTATCCTTCTTCTCTTACATGTTCAACAGTAGGCGGATTCCTTGCTCACAGAGGTATCGGCGTATGCTCAAACAAATACGGTAAGATCGACGACATGGTACTCCAGATGGAAGTTGTTCTTCCTAACGGTGATATCATCTACACATCTCCCACACCTAAGCACGCAGTTGGTCCTGACCTCAACCAGATCTTTATCGGTTCTGAAGGTACACTCGGTGTTATTACAAAGGCTCAGCTTCGTATTTACGATCAGCCTGAAGTAAGACGTTTCCGTGGATTCTTGTTCCAGGATATGCACGGTGCTTTCCAGGCATCCAAGGAACTTCTCCAGAAGTTCAAGCCCTCAGTTATGCGTCTTTACGACGAAGCTGAAACAGCTTCTCTTATCAAGAAGATCGTTGGCGTTGAAAAGAAGGGTGCATTCATGAACATCGCTTACGAAGGCGTTAAGGAATTGGTTGACGTAGAAGAAAAGATTCTTCTCGAAACATTTGCAAAGTACGGCGCTGAAGACCTTGGTTCTGAATACGGTGAAAAGTGGTGGAAAGAAAAGATTACATTCTTCTATCCCGGTCACATGATGGATATTCCTCAGATGTTCGGTACAATGGACACTATTGCTCCTTACGGAAAGATCGAAGAAATCTACTGGGCAATGAAGAACGCTATCGAAACAAAATATCCCTTCGCTAAATTTATCGCTCACTTCTCACACTGGTATGAATGGGGCGCTATGATGTACGACCGTTTCATTATTGACGGTGAGTATGTTCCTCAGGATCCCGTAGAAGCATTGAAGCTTCACCAGGATGTTTGGACAACTGGTATCCGTGCAGCACTTGAACACGGCGGCGTTGTAAACGACCACCACGGTGTTGGTATTAAACTTGGAAGATTTGTAAAAGAACAGTATGGACCGGCTATGCAGGTATTGGATGGCATCAAGAAGAATCTTGACCCCAACGGTATCATGAATCCGTTTAAGCTTGGTCTTTAATGAGTAGGGAGGAACTAATTATGATAATGTCAGAAAAAAGTAAAAAGCATGTTGATTCCTGCCGTTTCTGCTGGATGTGTCACCACATCTGCCCTATCGGCAATGCTACAGGTCAAGAAAGAAATACAGCAAGAGCAAGAGCTCTCGGTATCTCTCTTGTAAACCGCGGAGCTATTGAGCTTAGCGAAATTATGGACAATATTTATGAGTGCTGCACTTGCGGTGCTTGTGTACACGATTGTACAACAGGTTGGGATCCCGTTATGTTTACAAAGGAAGTTAGACTTCAGGCTGCTCTTGAAGGTGCACTTCCCGAATATATTCAGAAGCTCGTTATGAACTGCATCGAAACAGGCAACGCATACGGCGAAAAGGCTGTTTCTGCAGAACTCGAAGCAAAGATCAAAGAACACGCTGCTAAGACAGAAACACTTCTCGTTCTCGGCGTAGATGCAAGATACAAGGCTCCCGAACAGGCTATCAAGGCTATCAAGGTTCTTGAAAAGGCTAACGTTCAGTTCACAGTTGAACTCGACGAAAAGGCAACAGGCGCACAGCTTGACTTCCTTATCGGTGCTGCAAACGAAACAAAGGCTCAGATGGCTGAAGCTGCAAAGGGTTACAACGAATATGCAACAGTTGTTGTATACGACCCCGCTGATGCAAAGGTAATCAAGCGCATTTACGGTGAAAATGGCGTTGAAGTTACAGCTAAGGTTTCTACATATACAGCATTCCTCGATACTCTCCTTGCAAACGGTGCTCTTAAGGCTGAAAACAAGGGCAAGACAGTTGTATATCAGGATCCTTATCAGTTGTCTCGTGACCTTGATGAAACAGAAGAAGCTCGCCGCGTAATTATGTCTTACGCAGATCTTACAGAAATGCTCCTTAACCGTGGAGAAACAGTTTGGGCTGGTAATATTCTTATGGCTCAGTACATTCCTGACGTTATGAAGCTCGTTGCTGAACGCCGTCTTTATAACGTAACATCTATCGGTCAGAAGGCGATCGTTACAGCTTGCGTATCTGAATACGTTTCACTTAAGAACGTTGAACAGGACGAAGTAGAAGTTCTTTCTATCGAAGATCTTATCCTCGCATAATTAGGGGGAAGAAAAATGTTAGTAAATCTTAAGACTGTACTTGAAATGGCAGAAAAGGGTAACTATTGTATCCCTGCCTTCAACGTATATAATATGGAAACTGTTAGAGGTGTGCTTGAGGCAGCTGAAGAAACAAAGGCTCCCATCATTATGCAGGTTTATCCCCGTCTTATGAAGGAAGAAACAGGATACTTCCTCTCTCCCGTTGTTTTGGCAGCGGCAGAGAAGGCAACTGTTCCGGTATGCTTCCACCTCGACCACGGACCTTCCGAGCTTGAAACAACACGTTCGCTCCGTTACGGCGCAACAGGTATAATGCTCGACGGTTCAACACTTCCTTTCGAAGAAAATATTGCTCTTACAAAGAAGGTTGTTGATACTTGCGCATTTGTTGATGTTCAGGTTGAAGGTGAGCTTGGCCATGTTGGAACAACAAAGGACGAATCTATGGATGAGTTTACAACTCCCGAGGATGCAAAGAAATTTGTTGAAGAAACAGGCGTATCATGTCTCGCAGTTGCTGTTGGTACAGCACACGGAAGATATGCTAAGCCTCCCAAGCTTGATATTGAACGCATTAAAGCAATTCGCGAAGCTACAAACAACACAGCTTTGGTATTGCACGGCGGTTCCGGTGTTCCGGATGAAGAAATTAAAAAGGCTGTAAAAGCAGGAATCAGAAAGATGAACTTTGCAACAGATATTTGCTATGCTTTCCTTGATTGCTGTCTTGAAGAGCTTCAGAGACCTGATCGTCAGATCGCAATAGACAACTTTATGAAGAAGCCTATTGAAGCAGTTAAAGACTTCTGCATAACAAGAATTAAACTTGTTGGCGCTGACGGAAAGGCTGAATAATTATGATTAAAGTAGTAGGTATCGGGGCATGTGTAATGGACACTCTTGTGAGTGTCCCCCGCTACCCCGACGAAGATACAAAGCTTCGCGCTGATGATACAAGACTTGCAGGCGGCGGTCCCGTTGCAACAGGTCTTGTAGCAGCGGCAAAGCTTGGTCAGAAGTGCGGTTACATCGGCGTTTTGTCCGATGACAACGGCGGACAGTTCCTTAAGGGCGATTTTGAGAAATACGGTGTAAGCAACGAGTACGTTACAACAGAAAGCGGTTATCGTTCATTTACATCTGTAATCTGGCTCAGCAAGGAAACAACAAGCCGTACTTGCGTTTTTGACAGAGGTAATCTTCCTGCATTGAAGCTTAACGATGCTCAGAAGGAAGCTATAAAGAACGCAAAGCTTCTTATGGTTGACGGTAATGAGCTCGAAGCTGCAATTGAAGGCGCAAAGTTTGCTCGTGAAAACGGCGTTAAGGTGCTTTACGATGCAGGCGGTCTTTACCCCGGATACGAAAGACTTTTGCCCCACGTTAATATTCTTATTCCTTCAATGGAATATTCACTTGGAGCTACGGGTGCTGAAACCGTTGAAGAAGCGGCTAAGATTTTGTACGAAAAGTACAACCCCGAGGTTGTTGTTATTACCTGCGGCAAACGCGGCGGAGTAATGTATGACGGAAACGAAGTTATTCAATATCCTTCATATCCCGTTGAAGCTGTTGACTCAAACGGAGCAGGCGACGTATTCCACGGAGCATTTGCTTTTGGCGCAACAAGCGGATATGATTATAAGAAATGCTGTCACTTCTCAAGTGCTGTTTCTGCGCTTAAGTGCACAGGAATCGGCGCAAGAGAAAGCGTACCGAGCTTCGATCAGGTTAAAGAATTTTTAAAGGAGAACGGCTATGAACTTTAAGAAAGCATACAAGCCTGCAAAGGGGTATACACCTATCTGTAAGATAGGCGAATGCTCACTTAAAAAGCTTGAGTTCGGTATTATCGAGCTTGATGCAGGTGAAAGACTTACATATAATACAGAAGACAAAGAAACCGCTTTTATTATGCTTGAAGGTCACTGCAATGTTGAAGTGAACGGCGAAAAGTGGGAAAATATCGGTAATAGAATGACTGTTTTTGAAAACCGCAAGGCAGAGTCTTTCTATATGCCTATTGAACAGGAATGCGTTATTGAAGCTATCGACCACATCAAGATAGCTGTATGCGCTACTCCCGTTAAGGAAAAGACAGCTCCTCAGGTTCTCAGAGAAGATCACGTTGTATTGAAGGTTTTGGGCGAAGTTCCTTTCGAAAGAGAAACAAGCTTTGTTATTGATGGCAATTCAAACGCTAAGGTTCTTACTATTGGCGAATGCTATACAACAGAAGGTAACTGGGCAGGCTTCCCCCCTCATAAGCACGATGAAGACAATATGCCCACAGAATGTATTTGTGAAGAGATCTATTACTTCCTTTTCGATCCCAAGCAGGGCTTTGCAGTACAGTGTCTCTATACAGCTGATGGAGAAATTGATGAGTCATACAGAGTTAAGAATGATGAGCTTGTAGAATTCCCCTACGGTTATCATTCTACAGTGTCAACACCCGGTTATAAGACATACTTCTTGTGGCTTATGGCAGGCGATTATCAGGGCTTCAACAGAAGCAACGATCCCGAACACGACTGGATCACAAAGAGATAATCGGATAAATAGATAAATTTTGTGTTACGACGGAGGTGTGTTTTTTTAACATACCTCCATTGTAGCAAAGTATCAAAGTTTGCAAAAACCAAAAGATTAGAAAAAATAAAACGATTGACTCCGGTATAAACTTTATAGGAGAGAGAAACAGAATGAAATACTTACTTGGAATTGATTTTGGCGGCGGCTCAACAAAGGCGACATTGATAGATACAGAAGGCAATATAGTTGCTGAAAATTCCGTCGAATACCCTACATATCATCCTACTCCTGCTGCATGTGAGCAGAAGGCAGAGGACTGGCTTTTGGCGTTGAAGGAGAATATTGCTTCTCTCGGAGAAAAAAGTAAAATTGATTTTAAAGATATAGAATGTGTTGCTATCGACTCAGCTACACACACGTCACTTATTTGTGATGAAAATTATGCCCCCATTCGTCCCGCTATTCACTGGACGGATACAAGAAGCCGTAAACAAGCAGATAAATTGCTTGCTGAACTCGGCGATGAACTTTTTAAAAAGACGTTCCATAGACCGTCTACAATTTGGACTTTGCCTCAGCTTATTTGGCTTAAGGAAAATGAACCCGAAAATTTTGAAAAGACACGTTACATCTTTTTCGAAAAAGATTACATAAGATTCGCATTGACCGGTGTATTCTGCACCGATTACATAGAAGCAGAAGGCAGTATGCTTTTTGACTGCAACAAGATGGAATGGGACGAGGAACTTTGCGCTTTAGCAGGTTTAAAGGTTGATATGCTTCCCAGACTTGTTGCTCCTACAGATATGATTGGGAAGGTAACAAAGGAAGCTTCTGAAATTTACGGACTTCCCGAGGGACTTCCCGTTGTATGCGGTACTACTGATACAGTTATGGAAGTATTTGCTTCGGGTGCAGTAAGTGAGGGAGACGTTACTGTTAAGCTTGCAACAGCGGGCAGAATTTGTGTTATTACAAACAAACCCTATCCCGATACACATCTTGTAAACTATTCACACGTTGCAAAGGGACTTTGGTATCCCGGCACAGCTACAAAATCTGCAGCTGCATCTTACCGTTGGTACAGAGATACTTTTGGTGGAAGTTATAAGGAGCTTGATATGGGAGCTTCCGAAATACCGCTCGGCTGCGAAGGACTTGTATTTCTTCCGCACTTGAACGGCGAACTTACTCCTTATGCCGATCCGATGCTTTGCGGAAGCTTTACAGGTGTAAGAAGTACTCACACAAAGGCTCACTTTACAAGAGCCGTACTTGAGGGCGTTTCACTCTCACTTCTTGATAGCAAGATATACCTTGATAATCTCGGTATGAAGTATAAGGAAAAGGCAACCCTTATCGGCGGCGGCGGAAAGGGAAGACTCTGGGCGCAGATTACATCAGACATGCTCGGTATACCCTTGCGCATAACCGAAAGCTCAGACTCTTCACTCGGTTCAGCTATGCTTGCAGGTGTTGCATGCGGAGTATTTAAGAACGCTGAAGAAGCAGCGGCAAAGTGTGTTAAAGAGGTTGATACTGTATATCCTAACCCCGAAAACACTGCAAAATACCGTAAGCTTTACGATGAATACAAAAAGATACACGATGCGTTAGCACCCATCTACAGAGAAAGATAATCTATTATGAAGATAGTTGTTTGCATAAGACAGGGCAGAAGCGGAGAAATGAGTCCGTTTGAGGCAAGTGCTTACGAATGTGCATTGAGAATACCCGAAGCTGAAGTTATTTTGCTCAGTATGGGTGTTAAGTCTACAGCCGATTATTTGAAATCGCTGACAAGACTGGGTGCAAAAAAAGCGATACTTGTTTCGGACAGCAAATTTGCAGGGGCTGATACTCTTGCTACTGCGTATACCCTTTCACTTGCATTAAATAAAATAAAACCCGACTACGTGTTCTGCGGACGTCAGACGCTTGAGGGGGATACAGGACAAACAGGTCCTATGCTGTCGGAAATGGCGGGATTCGATCTTGTAACAGAGGTTATGGGGATTGAAAACACCGACGGCAAGCTCGTTTGCAAGACAAGACGCGAGGGAGTAAAGACGGCTGAAAATAATACGCTTATAACTTTTGAAAGAATATGTAATTTAAGACTTCCGAGCTTGTTTTCAAAGTACGGTGAGGTTGAAGTATGGACAGCCGATGATATCGGAGCAGATGCTTCACTTTGCGGACTTAAGGGCTCGCCTACAAGAGTTTTGGAGACGTTTGAAAATAAGTCCGGTAAGAGAAAGTGCGTTTTTCTTGATAAATCAGAGCTTGACAGTACGATAAGAAACGTGCTTAACAGCAACAAGAAGGAAAGAGCAGAGGACAATAAGTCAACGGAAAGACTTGAAAAAGTATGGATCGTTGGCGAAAAACCGATGGAGTTTGCAAAATTGGTTTCTGACGATATAAAAGTTATTCCTCTTTCCGATGAAGAAACGATTTGCAGAATGATTGAAGAAGAAAAGCCGAACGCTGTTTTGTGGGCGACAGATTCTGAAAGCAAGAGAATTGCGGGCAGAGTTGCTTCAAGACTGAAGCTTGGACTTTGCGCCGACTGTACAGACCTTAAGACAGACGGACAGACTTTGTTTATGTATAGACCTGCACTTTCGGGAAAGATTTTTGCAAAGATAAAGAGTCTAACTTTACCCGCTATGGCAACAGTAAGAACGGAAGACGACTCAAAGGAGAGAATGGTGGTTTCTCTTGGTTGGGGTGCTGTTAAGTCTATTGAAGCTGTAAAGAATTTTGCAGAAAAATACGGAGCTGACATAGCATCGTCAAGACGTATAGTTGACCAGGGTATAATGCCTTATGATACACAGGTAGGACTTACGGGCAAGATAATTGCTCCCGATTTGTATATTGCGGTAGGTATTTCAGGCGCTGTTCAGCATATTGTGGGTATGCAGTCATCGGGTACGGTTATTGCGATAAACCCCGACAAAAAAGCGGATATCTTTGACTATGCCGATTACGGTTTTGTTATGACCGCAGAAGAACTTGAGATTTAATTACTAAATATAAACTGACATAAGAGAGGTATTGTTTATGCGTAAAGTAATATCATTAAACAGAGGATGGGTATTCCACAAGGGCGATATCGAGGTAAATTATCCGACATCGGACGATAAAGGCCCCGTATACTCACAGGCAAAAACGATAAGAAAGCAGACAGGTCCTGCAGCGCACGGTTATTATGATGCGCCTAACCCCTACTACCGTTTTAAAGATATTGATTTAAGATCGGGTAACTGGAAGAACGTTAACGTTCCCCACGACTATATAATTGGCCAGACTCCTACAGAAGAAGGTAACTGTGCGACAGGTTATTTTATTTATGACAACGCGTGGTACAGAAAGCACTTCGAGGCTGAAGAAGAATGGAAGGGTAAGAGAGTTATTCTTCAGTTCGGCGGTATTGCAGGCGAAGCTACTATTTATCTTAATGGCTGCTTGATGAAGCACAACTTCTCAGCATTCAACGAATTTGACGTAGATATCACAGACAATATTTACTTCGACAGAGAAAACGTACTTGCTATTTACGTTTACGGTAAAGGCTTTGAAGGCTGGTGGTATCAGGGCGCAGGTATTTACAGAAACGTTGATCTTGTTGTTACTGAACCCGTTGCTATTGACCGTTACGGTGTATACGCTCCCGCAACAAAGGTTAATGATACACTTTGGAGAGTTGATTTCCAGACAACTGTTGTAAACGATAATGACGAAGATAAGAACGTTTCAGTTGAAAGTGATATTATTGATGCTGACGGAAAGGTTGTTGCAACAGGCAAGGCTGAGGGCGTTGCTATTTTCAGAGATAAGACAACACTTAAATATTCTACTGAAGTAAACAATCCTAAGATTTGGGATACAGAAACACCTAATCTTTACAGAGTAGTAACAAGAGTTTACGTTGACGGACAGCTTTCTGATGAAGATGCTACAAGAATCGGTTTCCGTACAATTGCTGTTGATGCAGAACAGGGCTTTATTCTTAACGGCAGAAAAGTGCTTATCAAGGGCGTATGTATGCATCAGGACTTTGGTTTGACAGGTCTTGTTTTGCCCGACAACGTTGCTAAATATAAGCTTGAACTTATTAAACAGATGGGCTCAAACGGTGTAAGACTTTGCCACTATATGCACTGTGAAAAGACTATGGACCTTCTTGATGAAATGGGTATGATCGTATTCGACGAAACAAGATGGTTCGAGTCTACAGAGGAAAGCTTGGAGCAGCTTCGTGTACTCGTTATGCGTGACAGAAACAGACCCAGCGTTGCGTTCTGGTCTACAGGTAACGAAGAATACTATCAGAAGACTGCTGAAGGTCCTCGTATTCATAGAAGAATGGCAGCGTTTATCCGTAAGCTTGATAATACAAGAATTATTACAAGCGCACAGTCAAACGACCCGCAGCTTTCAACAGTATTCCCCTACTGCGATGTAATTTCAATTAACTATAACCACCGTTTCTATGATGAAATTCATGAAATGTATCCCGACAAGCCCGTTCTTTCATCTGAAAACTGTGCGACAGGTACAACAAGAGACTGGCTTATTGAATCTAACGCAAACGGTAGAATCAGAGACAAGGATAGAGATACAAACCACTGGTTCTTGGGCCGTGAAAAGAACTGGAAGTTCTTTACTGAAAGATCTTACATTATGGGCGGCTATCAGTGGGATTCAATTGAGCACAGAGGTGAGGCAGTATGGCCCCAGCTTTGCTCAAAGTCAGGCGCTATCGACCTCTTCTTGCAGAAGAAAGGCGCATTCTATCAGAACGTTTCTCACTGGACAGACGAGCCTATGGCTCACATCGTTCCTCACTGGAACCTCAAGGGACTTGAAGGCAACGAAATCGTTGTTACCGTATATACAAACTGCGACGAGCTTGAATTGTTCTTGAACGGCGAATCACTCGGCAAACAGCAGATTGAAAAATACGGACACGGCGAATGGAACGTTATCTACGCTCCCGGTGAACTTAAGGTTATCGGTAGAAGAAACGGAAAAGACGTAGCAGAGCACGTAAGAAAGACATCTAAGAAGGCACACAGACTTGTTCTTAAACAGGATCTCAGCTTTAAGGCAAATATGAGCGATGTTGGCTTGTTTACTTGCTACTGTGTTGACGAAGACGGAAATGAAGTTGCAAATGCAACACCCTTTGTTGAATTCTCAGTAAACGAAGAGTTTGAAATTGTTGGTACAGGATCAGACAACTGTGACCACAACAAAGTAACACTTCCCGAAAGAAAGATGTACGCAGGAAAGATCACAATTGGTGTACGTTCACGTACGGAAGAAATGAAAGAAATGAAGCTCTACGCTTACAATGAAGATCTCGGAATGGCCGTTATCAAGGTAATGGCAGAATAAAAATAAAAAAGCTCCTTCGGGAGCTTTTTGTTTTAGTGAACAATAAATGCTTATTTATTTAAATTTTTTGCGGATTCCAAAGGAGCTTTTTTCAAAAAGCGCATATAGTAAATATTATTTTTAAAAAATAATATAAAAAAATAATAAAAGTTTATTTTAGTTAAAGTTTTGAGGGAGTCAAGAGGGCACTTTTTCAAAAGTGCTCCTCTTGTGTGGGTTCGGGAGCGAAGCTCCTGACATTTTGTGCCTTTTTTTACGCGCGAAGCGCGTATTTCTCGGCTCCATCTGACGAGGGTAGCGAAGCGGCGGCGAGGGAGTGAATAAAAGTCCGGTGGACTTTTAGAGCCGAGCCGTGACCGAACCGCAGT
>SVQI01000019.1 GCA_015065455.1 Oscillospiraceae bacterium | reverse complement strand
TGGAGCTGGTGATCGGAGTCGAACCAACAACCTGCTGATTACAAATCAGCTGCTCTGCCATTGAGCCACACCAGCATATTTTCTTTTCACAACGTTGACAATTATAGCATAGGTAAATCACTTTGTCAATATGTTTTTCGAAAATATTTTGTTTTTTTGCAATATTTTTTATTATTAAATTGCATCAGTATTTTATCGATAATTTATTCATGAAATCCATCAAGGCCGGCTTTCTGAATAGCACCCATAATTCTGTGTTTTAGACCCTTATTCAGTTTCTCATTTTCTGCTAAAAATTTCTTTACCTCTTCCCTCTGCGTTTTCTTATCCTCAGGACAAGTGCTCTCGACCAACGGAATCCATTCATTCTTTGATATAAAATATTTTATGTCTTTTTCTGCTGTGTAAATAAACGGTCTTATCATCGTTAAATCTTTTCTGCTCAAATACGTCACTGGAGAAAAAGTACCCAGTCTGCCCTCATAAGCCAAGTTAAGAATAAACGTTTCAACAACGTCATCATAATGATGTCCCAAAGCAATCTTATTACAGCTATATTCCTTTGCTGCATCATGTAAAGCGCCTCTTCTCATTCTTGCGCATAGCGAGCAAGGATTGCTTTCCTTTCTGTAATCAAAAATAATCTGCTTAATTTCTGTCTTGATTATATGGTATTCGATTTCCAAATCTGCGCACAATTCGGCAACTTTTGAAAAATCCATTCCCTCAAAACCCGTATCAATAGTTATACCTACAAGTTCAAAGTTGACAGGATAAAACCTCTTTAAAGCAGCAAGCGTGCAAAAAAGAGCAATAGAATCCTTACCGCCCGAAATTCCTACGGCAATTCTATCCCCTTCTTCAATCATCTTGTATTCGTCAACTGCTTTCCTTGTATAGCTCAACAAACGACGGTTTTTTAGAAAATCCATTATTTTTTCTCCACAAAATATTTTACTCAATAATTATATATCATCTTAAAATTTATGTCAACTGCAAAGCCATCTGTATATTATATTATTAGACATTAAATAATCAGAGGTATTACTTATGGCAATAAAAATATTCATAGATCAAGGCCACAATCCCGTTAACCCTAACGCAGGTGCAGAAGGTTTTGGTCTGAGAGAACAAAACATAACGTACGACATAGGCACAAGACTTGCAAACCTCCTGCGAAGCGATCCAAACTTTGAAGTCCGTCTTTCAAGAAATACCCCTACAGAACAGCTTGGTACAAGTAATGCAACAAGTCTTTCAACAAGGGTAAATTCGGCTGTAGCTTGGGGAGCTAACTACTTCATATCACTTCACACCAACGCCTCAGTAAACCCAACAGCAAGCGGTGCCGAAGGATACGCTTACAGTATGAACAGCGAAGGATATTGGCTCGGGGAAGAAATAATAGACGGAATAGCAGACTACACAGGACTGCAGAACAGAGGTATGTTTGTCAGACCTTCTCTTTACGTTTTACGAAGAACACCTATGCCCGCTGTTTTAATTGAAATGGGTTATATCACCAACGAAAACGACGCATACTTAATGAGCCAACAACCTCAGCGTTTTGCAGACGGTATATATGAGGGTATTCTTTCGTATTTCGGACTCAATATGTAATCAAGACAAAAAAGCCCATATGGGCTTTTTTAATTATTAATCGTAAGCTTGTAAATCTCACCCTTTGGAACGCCTCTGTCCTTCGCAACCTTCTTTATTGAGTCCATTTTCGACATTCCCGAATTAACGTAAAAATCTATATGCTCTTCTATCGTCAATGACGTCCAATCGTTTTCAGAAGCACTCTCTGCCCCCTCGACAATCAGAACATATTCTCCGCGCGGTTCCTTTGTTTGATATAATAAAATCGCTTGTCCTATTGTCGTCCTGCATATCTCCTCATTAATCTTAGTCAGTTCACGGCAAAGCGCAATCCTTCTATCCCCAAATACAGAATACATACAATCAAGCGTTGCTTTCAGCTTGTGGGGAGCCTCATAAAAAATCAAAGTTCTGTCATCGTCTTTTATTTTTTTCAAAAGCTCTGTTTTTTCGCTGTTCTGTCCCTTAAGAAAACCTTCAAAACTGAATCTTCTTGTATTTAACCCCGATAACACCAACGCGGTAGTAAGAGCACAAGCTCCCGTAACACAAGTAACTTTTATGCCCTTTTCTGAGCACAGTCTTACAAGATCCTCACCGGGATCGCTTATCGCCGGCATTCCCGCATCAGTAACCAAAGCACAGCTTTCACCGTTTAAAAGTCTTTCTGCGATTCTCCGGCCTACTTCAGCCTTATTATGCTCGTGATATGAAACGTAATTTTGCTTAATACCGAAGTATGACAAAAGCTTACCCGAGTTTCTTGTATCTTCAGCCGCAACAAAGCTAACACCTTCAAGCACCTTTAATGCTCTTTCACTTATATCCGCCATATTACCTATAGGAGTAGCAACAAGATATAAAACGCCGTTTTCAATTTTATTCTTCTCTTCTCTGAAATCAAACTCGTTTATACTCATCGTCCATATCACACTCCTTATATACCTTATTCATATCATCTGAATTATCTGTATTCTTTTCTGTAGCGCTTTTAAATATAACAAAAGGCTTTGTCAAATAAAGCGACGGCAATGCACCTTTCTTTGCTTCTACGAGCATAAGACAAGCTCTGCTGTCAACATACGGATAAACATACGTCATTCTTTTAGGTTCAAGATTATATTTCCTCATTGAGCATATCAGATCAATTGCTCTGTCAGGACGGTAAACACAATAAAACAAACCGCCGTGCTTGAGAATCTTTGATGCGCTTTTGCAAAAATCTTCAATTCCGCCCTCAACCTCATGTCTTGCCGTATTTTTACCTATATCGGTATTAGCAAAACCGGAATCGGTCTTCATATACGGCGGATTTGAAAACACAACGTCTACTTCTCCGCCAAAATCAACAGGAGTAAGGGTTCTGATATCTGATTTTATCGGATTGACCTCTGATTTATTTAACGCTATATTTCTTTTCAGTAAATCATAATAGTCGTTCTGCACTTCAACGGAATAGATCTTGCCAAACTTTTTATATTCTTCACAAAGCAACGATATAATCCCTGTTCCTGCACCAAATTCAACGGCAGTCTTTTTGCTCATCTTTCTTATATACGCAGCGAGCATAACGGCATCAGTACCATAAGCAAATCCGTCTTTCTTCTGTATAAGATTTATTTTGCTGTCAACTGCATCGACCCGTTCGTTTTCTAATAATACAAAATCACAATTCATCCAGAATCCCCTCCCCTCTTTAAACATCCGTATAAAAATTAAGATAGGAAATCGGCACAGATGGCAGATTTCCTATCAAAACCCGGCATGGAAAATGCGATCCATTTGCCGAAAAAATGTTAAATTATTCAGCCTTGGGAGCTTCAACAGGGCAAGAACCTGCGCAAGCGCCGCAATCAAGGCACTTCTCTGCATCAATAACGTATTTGCCGTCTTCTTCTGTAATACATTCTACAGGGCAATCAGCGGCACATGCACCACAACCGATGCAAAGTTCAGCGTCAATTTTATAAGCCATTATGTACACCTCCATAAAGTATGTTAAAAGTAATTTTATTTTGCAAAACACGACAAACAACAACATTCATCGTGCCTTACCGGCATATTATAACACATATATATGAAAAAAGCAAATGTTTTATAATAATTTTTCTCTTTTTTTATTATCCCTCAAGTTTTTTGAGTTCTTCATCTATCTTATCGTCTTTTTCCTTCTTGCGTAAGTATCCCTTTACCTTTACGTCGTCTCTCGAAAACGCCTTAGGTGCCTGATCAGTAGCTGAATTCATTCTTACTTTAACTATTCCTGCCAAAGGGCTAATTTCTATAACAACCCCTTCGCCAGAAGGCGTATCAACAATAGAATCCACTTTAGGTGTTTTTCTTAACTCTTCTTCATAAACGTCAGATTCATAACGTAAACAGCACATCAATCTTCCGCACGTACCCGAAATCTTTGCTGAATTTAATGACAAATTTTGCTCTTTTGCCATTTTTATTGAAACCTGAGCAAAGTCATTCAAAAACGTCTTGCAACAAAAAGGTCTACCGCATACTCCAAGTCCGCCCATCATCTTAGCTTCATCTCTGATACCTATCTGACGCAGCTCTATTCTCGTCTTAAACACTGCAGCAAGATCTTTTACAAGCTCGCGGAAATCTACTCTACCCTCAGCTGAGAAATAAAACAAAAGCTTATTGTTATCAAATGTATATTCAACCTCTATAAGCTTCATGTCAAGATTATGCTTTTCTATCTTCTGAAGACAGATATCAAACGCTTCTTTTTCTTTCCGGTTGTTTTCCTCGTGATGTGCATCGTCAGCATCAGTCGCCTTTCTTACTACACTGCGCAACGGAGGAACAATCTCAGTATTGGATACAAACTTATTTCCTGCAACAGTCATTCCGTATTCAAGACCTCTTGCTGTTTCTACGATTACGTTCTCCCCCGGCTCAACCTTAATACCTGCCGGATCAAAATAATAAATCTTGCCCGTCTGTCTGAATCTGACACCTATAACCTCAACTTCTTCGGGGAGTGTTACTATTTCATTCTTATCCATAATTTTCTCCATGTCCTGACAGCTTAATTTTTTCATTTCTTTTCCGCCGCTGTCAATGCGAAAAAGTTTATAAACCTACAAATTTGCCGCATTCCTCAACTCATACGATAGACAGGTGAGCAAATTATTAATATTTGCATTTATAGATACCTCATCTTTTGCACGGCATAATTCATCATATATCTTCATAACCCCTGCCGACGTAAAACGTGCAGCAGTTTTTTCGGCATAGTCTATATCTCCGTAAAAAAGTAATATCGGTTTAATATCACAATTTTTCTTTACAGTCATCAAATCTCTTATTGCATAAAGAGAGTAATTTATAACATCACCAAGCTCGTCTCTAGCTTTTGCAATTTTTTGCATATATAAAAGAAACTCGGAATATTTAGAAGAATCAGCCAATAGATCAATCATATTCTTAGCTTTTTCATGTTTTGACTGTTCTCTTCCCGACTTCAAATCGGCAATAAGACGCTCTGCCTCGCCAATCTTTCCATCAGCAATTCTGATTATAAGCTCAAACTCGTCTCTGTTAGACGTATATAAATTAAGCGCAGATTTATCATTATTAATCAAATATTCTGTCAACTCAGCATCAGTAAACGATTGCATTTTCAAAACGGGAGCTCTTGATTTGACAGTAGGAAGAATATTTGACGTATTCTCACAGAGCATAAAGAAGAATATTCCCTTAGGTGGCTCTTCGAGGACTTTCAAAAACACATTCTGTGCCTGAACGGTCATCATTTCTGCGTTACTGATAATATAAACCTTCATTTCCTCTTCGGATGGCTTTATATATATACTTGAACGCAACTCCCTGATCTGATCAACGCCAATTGTTTTTTTATCGTTCAAAAGACCGATTTCAATAACGTCCGGTGAAATGCCCTCCGCTATCTTTCTGCACGAGGAGCACTCAAAACAGGGCCTCTCGAACAAGTTATGACATGCAAGAAGGCACGAAAGACGGCGAGCCAGCGTATGTTTTCCACTGCCCCGTCCCCCTTCAAAAATATAAGCATGTGCTATCTTTCCGTTTTTTGATGCACTGTCAAAAAAATTCAGAATTTTTTCATTTCCGTGCAAAAACACTTTTTTGTTTTCCATCAGACGATCCGATTCATTATTTTAGTATTTTATATATGTTCAAATCTCTCTACATTCAAAACAAATACTGTGGCTCCTCCAACTGTAACGTTTGCAGAAACATTCGAAAACATTGCTGGATTGTTTGTTGGATCGGTAGATATCGGTACTGTTCTCTTCTTTGAATACTTACTGATAATATCAAACACCTTATCAACATCTTTATCATCAACACCGATCATAAACGTTGTATTTCCCTTAAGCAAAAATCCGCCTGTCGATGCAATCTTTGTAACTATAAAACCATCTTTTCCAAGAGCAGAATTCACATATCCTGCATCATCATTATTAACTATAGCCAACAAAAGTTTCATTTTATATTCACCTGCTATATTTTTCTACGTTTATAAATTCAATTATAATCATACAACTATTATAACAAACAACATCAAACTTGTCAATTTTTTTGTCTACATTTAAAAACCATCAAGGAGGTGAAAATATGCAGTTCTCAAAGAAAAAATATATAATAAAATTAATAACATTTTTTGTCGCATTTTTTCTCTTTTGTGTGGGTTTATTTATCAAAACTATTCATGCAAACAATCAAACGGAAATGATATCGAAAAATATTACAATGACAGTTTTAACATCTGTAACAGCAGGTATTGATAATCTGTGTAATTCTTTTGATAAAGCGCTACTTCTGAACAACTTCAGCGAAGAAAGTAAAACAATTTACGCTAACAGTTTTAATATAAAAAACACTCTGTATTTATCAGATCATAATTTTATTAATTGTGCAATATGGTTTTCAAATCTCTCAGATTATGCAAAAACAGATATGACAGATGATCAAAAAAATTCTGACTATTATCATAAGCTATGTGAAGCAAGAAAACTGTTTATAAGCATCTGTGAAAATTACAGTGGAAGCCAATCACTCAAAAAAATTGACAACTTCTTTAACGAAAAAAAAGATAAAGATTATTATAAACAAAAATTATTAAATTCCGAGAACGAATACGCTGTACTTAAAAAGCAAATTACCGCAGACCACAAGGAAATAGATATATACGCAAAAAAAATTATCGACTATCCCTTAGCTCCAAAACAATTCAAAGGAAGTTATCAGTTTCCTAAATCGATCAACTATTCCATATCAGATTCGTATCTTTGTATATTTCCGTCTGGGAAAACACTTGGAAGAATGGCCTCGGCTATCAACAAAAGTACATTTAAAGAATCACACAATTCACAAAATGATTTTTTAAGTAAATATATTTCGGAATATGCTTATTATATTACAAATTACGATAACGTATACTCTTACGAAAACGACAGCCTTGTTTATTATATAATTTGTCCCATATTTTCTGCAGACGACTCTGCTATAACAAATTATAACGAGCCAATAAAATTAGCAATCAGCAAACACGACTACGCTCTAAAAGCTTTTGATGCTACAAAATATCTAAAAAATCACTTGAATTTATTTACACCAAAAACAGTAAAATCTACTAAAAAAAATATACCTTTAGAAATTAAAAATAAAAATATTATCTCCAAAAAAACAGTGTATATAAACGACACAGTATTTCAAGAATTTAAATTCATTTCAAATGATAGTGTATATTTCTATCTATTAAACAACGAAAACGGTAACACTTTATTATTCACACAAAAAGAATATCTTTCTTACACAAATTTAATATAAAAAAAGCTACACAAAAAGTGTAGCTTTTAATTATTCTTATAATCAGTCGCTTACGTAAGGCAAAAGTGCGATCTGGCGAGCACGCTTAACAGCAATTGTTACCTGACGCTGATGCTTTGCGCATGTTCCTGTAATTCTTCTGGGAAGAATCTTGGAACGTTCGCTGATATATTTTCTGAGACGAGCTGTATCTTTGTAGTCGATGTATTCTACCTTGTCAGCGCAAAACTGGCAAACTTTCTTTCTCTTGCGATTGCTCTGACGGAAAGGCTTCTGTTCTCTATCCATTTTGTGAATCCTCCTGTTTATTTTCTGATTAGCATATCATTATATGCTTTTTGAGTCTGCCGTAATCAGAACGGCAGATCCTGATCTCCGGATATAACCTCAAAATCAGGTGTTGCTTCTGTCGAATAAGAAGGCGCTCCAAAGTTATCAGATGAGCTCTGATACTGTGTGTTGTCACCCTTGCTGTCAACAAAATTTACCTCATCAACAACTATATCAGTAGCGTATCTCTTGTTACCCTGAGGATCATTCCAGCTTCTGTTCTGGAGTGTTCCTGTTATACAAATAGAACTACCTTTTCTGAAATATCTTGTAATAAATTCAGCTGTGCTTCTCCATGCTGTGCAATTAAAGAAATCACTCTGCTGATTTGCCTGTCCGTCTGATGACTTCGAGGGTCTGCGGTTTACTGCTATCGAGAATGACGTAACCACGATACCGTTAGGTGTGGTCTTGAGTTCGGGATCAGCTGTAAGTCGACCGCCGAGTATTACTTTGTTGAAGTTAAAATTAGCCACGGTGAACTCTCCTTCTTTCTACTTCTTACTTTCCTGCTTTTACTACGATGGAACGCATAATTCCTTCGGTTATACCGAAAACACGCTCAAGTTCAGAAACAAAAGCAGCAGGCGCTGTAAACTTAACAAGCACATAATAACCTTCTGTAAGGTCATTGATAGGATATGCGAGTCTGCGTTTACCCCATTCATCTGTTTCCTCGATTGTTCCGTTGTCAGCAATAAGCTTTGTGAACTTTTCAACAAGAGCCTTTACTTCTTCTTCACCATTCTGAAGATCTACAACGAAAATTGTCTCGTAAGACGCATTCATTTTCTCCATGTTTTACACCTCCTTATGGACTTTGGCCGTATGCCTTTGCATACAGCAAGGAAGAAACTATTTAAGTTTCACCTAATTATAATACTATATATATTTATCTTTGTCAACAAATTCCAAAAAATTTACAAAAAATTCATCTGTTTTTTGTCTTAAAACTCTTCTTGTTGTTTTTAGGCAAGTTCTTTTTAGGTTTATTTTTTGTCTTTTGAAAATTTGATCGTTGATTTTGTTTTTTCGAATGTGTTTTCATTACTTCATTTTTAGCAGGGGGAACAAGACAATCCTTACTAAAACCTATAAGATCTGTCCTTCCGCATTTTTCAAGCGCTGATCTTACAATTTCGTGATTTTCGCGCTTATTCCACTGCAAAAGAGCTCTTTGCATTTTCTTTTCTTCGTATTCCCTTGCCACGTATACATCTTTTTTCGTAAACGGGTCAATTCCCGTATAATACATTACTGTTGATGCAGTACCGGGTGTTGGGTAGAAATCCTGAACCTGTTCAGGAGAATAGCCACTTTTTTTCAAATAAACGGCAAGTTCGACAGCGTCGCGCAACGTACTACCGGGATGGCTTGACATAAGATACGGTACAAGATACTGTTCTTTCCCAAAAGACTCGGTTATATCAAAAAACTTCTTTCTGAATTTTTCATACACGGAAAAATCCGGCTTACCCATCATTCTTAATACTCTTGATGAACAGTGTTCAGGAGCAACCTTAAGCTGACCGCTTACGTGATCTTTTACAAGCTTTTTAAAGAATTTATCGTCTCTGTCGAGCATCAGATAGTCAAATCTTATTCCCGATCGGATAAATACCTTCTTTACCTTAGGTAACTTCTCTATCTTTGATAAAAGATCTACGTATTCTGTATGACTGACTTTTAAGTTTTTACAGGGTTCAGGCGCAAGGCATTTCTTGTTTTTGCACACACCGTGCTCTTTCTGTTGTTGACACGATGGGTATCTGAAATTGGCTGTGGGACCTCCAACGTCGTGGATATAGCCTTTAAAACCTTCCATTTCCGTAATTTCACGAGCTTCATTCAGAACAGATTCTATGCTTCTTGATCTCACACTTCTTCCTTGGTGGAAAGCAATAGCACAGAAATTACAAGCCCCAAAACAGCCTCTGTTATGGGTTATAGAGAACTCCACCTCGTTTATTCCGGGTACACCGCCCTCATTCTTATAAATCGGATGGTAAGCCCTTGTAAAAGGCAAACAGTAAACCTTATCAAGCTCGTCTCTCTCAAGCGGTGGCATCGGCGGATTCTGAACAAGCATCTTGCCGTCGTAATATTCACAAACCGCTTTTCCGTTTATATAATCATTTTCCTTATACTGCAACGCGAAAGCTTCTGCATATTTTTTTTTATCTTTCTTTAATTCGTTAAAATCAAAGCCGCCTGCGCACTCGTAATGAATTTTCTCGCCCGTCTTGCACACGTATGCCGTACCTAAAACATCGCGTATTTTCTTTACAGGAACGCCTTTATCAAGAAGCTCTGCAATCCTGAGTATACTTTTTTCACCCATACCGTAAGATAGAATATCTGCTCTTGAATCAATCAATATTGAACGTCTTATCTTGTCATCCCAATAATCGTAATGAGCAAAACGCCTGAGTGACGCCTCAAGTCCCCCTATTATAATCGGCACGTCTCCATACGCTTCTCTGATTCTGTTACAGTATACAATAACAGCTCTGTCGGGTCTTTTCCCCATTTTTCCGCCCGCAGAATAATAATCGTACGAGCGTTTTTTCTTAGAAACAGTATAATGCGCAACCATTGAATCAATATTTCCACTTGTAACAAGAAAACCGAGTCTTGGTCTTCCAAACTCTTTAAATGCTTCAGCACTTTTATAATCCGGCTGTGAAAGAATAGCAACCTTAAAACCTGCATTCTCGAGAACTCTTGATATTATAGCAACACCAAAAGACGGGTGATCAACGTACGCATCCCCCGTTACGTAAACAAAATCAACTTCTCCCCAACCAAGAGAGTCAACTTCCTTTTTGTTTATTGGTAAAAAACTTCTGTCTTTCATATTTACACACCTACAAAATGAGCTGTATCAATATTAAGATACAGCTCATAAATTTGTAATTTATTTCTTAACCTCAACCATTTCGAAGGCTTCAAGAATATCGCCTTCCTTGATATCGTTGAATTTTTCAAGACCTACACCGCATTCAAAGCCCTGCATAACTTCTTTAGCATCATCTTTAAAGCGTTTAAGCGAACTGATCTTGTCTTCGAAAATTATTACACCGTCTCGAACAACACGAATTTGTGAGTTTCTTGTAATCTTTCCGTCCTGAACGTACGAACCGGCAATAGTACCAACCTTGGGAACGTGGATAGTCTGACGTACCTCTGCGTGTCCGAGAACTTCCTCGCGGAATTCGGGCGCCAACATACCCTTCATCGCAGCCTCAATTTCTTCGATGCACTCGTAAATAATACGATAAGTTCTGATTTCGACGTTCTGTCTCTCGGCGGAGTCAATAGCCTTCTTATCGGGACGAACATGGAAACCGATTATAAGAGCATTGGATGCTGCAGCAAGCATTACGTCACCTTCAGTAATTCCGCCTGCAGCTGTATGGATTACATTAACCTTAACTTCACTATTAGAAAGCTTCTCGAGTGACTGCTTAACAGCTTCTGCGCTTCCGTTAACGTCCGCCTTTACGATAACATTAAAGTCTTTTGTTCCTGCGCTAATCTGCGCAAACAAATCATCGAGAGACACTTTGGAATTAGCTTTAAATTCAGCCTCTTTTTGCTTAGCTCTTCTCTGGTCTGCAAGTGTACGTGCCATTCTTTCATCTTCAACCGCATTAAATTCGTCGCCAGATTCGGGAACCTCAGAAAGACCAACAATCTCAACAGGAACAGATGGACCTGCGGTCTTAATATTCTTACCCTTATCATCAAGCATAGCTCTTACGTGTCCTACCGAAGTTCCTGCAATAACAACGTCTCCTACATGGAGAGTACCTGCCTGTACAAGAACAGTAGCTACGGGTCCTCTGCCCTTGTCAAGCTTAGATTCGATAATTATACCCTTTGCACGTCTGTCGGGATTAGCCTTAAGATCCTTAACCTCGGCAACAAGGAGAACGTTTTCAAGAAGATCGTCAATACCCATCTTGGTCAATGCAGAAACGGGTACGCAGATTACATCACCGCCCCATTCTTCAGGAACAAGCTCGTACTGTGTAAGGTGCTGTTTAATATTATCCGGGTCGGCACTCGGCTTATCCATCTTATTTATAGCAACAATTATTTCAATACCTGCGGCTTTTGCATGATTGATAGCTTCAACTGTCTGAGGCATAATGCCGTCGTCTGCAGCAACGACAAGTATAGCAATATCAGTTGCCATAGCACCTCTTGCACGCATAGCTGTAAACGCTTCGTGTCCGGGGGTGTCAAGGAATGTAATATCCTGACCGTTTACGTTTACTCTGTAAGCACCTATATGCTGTGTAATACCGCCAGCTTCACCTGCAGTAACATTTGCATGACGAATCGCATCAAGAAGTGACGTCTTACCGTGGTCAACGTGTCCCATTACGCATACGACAGGAGCGCGTTTTACGAGACTTTCTTCACTATCTTCTTTTTCGTCAAACAATTTTTCTTCAATGGTGACAACAACTTCTTTTGAAACCTTTATACCAAATTCATCAGCAACAAGGAATGCCGTATCATAGTCAATAATCTGATTTACGCTCGCCATAATACCAAGCTTCATAAGCTTTTTAATTGTGTCTGCAGCAGTAATTTTCATTCTTGTTGCAAGCTCGCCGACAGAAATCTCATCGGGAACCTGAATCTGAAGCTGGAGCTTCTTTGCTCTTTCAAGCTCAGCTTTCTTAATCTTTTCAAGAGCAAGTTTTTCCTTATCCTTACTCTTATCGTATTTACCGTTGTTATTCTGCTTTTTAAGCTTTTTACGATCCGATGAATAATTCATCTTGGGATCTGTTACGAAATTCTCAAGTCTTTCATCGTACTTGGAAAGATCAACATGAGAAGCTCTTGTGTCAACAACTCTTGTACCAGCTACGTGACTGCTCTGACGCACAGCATCGCTTGAATCGGGAAGAACTCTTTCCACTTTAAGCTCCTGTCTGTGCTGTCTTTGCTGAGCAGGCTGTTTTTTCTGATCTTTCTTTTTATTAAAATTATTATCTCTTTGCTGATTTTGCGGTACATTCTTATTATTAGCCGGAGCATTCTGTGCAGCTTTAACAGGTTCGTTTTGCTTCTTTTCAACCTTTTCTGCTGCATCTCTTTGCTGAACATCTTTCTTAACTTCAGCTTTTTTTGTCTGTTCGGGAGCTGTATTCTGCACAGCTTTGCTAACCTGCTCTTCTTTTTCAACAACAGGTTCAACAATCTTTTTAGGCTCCTTAATTTTTAACTCTCCGTCAATATATTTACCAATTCCGTCAAACTGTTTTTCTTTTGTAAGGCAATCAAAAATCACTCCAAACTCATCGGGTGTCAAAACCGCCATATGAGTTCTGCCTTTGAGTCCTTTAGAATCAAGAAGTTCAATAATCTCCTTGCTTTTTACATCAAAATCCTTTGCTATATTACTGATACGATATTTTTGATTCGATAACATATAAGCACCTCTTTAAACCAGCTTTTTGACCGCGCTTGAAAAGTTATGGTCAATAATCGCTACGGTTGAAGTCAAACAACTTTTTCCGATAGCGTGAGATATTTCATCTCTCGTAAACTGTATAATTTTATATTCCGTCTCATAAAACTCACAACAATTTACTATTTTTTTCATTGTATTATCCGATACATCGGAAGCAATAAGAACAAGCTTAACGTCACGCCCTGACCTTATTTTGTCGGTTACGATCTCCGTCCCCGCCACAAGTTTTCGTGCTCTCGCAGCAAGTCCCAGCATTCCAAGTAATTTATTATTACTCATTTTCACTGAGTTCACTTTCCAAAGCATCGTAGACCTCTTCGGGTATTTCACATTCAAGACTGCGTTCAAAACGCTTGGCTTTTCTTGCCTTCTTGAAACACTGAACGTTTCTGCACACGTAAGCTCCACGTCCCGATTTCTTACCCGTAAAGTCCAAAGATACGCTTCCGTCGGGAGCCCTGACTACTCTGAGAAGTGTCGGCTTCGGAAACGACATATTACATCCGGAGCATCTTCTTTCCGGAATTCTTTTTTTCGGCAACGGCTGTCCCATTGTATCCTCCGATTTGTTTTTTACTTTATGTTAGTTAAGCTCTGTCTTTATGTCTATCTTAAAGCCTGTAAGTCTTGCTGCAAGACGGGCATTCTGTCCTTCTTTACCGATAGCAAGTGACAACTGATCGTTATCAACAAGTACTCTGCATGAACGTTCTCCGTCAATAATAACCTGACGAACTGCAGCGGGAGAAAGCGCCTCTCTTATATATTCTTCTGCATCCTCACTATACTTGATTATATCGATCTTTTCACCGCCAAGCTCTTCTACGATCTCAGTAATTCTCATACCGCGGTTACCGATACAAGCGCCGATAGGATCAACGTTTTCATCTCTTGAAACAACAGCAAGTTTTGTACGGGAGCCTGCTTCTCTCGAAACACCCTTGATTATAACAGTACCGTCCTGGATTTCGGGCACTTCCATTTCAAAAAGTCTCTTTACCATTCCGGGATGTGTTCTGGAAAGAGTAACAAGAGGTCCGTAAGCTTCTTTTCTTACCTCAGTAACAAAAACCTTGATTCTGTCACCGTCAGCAAATCTTTCTCCGGGAATCTGTTCAGACTTAAGAAGTTTTGCAATACTTGTTCCCGTATCAACGATAACGTCACCCGTAACAGCGTCTGTTCTCTGAACAACAGCTGAAATAATTTCTTCTTTCTTATCTTCGTATTCTCTTACTCTTATGCTTCTCTCAGCTTCTCTGATACCCTGAATAATAACCTGTTTTGCAGTAGTAGCACTAAGCCTTCTGAAGTTCTTAGGATCCATCTTAACTTCTGCAGTACCGCCGAGGGCATATCTCTTGCTGATCTTCTTTGCATCCTCAAGGGTAATCTCAAGGTTAGGATCTGTAACCTCTTCAACAATTTCCTTCAATGCAAAAACCTTCATATCTTTCTTTACCGGGTCAAGAGTAATCTTAACGTTACTATTTCCGCCCTGCTCTCTCTTAAAAGCAGAAACAAGAGCCGCTTCAACCCTTTCAATCATATAGTCTTTCGGTATACCTTTTTCCTTTTCGAGCAAATCAAGAGCATTAAAAAATTCTGTATTCATTTTTTTAACAATAGCACATAAGCATAAAAAGCCTAAAATGCTTCCTCCATTTATATAATCTGTCTTTATATTTACTTAATCAAATTCGTAAACTGTTTTTATCTTCGAAACGATACTCTTGTCAAGAACAGTTTCATTACCGTTTTCATCAATCAAAAACTTATTTTCATCTTCATCATATCCTGCAAGAATGCCTTTAATAACCTTTCTGCCATCAAGTGCAGTAAATAGTCTTACTTCAACGTCCCATCCCAAACAAGCTTTATAGTGCATCGGGTTTTTCAAATCTCTCTCTATTCCCGGTGATGAAACCTCAAGTCTGTATGAGCCTTCAATCGGATCCGCTTCATCAAGCATAGGACTTATCTCCATATGCACCTTTTCGCAGTCATTAATATTTATCCCCTCTTCACTGTCAAGGGTAATCCTCAAAAACCACTCCGCACCTTCCTTTACGTACTCAACGTCCCAAAGAACATATCCGAGTCCGTTTACGGTAGGTTCGAGCAATTCCTTTACTCTGCCTGCAATATTCTTAGCAGGTCTTGCATTCGTTTTTGACATACTTCTTTTCCTTTTTTGCATTATATTTTTGTAAAAAAGTCCCTATATAAAATTTAGAAGAGTGGCAAAACCACTCTTCTAACCTTACACTACAATATTATACCACATTTTTCAAAAAATGCAATACCTTTTTTCATTTTTTCAAATAATAATTATTCACCACTATCACATAAGCGCAGAATCATTAATCAAGGGCGCTTTTCTTACAGATATATTGGATATTGCATCATCCAAAACCTTGACATTCTTCATAAGCTCGGTCATATACTTATTGAAATCATTCATCTTGCAATATTCCACAAGATTCTCAAACTGTGTGAGATAATCATCCTTTATATATGGCTTTTCCTTGAGTTCTTTGCGCATCATAATACAGATAACCGCCCCGTCATCCACCATCTTGTAAGAACCAATTTCTGTCTGCTGTGATGCAGTTACTATATCCATACCGTAAACAGATACGTCGTTTGTTGATATATAGTATCCATCTGTAAATATATCCTTCTTTGGATTTTCGTTATATTGTTCTTTCAAAGTCTCAAAGCTCTCGCCGTTTTGAAGTCTTTTAATTATATCATTTGCAAGATCATTTTTTGCCTTTGATTCATCCTCGGATAGTTTTTTTGTCTTGTATGAATTAGTCTTATCATCAAATATAAGCTTTCCTTCCGCATCTCTCTCATATTCATAATCATCGTAAATCATAATCATATCCATAAGAGAATAGCTTGACTTAAAATATTCATCAAGTTTATCGTCGGTTATAGCGCGAGGACCGTTTGTGGTATACAAAGCCTCGTATACCATCGTCGTCATAACTTCAATCTCATAAACCTGTTTTAACATCTTATAATTCATATTATAATTTGATAATGCAGAGTTAAGCGCGCTTTTTGATCCGTAAGCCTCAATCAAATCTGACAATGCAAGATCAATTTGTTCAGCCTTTGATTCAGGGATAGACAATCCTAACTCAGAAAAAAGCTTCTTACAAATAAGATTTGTTTTAACGTTGAAGTCAATTATTTCCTTCATCTTCTGTTCGTAAGACTGACCGTTGCTATACTTTGTATCCCAGTATTTATCGTTATCATCAGTCGCTGAAATGTAATTACTTTTAATCAAAGATGTCCAATACGTATACATATTGACCGAAATAGTCTCGCCCTTATATTCCATCGCAACCTGGGGCTTTGCACAAGATGAAAACGACAGCAATACAACACAAACACACAGCAAAAATGATACTATTCTTATTTTTTTCATTTAAAAAGCCGCCTTTTATTAATCAACTATAAGTTTATTTCAACCTTTTCTTCTGTTTCTTCTTCGGAACTGTTTTCGCTTTCTTCGTAGGTATCTCCGAGTTCTATCTGAAGCTCGTCAATACTCTTAACAGCTATATGCGCTATCGGATCCCATTCAATACGTTTGAACAAAGCAATAATTAAGGTTAATTTACCGATAAGATCAAAAATCGGAAAAGTCATACAGAACCATATCTTTTTATACCATGCAATCTTTTTTATTCTCTTATGTTCAAAAAGATATACGTAAGCGGCGGTAAATATTCCACTTAAATATGTAGAAATAGTCCAACCGAAAGTAAAGAATGCAAGCCAAAAAATATTTTGCATAGGAGTACTAAAAGACGGATCTAAGTGCAAAAATTTAAAAGTATTACTGATTACTCCGGGCGCATAACTCATACCGATAACCTTTCCTGTTCCAAGTATAAGCGCCACTCGCAAGAAGTATACTGTTATCTTTCTGAACGAGGAAACTAATGATAACGGGAACACAACCGTCAGCATATCAAAACTCATAAATCTTAAACGCAAATTATAAAAAATGCGTTTCCAAAGCGGGTTTGGAATAGGATTGCCGTCAATATCTTTATTTGCTAAACCTTTGGTAATAAATATATGAGACAAAAGTTTGGGACCTGTTTCAACAAGAGCCTGAAGATGACCTTTAGACCAACGAAGTCTCTGTCTCATCGCCATCTTAATATCTACCGGCTGTTCATCATAAAACTGAGCATCATTATTGAATGATATCTTATATCCGTTCGCAACAGCGTCAGCACAGAATGCTCTGTCTTCTGTCAAACCGGTATACTTCCAACCGTCTCTAAGAATTTCACTGGCAAACAAAATCCCGGTACCCTGAATTCTGGTAGCAAGTCTGAATATAGAACGAGCACGCGATTCGGTTCTTGCCGTTCTCAACCAGTGAATACCATAGGATGCAGAGATCCAGTTATCGTCAAAGTTTTTCGTATTTCTATATGACGTAACAATTTTTTCTCCTGCATCAAAAGACTCGTTCATTCTTGCCAAATAGTCTCTTTTTAACAAATTATCTGCATCAAAAATAAAATAACCGTCAAAAGTCTCAATTCCGTAATCTCTACGAATCAATTCCACCATATACTGAAGTGCAAAACCTTTTGTTCTTCTTAAATTATCAAATCTCTCATAACAAATAGCACCGTGTTCGCGCGCAACCTGTGCGGTATTATCTGTACAGTTATCCGCAACAACAAAAACCTCAACCAATTCCTGAGGATAATCATTTTTCTTAACGCTGTCAATCATGTTACCTATAACGGCTGCCTCATTTCTTGCAGCTACAAGAATTGCGTATTTGTGGTTCTTTTTTGCCTTCTTAAACTTTCTGGTAAAAAATACACCCGTATATTTATATATTTTTCTGAAATCGTAAAGCGAGCTTAGAAAGTTCCAAATAAAGTTGATGTACTTTATAATTAGATTGATTATGGTACCCATCTTTATCCCCCTATTTTACACACCTGTCAAATATAATACCATATCGGACAAATAATTTCAACACTTTTTTGTTTTTTTACATATTAATACAAAAAACCAACAGTAAGATTTCACATCTCTTTTTGTAGTTCAATGTAATTGTCTAAGATCCCGCTTATATATTCAAACACATCGACGTTTTTGTCAATTTTACAGCAGACGTAAGGCTTAGAGCCAAGACTCATCAAAACTTTCCCCTTGTTTTGAGCGGCAATATAAGTCCACACAGCAGTATTCATCTGATACGGATAAACAAGCACGTTGCCGCTACGTTTTTCAATTTTACTCATCAAAGCATCCGAGCCTTTTTTGCGAACAAGCGATACTTTGAGCAAATTCATTACCGCCTCGGGAATATCACCGTACCTGTCAAGAAGCTCGTCCGTTATATCGCGCATATCTTCAATGTTTTCAATAAGCGCAATCTTTTTGTAAACGTCGATCCTCTGTGATGCAACTCTGATATATTTTTCCGGAATATACGCGTTAACGTTCAAATCAACAGTACATTCTTTTTTAGGTGATAAAACCTCACCCTTCTCTTCAAGTATAGCCTCGTTAAGCAGCTTCATATACATATCGTATCCGACACTTTGCATGTGACCGTGCTGTTCAGCGCCGAGTATGTTACCGGCTCCTCTTATCTCAAGGTCTCGCAAAGCCACCTTAAACCCAGCTCCAAACTCGGTATATTCTCTTATTGCAGAAAGCCTTTTCGTAGCAATCTCGGACAACGCCTTTCCTTTCGGAAACGTAAAATAAGCATAAGCACGTCTACTGCTTCTGCCAACTCTTCCTCTTATCTGATGAAGCTGAGCTAATCCAAACTTGTCAGCATTTTCAATTATAAGCGTATTGGCATTTGGTACATCAATTCCACTTTCGATTATCGTTGTAGAAACAAAAACGTCAATTTCACCCTCAATCAGTGAACGCCAAAGCTCACTTATCGTTTCTTTATCCATCTTACCGTGCGCTATCGCTATTCTTGCATCGGGCGCCATTGCCGCAACTCTCCTTGCGGCATAATCAATAGTTTCTATGTTATTATGCAGATAGAAGACCTGACCGCCGCGGCGAAGTTCTTTTTTTATTGCCTCGGAAATAATCAATTCATCATATTCAAGAACATAAGACTGAACGGGTAATCTGTCCCCAGGCGCTTCTTCGAGAACGGACATATCACGAATACCGCTCATAGCCATATTAAGCGTTCTTGGAATAGGTGTTGCTGTAAGGGTCAAAGCATCAACGTTCTTTGTCATCTGCTTTAATTTTTCTTTGTGCGCAACACCGAAACGCTGTTCTTCGTCTATAATAATAAGCCCTAAAGACTTAAATTCAATATCCTTGCTCAAAAGACGGTGTGTACCGACAATAATATCTGTCTCCCCACGTCTTACGCGTCTGATAGCCTCTGCTTGTTGTTTCGGGGTTACAAAACGCGATAACATATCTATTTTCACAGGAAAGCCTCTCATTCTTGAGCATATCGTCTGGTAATGCTGGAGAGCGAGAATTGTCGTCGGAACCAAGATCGCAACCTGCTTTGAACTGTTTACCGCTTTGAATGCAGCTCTTAACGCAACTTCGGTCTTTCCAAAACCAACGTCTCCGCAGAGAAGTCTATCCATCGGATACGATTGTTCCATATCCGTTTTTATCTCATTTATAGCCGCCAACTGACCGTCGGTTTCTTCGTACTCAAACCCCGATTCAAAATCAGACTGCATAGCGTCGTCCTTATCAAAAGCTATTCCCTTTTTGCGCAAACGTTCTGCATACAAAGCTATAAGCTCTTTAGCCATATCTTTTGCGGCTTTCTTAACTTTATATTTTGCCTTATCCCACTCTTTTCCGCCCATTTTGGACAGTTTAAGCGTTCCGTCTTCAGAACGAGCGCCAATATACTTAGCTATCGAATCAAGCTGTGTGCAAGGCAGATATAGCATATCGTTTCCCGCATATACGATCTTTACAAAATCCTTTGTAATTCCGTCAAGTGTCAAAGTATGGAGTCCGATATACTGGCCTATTCCGTGCACATCGTGTACAACGTAGTCTCCTTCGGTTAAATCCGCGTATGAAAGTATTTTTTCCTGCGCGCTCTTCTTAGACTTCTTCTTTTTATTTTTCTTGTATGTGTCTTTTGTGTTAAGTCCTGAATTTGCTCGAAGCGATAAACACACGAACTTAGATACGGTGAGCTCAAATCCGCTTACAATGCAATCATTTATAAGGCAAGGAACACCTCCCGTCAGGTCAGTTCCCTCTCTTAATCCCATAATTGCAGGCACCCCTGCATCAGAAAGCATATTCAGCAACACTTTTGATTTTTGTTCACTTTCTGTCAAAATAACAATTCTGTATCTGTTTTGAATATACGAAGATAAGTCCTCGAGCAATAAAGAAAATTTCTCAAAATAAGAAACTGTTTGTTTCGTTATAAAACTGTACGCGCCCGACAGTTTTTTTCCGTTCATTGAAGTGAGAAACGTATCAACAAAAACGGTAGGATTTTTGTCTGTGTAATATTCAAAATCCGCATTTTTCTTTGAAAAATCAGCATATTTTGAATTTGCGCTTCCGCTCTCTATAAGTTCAGTTTCTGTCTGTGACATCTGCCACTCATAAGCCTTTATTCTATCATTTACACCGCTGTATGAATGAACAAAACACAAAGTATCTTTTCCAAAATAATCAAGCAAACACGTCTTATCGGGATAAATTAACGAAATATATTTATCTGCAAAATTGCATTCATTACCCGAAATAACACATTCAAGCTCTTCTCTTACCGTTTCTTCAGCGGGAGTACCGCCTATCTTCTTCAAATGTGATGACAGTATCTTCTTAAGTTCTTCTCTTTTTTCGGAAGATAAAACTACCTCTTTTGCCGGTATAAGCTTTACACTTCCTATATGTTCGATCCTTCTTTGAGAAAGAACGTCAAAAGTGCCCATTTGCTCGATTTCAGTATCAAAAAAATCTATTCTGACAGGATTTTCACAGCACGGAGAAAAAACGTCGAGAATACCGCCTCTTACGGAGTATTGTCCGACGCTGTCGACCATATCTACGTGCATATAGCCGTTTATATCAAGAAATCTGATAATTTCCTTTAATTCATACTCTTTTTCAGAATCGATAACGAATACCGAATCAACCAAAACACCTTTTGGAACAGTATACTGCAAAGCAGAATCCGGAGTTGCCAAAACAACGTCGTATTCCCCGGTAATTACAGCTTCCAATACGTTTAATCTGTCGTGTTCAAATTCGTGCGACGCTGTAATGTTGTGAAAGACAAAATCTCTGTATGGATATATCAACGTTTTAATGCCGATTGATTCAAAAGTGTTTTTTAATCTCTGCTCCGATTTTTCATCGGGACATATTAACAAGCTGCCCTTTCCGGTTTCTTTTTTTACGTCGGAAATAAGCTCCGCATAAAACACTTCAGCCGCACCCTCTCCGAGTCCCGTGACTGACAAAGGGTGCGGTCTTTCTGCCGATAGCTGTGCCAAAATGTTTGACAATATGCTTTTATATTCTTTTTCTTTTTTTATTTGCTGTGTAATTATACTCATATCAGTTATACTTTTCCATAGCCTTATTTGAGTTTCCCTCTACCATAAGTTTAACGCTTTCATAAGCGTTACCGATACAATTCAGCATTACTTCCTGCTCGTCCTCGGGTATATTCCCAAGCACCCAATCTGCAAGATCATACTCAGGGTTAGGCTTTGCACCTACACCAATTTTGATTCTGGGAAACTCGTTGGAATTCAAATGGTATATAATACTTTTTATACCGTTATGACCTCCGTCACTTCCCTTTAATCTTATACGCATTTTTCCCGGCTGAAGCGAAATATCATCGTAAATAATTATAACGTTTTCTATCGGTATTTTATAAAAATCAACAGCCTCTCTTACAGCCTCTCCGCTGTTGTTCATAAACGTCTGAGGCTTCATAAAAAGAACTCTTTTGCCATTCAATTCAGTATCGCAAACAAGTGCTTTGAATTTTGATTTATTTATCTTGATATTCAGCTTTTGTGCGATATAATCAAGTGTCATAAAACCAACGTTATGTCTTGTTTTAGCGTACTTGTCCCCCGGATTACCAAGGCCTACTATAAGATAACTTATATTCCCTGTCTGTACGTCGTTTTTCTTTTCAATTTGCTTAAACAAATCAAAAATATTACTCATTTCAGCTTTCCTTCCGCTCTTCTCTTGTTTGCCCAATCTTCTTTCACTGTCTGGCGTGATCTTGCAATTCCAAGACTGCCTTCAGGTACGTCTTCTGTAATTGTCGAACCAGCCGCAACGTAGCTGTTATTTCCTACTTTTACAGGAGCTATAAGGTTCGTATTACAGCCTATAAAAACGTTGTCTCCAACAACAGTTCTGAATTTATTCTTTCCGTCGTAGTTTGACGTAACGGTACCGCAACCAAAATTAACCTTGCTTCCAATATCACTGTCACCAATGTAAGTCAAGTGAGATGCGTGAGAATCGTTGCCGATAACAGAATTTTTAACTTCAACAAAGTCACCGATTCTCACTCCCGAGCAAAGTCTGCTGTTCGGTCTTACCTGACTGAAAGGACCAATATTAACATCATCTTCAAGAACTGCATCGTATATCTGTGTCGCATTGACTTTGCAAATATTTCCAACCTTGCTGTTTGAAATAACAGAACAAGGCCCGATAATGCAGTTTTCACCTATTTCTGACTCGCCCCTGATCTCTGACGTTGCATGTATTTCCGTACCCTTGCCTATTTTTGCAAAGGGTGAAATAATAACGCCATCAATAGACGCAAATCTAACTCCGTTCGCAATATGCTTGTATATTATTTCCATTTTTACTCTTTCCGATTCTTCGAAAAAGTCAAAATAAGTTTTAATTGTTCTGTATTCAATCTTTTTTACGTTGCCTGATTCGTTTTTTACAAATCGGATGATAGTTTCCGTTTCGTCACCAATCTCAACAACATCAAATTCTACTAAAAAACTCTTTGCTTCGTTTATTGTTTTTTCATCAACGTGAAAAGCCAAGGGTGATGCTGTGCAAAGTATGCCTTCGTTAAGATCTCCTATCTTTTTTTCAACATGCAAAAAAAGCGGTTCGTTGCAAACTGTAGCATTTGTAAGCTCCGCTATGTACGGTGTATTGAATTGTACTCCCACTGTTCTTTTACCATCCTTTATCAGTATACATTGATTATACTACTTAAAGGCATCAAAAATCAATAGGAAATGCTCAAAATATTACCATATTTTTATATATATTTTCGTTATATCTACCAAAACAGAAAAAAAGTTTGTAAAATATTTGAAAAACTATGGAAATTTTGACCACAATATGTTAGAATGTATGTTGGTCAAAAATACAAAATTATTATACATTTATGGAGGTACTTTCAAATGGCAAAGAAGTATTGTTACCTTTTTAAAGAAGGTAATGCAAAAATGCGTGAAATCCTCGGTGGTAAGGGTGCTAACCTTGCTGAAATGACACAGCTCGGTCTTCCCGTTCCCCAGGGCTTCACTATCTCAACAGAAGCATGTACTCAGTACTATGAAGACGGCAGAAAGATCAATGCTGACATTCAGGCTGAAATCATGCAGTACATCGACAAGATGGAAGAAATCACAGGAAAGAAATTCGGCGACGCTGAAAATCCCCTTCTCGTATCTGTAAGAAGTGGTGCTCGTGCATCTATGCCCGGTATGATGGATACTATCCTCAACCTCGGTCTTAACGAACAGGTTGTTGAAGTTATTTCCGCTAAGTCCGGCAACCCCAGATGGGCTTGGGACTGCTACAGAAGATTTATCCAGATGTATTCCGACGTTGTTATGGAAGTTGGTAAGAAATACTTCGAGCAGCTCATCGATGAAATGAAAGAACAGAAGGGTGTTACTCAGGACGTTGAACTTACTGCTGAAGACCTTAAGGAACTCGCAGGTCAGTTCAAGGCTGAATACAAGAACAAGATCGGTAAGGACTTCCCCACTGATCCTAAAGAACAGCTCTTCGGCGCTGTTGAAGCAGTATTCAGAAGCTGGGACAACCCCCGTGCAAACGTTTACAGACGTGATAACGATATTCCTTACAGCTGGGGTACAGCTGTTAACGTACAGATGATGGCGTTCGGTAACATGGGCGAAACATCAGGTACAGGTGTTGCATTTACTCGTGACCCCGCAACAGGCGAAAAGAAGCTTATGGGTGAGTTCCTTATGAACGCTCAGGGCGAAGACGTTGTTGCAGGTGTTCGTACTCCTATGCCCATCTCTAAGATGGAAGAAATTATGCCTGAAGTATTCAAGCAGTTCACAGATATTTGTAACACACTCGAAAACCATTACCGCGATATGCAGGATATGGAATTCACAATTGAAGATAAGAAGCTTTACATGCTTCAGACAAGAAACGGTAAGAGAACTGCAAAGGCTGCTCTTAAGATTGCTTGCGACCTCGTTGACGAAAAGATGATCACAGAAAAAGAAGCAGTTGCAATGATCGACCCCAGAAACCTTGACACACTTCTCCATCCCCAGTTCGACGCTAAGGCTCTTAAGGCTGCTACTCCCCTTGCTAAAGCTCTTCCCGCATCTCCCGGTGCTGCTTGCGGTAAGGTAGTATTTACAGCTGAAGACGCTGCTGAATGGAATGCAAGAGGCGAAAAGGTTGTTCTCGTTCGTCTTGAAACATCTCCCGAAGATATCGAAGGTATGAAGGCTTCTCAGGGTATTCTTACAGTTCGTGGCGGTATGACTTCTCACGCAGCCGTTGTTGCTCGTGGTATGGGTACATGCTGTGTATCCGGTTGCTCCGCAATCAACATGGACGAAGAAAACAAGGTATTCACACTTGCAGGTAAGACATTTACAGAAGGCAGCTTCATCTCTATCGACGGTTCTACAGGTAACATCTACGAAGGTCTCATCCCCACAGTTGATGCTTCTATCGTAGGCGAGTTCCAGAGAATCATGGACTGGGCTGACAAGTTCAGAAAGCTCCAGGTTAGAACAAACGCTGATAACGTAACAGACGCTAAGAAGGCATTCGAGCTCGGCGCTGAAGGTATCGGTCTCTGCCGTACAGAACACATGTTCTTCGAAGGCGACAGAATCGCTGCTATCCGTGAAATGATCTGCTCTGACACTGTTGAACAGAGAGAAAAGGCTCTTGATAAGCTTCTTCCCATGCAGCAGGGCGACTTTGAAAAGCTTTACGAAGCTATGGAAGGCAGACCTGTTACAATTCGTTTCCTTGACCCCCCGCTTCACGAGTTCGTTCCTACTGAAGAAAAGGATATCGAAGCTCTTGCTGCAACACAGGGTAAGACAGTTGCTGAAATCAAGGCTATCATCGCATCTCTCCATGAGTTCAACCCCATGATGGGTCACCGTGGTTGCCGTCTTGCAGTAACATATCCTGAAATTGCAAAGATGCAGACAAAGGCAGTTATCCGTGCTGCTATCAATACACAGAAGAAGCACTCCGAATGGAAGGTTCTTCCTGAAATCATGATTCCTCTCGTAGGCGAAGTTAAGGAACTTAAGTTCGTTAAGGACATCGTTGTTGCAACAGCTGATGCTGAAATTGCTGCTGCAGGCGTTGAACTCACCTACAAGGTTGGTACAATGATCGAAATCCCCAGAGCTGCTCTTACAGCAGACGAAATCGCAAAAGAAGCTGAATTCTTCAGCTTTGGTACAAACGACCTTACTCAGATGACATTCGGCTTCAGCCGTGATGACGCTGGTAAGTTCCTCCCCTCTTACTATGATACAAAGATCTATGAAAACGATCCCTTCGCTCGTCTCGACCAGAACGGCGTAGGTAAGCTCGTTAAGATGGCTGCTGATCTCGGTAAGAGCACTCGCGCAGACATCAAGCTTGGTATCTGCGGCGAACACGGTGGCGACCCCACATCCGTTGAGTTCTGCCACAGAATCGGTCTCGGTTACGTTTCTTGCTCACCCTTCCGTGTGCCGATCGCTCGTCTCTCTGCTGCTCAGGCTGCTATCAAATATGGGGAGGACTAATCTGTACTTCAGTTTTAAGGTTAGTTTCGACCAAGCAGAAGCATACAGAAAATCAACAGACCAATATCTTCGTGCAAAACAGTGGGAAGATTTAACTGTT
>SVQI01000018.1 GCA_015065455.1 Oscillospiraceae bacterium | reverse complement strand
TGCCGAGCGCAATATCGAAATGAAACGAAATAATTTGATTAAAAAGAAAGAACGAGGTTATGAACGATGAAAAATACCAAGAAAAATATCTCTATCGAGAAATTACACCCTTTTGAGAACCACCCCTACAAGGTACAGGACAATGAGGAAATGGATGCCCTTGCCGAAAGCATTAAGGTACACGGCGTTGTTTCTCCTATCATAGTCCGACCTTTAGAAAACACCACAGACGAATATGAAATCATATCCGGTCACAGACGGGTTATGGCAAGCGGAAAGGCAGGGATTACAGAAGTCCCTGCCTTAATTGTTACCCTTGACCGTGATGCGGCGGCAATCGTGCTTGTGGACAGCAACCTACACCGAGAGCATATTTTGCCGAGCGAAAAAGCCTTTGCGTACAAGATGAAAGCGGAGGCTTTGGCACATCAGGGATGGAGGACTGATTTAACTTCGGGACAACTTGTCCCGAAGTCTGATGATAACCGCACCACCGCACAGATTGGTGCAGACACAGGTGATAGTTATAAAACTGTTCAGCGCTATATTCGCCTTACCAACCTTATCCCCGAAATTCTGCAATATGTGGACGAGGGGCGCATTTCCTTTACTCCCGCCGTCGAGCTTTCCTATCTTAATGAGCAGGAGCAATACGACCTTTTGGAGCAGATGGAATTAAATGATTGCACTCCGTCACTCTCGCAGGCTTGCCGCTTTAAGAAGATAAGTCAAGAGGATGGCTTAACCCCCGAAATCATTGCCGCCGTTATGAGCGAAGAAAAAGCCAATCAGCGGGAAATGTTCAAAGTCCCGATGGAGCGTATTCGTCAGTATGTCCCTAACGCCAACGCAAAGCAGGTTGAGGATTTTGTTTTAAAGGCTTGCGAGCATTACCGCAAATTCTTAATCCGTCAGCGTAACCGTGATGAAAGGTAAGGTGAAATATATGAAAAAAGTTGATTTATACCCGAATAACGAAGCGGTGTTCGCCGTACCGCCGGAACCCATAGACGAAAACGAGCCTATCTGCCTTTTGGACTATCTTATTCCCGAAAGTAAAGAAACCAATCGGTATTACGAAAAAGTGCGCCGTTTCGGTGAGGATACTTTCGTCAAAAAAATAGGCGGAACCACCTATGAGGTTTCCACACACTTCAATCCCGATGGCAGACAAAGTGCGTTGGAACAGTTTAAGCAACTGATATTGGCGGAGCGTTTAATCTAACTCCGCACAATCGAAAAAGACACTCGGACTTAGTATAATATGTATGTCTTTGCTAAGTCCGGGTTGTCGGAAAGGAGAAAATTTTAATGACAACTGCAAACTATAATAAAGGACTTAATATAAACAACGATTTGATTACCGCCTTGTACTGTCGCCTTTCTGTCGAGGATATAAAGGATGAAAACGGCAAAACGAAACGAAATATAGACGAATCCAACAGTATCAGCAACCAAAAGCAGATTCTTTCGGACTACGCTAAAAAGCACGGATATACCAATACGATGTTTTTTGTGGATGACGGCATTTCCGGTACGAGCTTTGACCGTAGCGATTTTAACCGTATGCAGCGTATGGTTGAGGAAGGTAAAATCGGTACAATTATCGTAAAAGACCTTTCCCGTTTTGGTCGTGAGCATATCGAGGGTGGTCGCCTTGCGGAAATTGTATATCCTACGCTTGGTGTAACCTTTATATCCATTCACGAAAATGTAAACACCTCTACGGGTGAGGGTATGGAAATGATGCCGTTTTATAATATATTCAATGAATGGTATGCGGCGCAGACCTCCAAGAAAATCCGTGACGTTTGGAAATCCAAATCTGACAACGGAAAAAGAGTATCTCCCACCGTTCCGTTTGGATATATGAAAGATCCTGCCGATAAAGAAAAATGGCTGATTGACGAGCCTGCCGCTGAAATCGTGCGAAAGATATTTGCGCTCTGCCTTGACGGACGTGGCCCTTCTCAAATTGCACGGCAATTAGAAAAGGAAAATATTATGGTGCCATCGGCCTATTATCAATCGATAAACCGTAAATGCTCGCAAAAAGTTCCTATTGGTTCCTGCCGTTGGGATACGAAAACCATCGTTCACATTCTTGAAAACAGACAATATACGGGATGTGCGGTGAATTTTAAGAGTAGTACGGTCAGCTACAAGGTTCACAAGAAAGTCTATTTTGACGAGGAAGATCAGGTAATCATACCGAATAAGCAAGAACCCATTATATCTGAGGAGGATTGGCTGAAAGTGCAAGAGCTTCGCAAAAACAAACGCCGCCCCACCAAGACGGGACGGACGAGCCTATTTTCGGGATTGGTATTCTGCCCCGATTGCGGTGCAAAGCTTCATTTCTGTGCATCCAAGAGCCTACGTCGTGACCAAGAGTTTTTCCGTTGTGCCAACTATAAGGATGGCAGAGGAACTTGCGAAATCCATTATATCCGTGACATTGTTCTTGAAGATATTGTAAAAGAAGCAATCAGCGGACTTGCGGATTTTGTAAAGTGTCACGAAGCGGTATTTCTGTATATGTTGGCAAAGAAAAACAGTGCGATGCAGAAAGCGGAATACAACCGTATGAAATTGGCGGTAGAGCGGGATGAAAAGCGTATCAAGAATATTGACCGCTTGATTAAATCGCTCTATGAGGACAAGGTTCTTGGCGAATTGGAGGATGACCGCTATACCACGCTGATGGCAGAGTACGAAAAGGAACAGCGAGAGTTAATTGCTTCGGTTGCGGCAATGCGAAAAACTTTGGAAAGCACCGATCAGAAAGCGGTGGATTTAAGACTTCTGCTTAAAACCCTCAGAGAACTTACCGATGTGAATGAGCTTACGCCCACAATCGTCAATTCGCTGATTGACCGTATTGAGGTTCACAACAACGACAAATCAAGCGGTCATTGTTACGTGAAGGTCGATATTTATTTCTCCGCAGTAGGTATGATTGATATTCCTACCGCTGAAGAAATCCGTGCTATGATAGAGGAAATTAAGAAAAATCCCCAACAATTCCGCTATGTGGCATAAAAATAGGAAACGGTGCAACCCCTCACGGGGTTACACCGTACCTACATAGAGATTACTTCCTTATGGGACTGCCCCAAAGTGGTGTCTCTGTTTGTTTTTTGGCAAAGGAAAGGATTCGAAGGGGAAGCGGGAGTGAATCGACAGTCCAGTGGACTGTCGAGAGCCGCGGAAGACCGAGCGCGCAGGTCGCGCGAGACCGAATCCCTCTCTCTCCGCCAAACAAACAGAGACACCGAAGTGGTGTCTCTGTTTGTTTTTTGGCAAAGGAAAGGAATCTTCGCTTCGCTCTAGAATGACAGTGTGGCGGCGCCGCGAAGGATCTCGAACATACAAAATAACGCAACAAATCATAAAATTGTATGGATTTTTTTGTTATTTGCTTATTTGTATAAGAAACCACCCGCACGTACTATGCGAGTGGTTTTTTATAATATTAAATTATAGTTTCGTATCTTTTATTATGTAAGAATATTATTCCCACATATCTCCCGCGCTGTCGAATGCAACCAACATTAAGTACATTGAGGGATAGAATTCACCGTCAACCAAGGGATACCAATTGTTTCCGATTTTAACAACAACGAGATCAGTTTCATCTTCGTCTTTATCTTCGCTGCCCTTGATCTTCATTTCAAGTTCAAGCTCGTAAGCCTTTTTAACGTCCTTCTTGGATACGTCGTAAGTTTCCTTAAGGTGTTCTTTCAACTCCTTAAGATCATCTTTGTCGAGTTCTTCTTCCTCTGTAACCTTGTAGGTAACCTTAACGTTCTTGCCAAATTCGTCTTCCATTGATTCGATCATTTCTTCAACTATTTCAGCGTCTTCGATGGCATCAATGAATTTCTTTACAGAAAGGTCTTCTTCGTCTTTAACCATATCCCAGAATTCTTTGGGAGCGAGCTTCTCTATCTTATCGATTTTGCCGTACATACTTACATCAATAAGATTGTCAATAGCCTTATTGTAGCCGCCACCTGAAAAAGCGGAAATAATAATTATTAAAGCAACGATTGCAACAACCGCAACAGCAGCAATTCCTATGAATTTCGGGGGAATCTTCTTAAGGTCGGGAAGTTTCTTTTCTGTTGTGTTCTGGGGTTGTGCAGGTGCATTGTTTGCTCCGCAATTCTGGCAAATGATATCGGTATCGTTCATAGCGTTACCGCAGTTTACGCAGTATTTCATAGCAAATCCTCCATAAATAGAATTTATTACCTAAATTATATCATGTTGTGCATAATTTGTCAATAATATATTCATAGTATAGAAAAATATAAATAACAATTACATAAAAACCTCACAGCTTTAACTGTGAGGCTTTTAAATATCATACGTTAAATATTAGTCGTCGTAAGCAGATACGAACTGTTCAGCTGCATAGAATGAGCTTCCGCAAACGTACCATCTGCTGCCTACTTTAACAACTCTCAAAGTACCGAAGTTAGCGTCTTTATCTTCAGAGCCCTTGATTGTAACTTTATATGCAACAGTGTAAGCTTTCTTTACAGATTTCTTAGAGATGTCGTATTTTTCTTTAAGATTATCCTTGATCTCATCGAGTTCGTCTTCGTCAGCTTTAATCTTGTCAAGATACTCAATTTTTGTCTTAACGTTCTTGCCGTATGTGTCTTTGTAGTTTTCAACTCTTTCTTCAAGGAATTCATTGTCCTTGAGGTTATCTACGAGTTCATCAACGTCGAAATCGTATTCGTCTTCAACGTATTCCCAATAATCTTTGGGAGCGAGCTTTTCGATCTTGTTGTATTTTCCTTTTGTGGTAGCATCAAAATATGTATCGATTGCCTTTTCCGGACCACCGCTGAAGAGAGCGGAGATAAGTAAAACAAGTACGAGTACAGCAACAGCAGCTGCAGCAGCGAGAATAGCTATTCTCTGTGTTTTTACGGGCAACTTTGCAAACGCATCAGTCAGCTTGTTTGCCTTTTTTGCAGGCTGCTGGGGAGCGTTGTTTGTACCGCAATTCTGGCAAATAACGTCGGCGTCGTTCATAGGTGCGCCGCATTTTACGCAATTTTTCATGGTAAGTCCTCCATAGAATTATTTATAATTTTGCTACAAATATGGTAACATATTATTAACTTTTTGTCAACAATTATTTCCGAACTTCGACAAATTTATTACAATGTTTTACGCAGGTTTACCCTTCAATTATCTTATTCAAAATAAAAGCAAATAAGAACATAATTAACGAATAAAAGAGCATATACATAAGGTACATGGGGTTATAAATAGAGTAGAGATAATAGTAAGTCGGTACAAATCTTTGCAAAACGACAATACTTTTTAAATTAAAGAAAATAGGAGATATAACAAGTAAAATAATCATAACGAAAGGAATAATGTGCGCTGTCGTTGATGATTTTCTTGTAACACAGCCAATTACCGTACAAAACGCCGTTGTCGCCAAAACGAAAAGCAACGCCGATATTAGCTCTAACGCCGCCGATGTAAATAATCCAGAGAGCAAAAGCGAAATAATTACAATAACCGAGCAGTCAAATACTGCGCTTGTGGTGGTAGCCATGCCGAAAAGAATATGCTTTCTTGAGGGCAGCCAATCGTACGTTCCGTTTTCCTTATCTGATTGATAATACATTACAGCTGCAAGACCGCACAGAATAACAACAAGTGCCATAATACCGCGCAGAGGTGCTGTCAAATAGTTGTTTGATTCTTTATTTTCTTTTCCGTCTATTTTTTCAAGCTCAACAAGATTTCCGCCGCCGAGGGCGTTTTCGTATCCTTGTTCAATTTCTTTTTCCGATATATCCTCGACTGTAAACATCTCGGTATACAGAAAATCTCTAAAGATAGAATATGAAATATAAGGATATATGCAACCGCAAAGCTTTTCGTGTGATAATTGGAGTGAAATGTCCGTTTCTCGCTCGATAACTTTTATAAACGGCTTTCGCATATTGCTGTCAACAAAGCTGTCAACTTTATTTTGCAGATCTTTTTCAAATATCCAGGCAGCGTCGGCTTTGCCCATCTTTACGCTGTCATAAGCTTTTTCAACGCTGTCTGCCTTTGTAAATATCAAAACTCCGTCTTCTGCCAGTAGTTTATTAATTATATTGTTTGCAAGGCTGTCGTTTGCATCTTCAGAGCATAAAGTTACGGTAAGAATACCGCTTTCGTCCTTTGTAAAGTAAACCATTGAAATCACCAAAAGGGGAATAAGGCAGAGTATCAGGATAAAGCTTGGTTTTTTCAAAAGTCTCTTGTTAAAAAGAAGTGTTCTTAAAAGTAATGTTCTGATTTTTTTCATACACTATCCCTCGCGTTTCTCTGTATTCTGAAAAGTGTACTTAAAACGAGGAATAACGCCGTATAGCCGAGCACACCGATAAAAGTACCTGATGACAGTGAAGAGGATAGCGTTTGCCGCATATAAGTAACGCCAAATCCTGTAGGAAGTAATGCCGCTGCCGATTGGACTGATTCGGGAAAGTAGTGGCTAGGATACAGACAGCCGCATATATATCCCGTACCGATAGCGTATACAAATTGAAGTAATACGACTCCGACCGTTCCCGATACTATTTCATAGAACAAAAATTGTAAAGAAGTCATCATCAGCAGAACGGGAACTAATTTAATTATATAAAGAACATAATCAAAAACGTAATTGTTGTCTATTTCTCTTATACCTGTTTTGAAAAACTGCAAAGCAATCCCTGCCACAGATGCAAATAAAACGAAAGTTGCAAGGGTAATGAGGAAGAAAGATAAAAATTCGCTCGTTACCTGTGAGCAGACTGACTGTCCTCTGGATAAAAGAAGCTTTTCAAGAGAACGGTCCTTTTTTATCAACACAGAGCTGCAGGAAATTCCCCACAGCATCAAAAACAACATAATTCCGCCGCAGACAAAATACCCGCCCATAGACAGTCCGTCTGCAATACCTACGTATTCTGCTTCAAAAGCGTTGGTTCTGTTTAAAACCGAGGCTATATATTCATAGTTTAGTTTATCCGTTAATTCGCGGAGAGATTGTTCGGTATCGTATTTTCGTTCAAGCTTCTGCATACCGTATATACCCTTTTGGGTATGGGCAACGGTGTCGGAAATGGTCTTGGCTATTTCGTTCATAAGAATACTTCCAAATCCGTTTGGAGAATTGTTGGTGACGTACGATACGGGAATATTGTCCATATCCATTACCGATTCAACAAAGCCATCCGGCACACGAATATACCCCGCGGTTTCTCCGTTTTTTAGCATTGTTTTTGCTTCTTCTTCGCTACTGTGCGTAATAAACTCAATAGACAGATTTGAAGTATCTATATTCTGAATTGCCGTTATACCGATGTCAAGGTAAGTATCTGTCAAGTCTCCCGCAATTCCGATTTTAATTCTTTGTTTGTTGTCGGAATCTGCGTTCTTGTTTATAAGTAGAATGCAGGAAGCTGAAATACATACGACCAAGATTATATTGATGGCAATTATGGCTGGGTAGTGGCGTAATGCTTTTTTTAGCCTTAGTTTAAAGTATTTTTTTGTCTTCATTTTTATAAATTGCCTACCAATCTGTGAACGTTCCCGTCATAGCTGTACGGCGACAGAACGCCGTTTTTCATTATATACATTTCGTCACAAAGCTCAAGCTCGCCGACATCATGTGTTGCAAGAAGAATAATACCGCCATTTGATTTAAAATTCTTTAAATAATTTGAAATACGCTCCTTGCATATAAGGTCGAGTGCGGCAGAGGGTTCGTCAAGCAAAAGTA
The DNA here is from genome assembly GCA_015065455.1 of Oscillospiraceae bacterium. Lineage (GTDB taxonomy): Bacteria > Bacillota > Clostridia > Oscillospirales > CAG-272 > RGIG1995. Next base: position 18,827 of record SVQI01000018.1, on the reverse strand, counting down.
TTTTCGGCTTATGAGCAACTGCACACCCAATGGCAAGACGTTTTTTCATACCGCCCGACATTTTGCATACTTGGGTTTTCAAAAATGTGTTTACTCCAAGCATGGCGAGAATGCCTTCTTGAAGTTCATATTCCAATTCTTCGGGTTCATACCAAAGAAGCAGATTGTCATATGCGTTCAGTTCTTCAAAAAGCGGTGTGCCTTGCGGAACGTATCCCAGAATTTCCGAACGGAGCTTTTTGTTTTTTATTATATCAATTCCGTCGCACAAAAAAGTACCGCTATCTTCCCTTGATATGCCTGCAAGTATAGAAAACAGTGTTGATTTTCCGCATCCGTTTCCGCCTAAAATTCCGATACATTTTCCTTCACTTGTGCTAAAGGAGATACCGTTGAGCACCGATTTTTTTCCGTATTTCTTTTTTATGTTTGAAATTTGTATTTCCATAAAATAATCCTTGATTTATATATGGTTAAAAGGTTTAAACCAACAACAGCGTCGGCAAGTAAGCATTTTTCTTGCTTAATTGAGACGCTGTTGTTTTTTTACTGTAAATATATTATCGTGCTAATAAAAAATCCAATGCAGCTACAAGGCTTGTCGGGATTTCTGTTTCCACAGCCTCGGGATAGTCGAACTCGTAGTCGTAATCATAATCGAATTGGTTATCACGTCCGCCGCTTACGTCGTAATCATTATCCCAATCGTAATCATCTTCCCAGTCGTAGTCGGGTTTTGCTACTTCCGATGAAGAGCTGTTGCCAAATTCAAATCCGCTATTGAGCAAACTATCAACCAAATCTCTGGGAACGCCTGCTTCTACAAACTTTTCAAAGAATCCTGCAGTTCCCGATACAGAAAGAATATCTTCGGGATTTTCAATATCTTCTGCGTCAACAGCATTTGAGGGAAGCTTTATGCTTGTTTTCTGCTTTGCTTCAGTATTCATAGAAAGCTTGATTAAGCTCTTGTTGTCCGAAAGGAGAGATATACCAAAGTTTACGGTTTTTTCGGATGACTGGAAGTCAAGTCTGAGCTTTAATTCGGAAGAAAGAATGGATTTAATGGAATCGGGAGCATCGTCCATTCCGGATGTTATCATAGAAACAATGTCTTTTGCGGGTGTTATTTCAATAGCACCGTTAAGATATCCGTTTTCTGCGGTTTTTGTATCGTAGTCGATGAGAGCAATTTCAACAATATTCATATTCATTGCCTTCAACGTATATTTGCCGTTAAGCTTATCACCCGACTTAACTCCGCTACCGGAGAATACTATTTTTGTGCCCGCTGCTTCGAGTTTGATTTCAAGGGCATTCTTTTTGCCGTTTTCGGGAGCAAGGAATGAGAATTTGCCTTCTTCAAGTTCAATTTCCATACCGATGATATCACCGGCGTTGTTTACCCATACGGACAAGTCAACGTCAAATTCTCCGAACATATCAGCGGAAATTTCGTCAAGACCTTCTTCTATGCCTTGTTCAAATTCTTCGATAACTTCGTCAGCATCAACACCTGCGAAAACATCGGACAAACCTTCAGAATTAATAAGGTCTTTGATCATATTTTTAAGTTCTTTGTCGCCCTTAGCTTCTTTAAGAACTGCTTTTACAACTTTTGCTGCAAACTTTTCATCAATCTTAAATGTGTATTTTTCGCACTTGAGAGAAACGTCACCAATTTCAAGCTTGTCGGATTCTTTTTCAACCTCTTCAATGCATTCAAGTATTACACCTGAATAACGGTTAATAATGCTTTCTACAACCTCGCCGTCGGGAAGACAGCCAAGGATTTTGTTTGCCATTTCCTGAATTTCTTCAGCATCCATAGCAGGATAACTGCCGCCCGTCATTTCTGCAAGGGAGATACGAACGGGTTTGGCCAAAAGTCCGTCAGCGTTGAGGTAGAGCTCCTGATTTTCCATATCGATTATTACATCTGCGGAAACGACCTTTTTGTCGTTGAGTTTAAGGTCCATATCCATTGAGGTGAGGTTTCCGTCAGTATTTATATTGTATGCAATAGCCGCGCTCTTTACCCAGTCAAGCTCCATGTTGAGAGCTTCTTCAAGCAAAGCAATAGTTTTGTCGCCGAGCTCAATTTTTACTTCAGCGTCTGCCGCTTCTATGGTGTTTTGCTTGGGGTTAGACAAAGAGGTGATGAAGTTGCCGATAGATTCAGCAATGTTACTGGTTTCTTTTTCGTAAACGTGTTGTACGTAACCCTCGTCGGAAGTGGTCATTTTTACAAAAAGGTTCTTTATAGCGCCGAGATTGAGGAGTGCAGCAACCGCAAGCGCAACAATAATAACTGCCGATACAATTCCTATAATAAGACCTGTTTTCTTCTTTTTCTTTTTGGGAAGAACAACGGGAGTAACAGGTTGTTGAACAGTGGGAACAACTGGTTCCTGTTTAACTTCCTGAATGGGTTCAGCAGGAATATTTTCAACAACTGCAGGTGTAACCTGAGGAGTAGCTTCCTGTACCGGTTCCTGTGAGGTTTGAGGTTCTGCTTGTGTGGGCGCACCGCACTGAGGACAGAACTTTACGTTTTCTTCAATTTTTACACCGCAATTTGCGCAAAACATAATGATTCTCCTTTTTATGTATTTGTTTAACTGTTTTAATTATATATGTATAGAACAAATATTCTATAATATGAGTATATCACACGGATTATTACAATGTCAAGGGTTGTTAACAATTTTGTCATTTTTTCGACATAGAAAAAAGATGCGTTATAGTGTATTTTTGGGAATAATGTACCTTTGTTTGTTGTGTGTGTTTGTATTTTATGATATAATGACCTTGGTGATGACAATGGAAGAGAAATATCAACAAAGGAAACCGACAAGAATCAAAAAATATGATTATAATTATGATTATAATTCAGTAGGTGCATATTTTGTAACGATATGTACACAAGACAGAAAACAAATCTTGTCCGAAATCGTAAAGGCAAATAATAGTTTTATTTGCGAAACGAACAAAATTATTGTCGAGGACGTCGCCCCCTACAAGACAATATTCGATAATTTCAAGTTTTGTATCGACATTTAAACGTTTTTGTAATAAAGAATATGGAGAAAACGTCTGGCAGGAATCGTTTTACGATCATATAATCAGAAATGAACAAGATTACGAAGAGCACGTGAAATACATTCACGAAAACCCTAAAAGATGGTATTACAAACAATAAATAAAAGCTGTATGAAAAATCATACAGCTTTTGATTTTGTTATTTAGTTGCAAGTTCTTTGCCAAGCTTTCTCCGAAAGAAAGCGGTAAGTTATCTCTTGCCCCAGATACATTCTTCAGCAAATTCTTCAGCGATAACGCCTTCAGGTTTGCCTGTTTCTTTAGATTCAGTAAGAATACGTTCAACAGTGTTGTAGATGTTGTAAACTTTCTTGAGAACTTCTTCTTCGTTGTAATTGCCTGCTGCTTCGCCTGCTGCGTTAATTACGCCGCCTGCGTTGATAATGAAGTCAGGAGCGTAAGCAATACCTCTTGCTTTGAGAGCTTCACCGGAAGCAAGGTCGAGAATAACGTTATTAGCCGCACCTGCAATTGCCTTACAGTTAAAGTTAGGAATTGTAGTGGGGTTAACTACAGCACCCATTGCGCAAGGAGCGAGAATATCACATTCCTGAGAAAGAATCTTGTCTGCAGGAACGATTACTGCGCCAAACTCATCACGGAGCTTTTCGAGGGGCGCCATATTGTTACGGTTGGATACGTAAAGCTGAGCGCCTTCTTTAGCAAGGTGGTGGCAAAGGTCAAAACCAACCTTACCAATACCCTGAACAGCAATTTTCAAACCGTTAAGGTTATCAGAACCGAAAACTACCTTTGCAGTAGCCTTGATACCCTGATATGTACCGATAGCAGTATAGGGAGAGGGGTCGCCACTGATGTGGGGAAGACCGCAAATGTGCTTTGTTTTTCTTGCCATGATGAGAGCGTCATCACAGTCTGTGTTAACGTCTTCTGCTGTGATGTAGCAACCGCCGAGAGCGTTTACAGCTTCAGCAAATGCTTCAAACATAGCTTCTGTCTTCTGTGAGGGGTCAGCAATAATAACACCCTTACCGCCGCCGAAGTCAAGACCTGCTGCAGCGTTCTTGTGAGACATACCGCGAGAGAGACGAAGAACGTCAAAGAGGGCATCATCACTTGATGCGTAAGGATAAAGTCGGCAACCGCCGATGGCAGGGCCTCTAACTGTATTATGTACTGCAATAATTGCGCGAAGACCCGCTTTTTCGTTGTTTACGAACAATACTTTTTCATGTCCGCGATCAACCATAGTTTCGATAAGTTTCAAAGGAATCACCTCTTAAAAAAATTAGAATCATATCAAAGATATGGAATAAATAAGTCTAGTTAAACGTCAAATACATCTTTTAAGTAATACTGATTTCTTCCACATAAAAAATATGGAAATATTTTATCACAACTTTTTTTATATTGCAATATTTTTTTACAAGAAAATTTCAATTTTTTTTGATTTTTTTCTCTGTATAAAAAATACATAAATAATTTTGTAATTTAGATAAAAATATGGACACATCATAATGGAAAACTCCAAAATGATGTGTCCAAATTTTTATTATTTAATTTGTAGCAAGTTTTCTTTGCTAACCTATTTTTGTAACGGACAGTCGAGGACGCCTGTCCCTACAACAATTTAATAAAGTGTGCAAAAAACCTTTATTTAAAGTTTTCTTTGCTTACTTACTTTCTAAAAAGAAAGTAAGTTATTTGCTTGCGCTTTTCGAAACGCAACTGCAACAGCAACAGTCATACGTAGCCTGTGGGTTGTTACCTGCGCCGATGAGACCCATTTTTTAAATTGTTTTAATCTCCAAACTCAGCTTTTATTTGCTCGTTAACTTTCGCATCCATTCTTGGGATAAGTTTCAAATCTTGTTCTTTGATAGAAATTTCCGCGATATCGGCTTTTTCTCCGCATTGAGGAAAACACACATCCCATTCACCGTCTATACATTCTTCTAACCAAATAACGCCTTGCATACCTTTATGAACGCCTTCTTTTGCATATTCTTCTTTTTCAATCATTAATTCTACACAATCTAAATATTTCATGTTATTTATCTCCATATGGTGAATTTAGTGTAATTTTGCCGTTATGACGGACCATCCAACCTGTGGTGAATGATACAATTTTTCCGTTTTGTCTATTGGGTATCTCTACCCGAATGTCAATTCTTTGACCATGTTTATCTAAATATCCCAAAGTATAATCCCCGTTAATATATTTTTCCAAAGCTTGTTTTTCGATTTCACTTTGTAACCATTTTGCATCTGTTACAGTATATCCCCACTCCTTAAAAAGAATTTCTTTGGTGTGGGTATATTATCCTTTTGTATTGAACAAATACGGATCGTATTTGCTGTACGCAGATTCAGCCGATGAGTTGAACATTACGTTAACATAAGGAATGTCAATCAATATACAATGGCAAAAAGTGTGGTGAGGGTACCTTGGAGTAGCGTTTTTTGCGAACCAACAATTATGCAGTTTTAGACATTCGGAACAGTGATTAGGACTTAAATTTCTGTGAATCCATTTTACTCACTGCGGTTCAGACGGTATAGAATCTCCTCTTTGTACCGCTTTAACGAGTTGCGATAAAAAATTCATTTGTATTCCTTTCTAATGGTATCATACTTTAACAAGAATGTAAATATATGAATTTGGGTTGTATATGAAGGGAATTATAGCATATTTTTAAGTTATTCTCTCCCCGTTGTTAAGTAAAAATATTGGACACATCACCTTGGAAAACTCCAAAACGATGTGTCCAACTTTTTGTTATTTAATTAGTTGCAAGTTTTCTTTGCTAACCTATTTTTGTAACGGACAGTCGAGGACGCCTGTCCCTACAACAATTTAATAAAGTGTGCAAAAAATCTTTATTTAAAGTTTTCTTTGCTTACTTTCTTTCGAAAAAGAAAGTAAGTTATTTGCTTGCGCTTTTCGAAACGCAACAGCAACAGCAACAGTCATACGTAGCCTGTGGGTTGTTACCTGCGCCGATGAGACCCATCATTTTAACGTCAAGTGCCTCGCGGCGCTTGGAAGAAAATCCAAGAGTGCATATAATAAAGACCTTTTCTTTACATTAAGAAACGACTTGACCACATGAAATATTTGATATGTCAAACACATTATACGCCGAAGAGGGTATTTTGTCAAGCGAATGAAGCAACATGGTAATTGCTTTATAACAAGTCCAATAGAAGAATGTAACAACTTTATTACAACTTTTGTAGTAATTTAGCGTGTGAATAATTGGTGTTTAGGGGAAATTGTATTTTTATATTACCTATTAACCATTTTTTGATACATCTTCATAAGTTCTGCTACACAAGTGCTTTCTGTCGTGGTCTTTACATCAAAGCCATACGCTTGCATTACGGCGCGGTCATTGGCTTGGTGTGCCTTTCGAAGCTCAGGCGGCATAGCCACTTCATCGTAGAGGTCTGCCAAGGAACAATCGGGATAGAGTGCTCGTGCATCAAGAATAGCTTGCGCTGTTTCCTCAATCTTCTTTTTCTGTTCATCGGTAGGATTACACCAAGGGAAATTGTTATACACAACATCTTTTGAATATCTGTAATCACTCTTGATTCTTCCGCAGACAGCACGTGTCCAAGCCATATGAACATTAGATGTCAATATGCCAAAATGATATAGCGATGTATTCGTGACGAGCAACGTGGCATTACTGCTTATTACGTCAGGGGTAACATATCCCATTGGAATATATTTTCTGTTTTCTGAAGAATGGCAAGGAATAAGAATGTAATTTCCGTGAGGCATATTTTCAACATGAAATCTTGTAGGAGTGTTAGCAAGTTTAACCGTACCTGCACTTGTACTTGCAAGACGAAAATCTCTAACAGCCTGCACGCGTTTCATACATTCCGGCATTTTTCTTAATTCATTGGGCGGACAATCACCTAACCACAAACAATATTTTTCTATGCGATTAATAAATTCTCTTGCTCCTAACCAAGGTCTAAAATATTGTTTAGCCAATGCTTCTTTGTCTACAAATTCTTCCATTTCTTCTCTTGAAAATAGATATTGCCCGTCATCGATTGGCTTGTTACCAATACCGATTTTGGGAGATTGACAAATTGCATTTGCTCTGCTTTCAATAAATACACTTGGTGCATCTATTAAATAAGCGTTTATATTGTTTGCAATAATCGGTCTTTCAGCAGAGTAAATCACTTTTGCTTTATTAAAAGGCGCAATACTGAAGCCGATTATAACACAATGAACATGCGCCTTGATGCTTGCTTCGCTATCCCAACGGAAAGTACGGTGCGCAAAATTAATATGAACGCCATCTTCAAAAAGCGGTTTCCAAAGAATTGCAACGCCTTCGCCCTGTGAAACAGAATTTGTCGAAACTAATGCGGTACGGATATGAGTACCTTTCATCAAGTCGGCAGCTTTTTTGTACCAACAAGAAACATAGTCAAGATTTCCTGCGTCTTTCCATTTTGAACCAAATACGTTAAATAAGTCGTCTTTTTGTTCTTTACTCATTAAACGTGCACCAACAAAAGGCGGATTACCCATTATGTAATTGAGCTTGTCTTTCGGTACGACCGATTCCCAATCGGTATGAAGTGCATTGCCCTCTATGATGTTAGAGTAAGATTTCAAAGGAAGGAAATCGAGGTTAGCATTCAAAATTTCTTCAGTTTCTTTCATCATTTGAGATTCAGCAATCCAAAGGGCAGTCTTTGCAACGGTTACGGCAAAATCATTTATTTCAATACCATAAAATTGACCTATTGATACTTTTATAACATCGCCAAAATCGAATACAATATTATCAAACTTTACCTTTAGGGCTTCATTTTCAAGACGGCGCAATGAAATATATGTTTCGGTAAGGAAGTTACCCGAACCGCAAGCGGGGTCAAAAAATGTAAGTTTTGAAAGTTTATTGCGGAATGCTTCGGCTCTTTCTTTTTGTGTTTTGGGCACTCTTAAGTTTTTAATTTCTGCAAACTCTTCGCGAAGCTCGTCAAGGAATAAAGGGTCAATTACTTTGTGAATATTCTCAATAGAAGTATAGTGCATACCACCACTCCGACGAGTTTCGGGGTTCAAAGTTGACTCGAATACTGCACCAAAAATAGTAGGGCTGATTTGAGACCAATCAAAATCTTCACTTGCCTTGCGCAATAAAAGGTCAACTATGTCTTGAGTAAAATTGGGTATTTCGATATTTTCGTCAGCAAATAGACCGCCATTCACGTATGGGAATGATGCCAAAGACTCGTCCATATAGGGATCACGATCTTCAGTTTTAGTGTCAAGAACGCGGAAAAGGTCAATCAGAGCTCGGCGCACATCTTTGGGGGCAAAATTCTTAATATAATTATGAAATTTAAGATGTTCACCAAAGATGCCCGAATCCTCTGCATAAAGACAAAATACAAGGCGTACACAAAGAATATTTAAGCTGTGAAGAGAGGCTTTGTTATCAGGGTGAATGTACTGCTTCAAAATAGCTTCGTAAAGTTTTCCGACAAGCTCACCCGCTTGAATGGAGATTTCTTCTTCACGATGTAAAAGCTCGCTTTTTTCTTCTACGAGGAATTGCAAGCGGTAGTATTCTTTTTCAAGGTCTTTCAGTAAAATGCTTTCCGGTTCGCCCGTAGGTTTTTCCATATCGTATATAAGGAATTCTTGAAAGTTACAAGTAATAACCCATCTTGGATGTTCGGAAAGTGGTAATTCAACTATATATTTTTTTGCTTGCTGAAAAGGAGTTAACAAAGTCCCATCTGATTGCATAATAGGTTTTAGCAGATCTTTTTCTCTACTTTTTTGCTCAATCATAACTTTTGTAGAAGAAATCATTCCATCAATAAAACCATTTTTGCGGTCAATTTTTACTTGTTCTTCAAAATGTATAAACTGTTCGGGGTGTTCTACACCGAATACATCACGCAACAAAGAAATCCAAAAAGGCTGACTTTCACCTTTTTCATAACCATGATCTTTCCAATATTCTGCAAAGGCTTTTGCCGCTTTCTTTCTATCCGCTTCTGTCATTGTTATTTCTCCTGATCATAAAAAGAGTTTCTTAATTTTTTAAGGTCTCAAAAAAATCTTGTTTGGGAAAATACGGGGTGCTTTTCTTCGTACTCTGGTTCTTTTTTTAAATACATAGCTGCTTGGAATTCAGCTAATCTATCAGATATAATATCAAGCGATTCTTGATATACTATTTTACATTCATTATTTGAACCATTCTTTTTCTCTATCTTAAAGAATGAGTCGTTTAGGCTTAATAGTTTTTGCACACAAATAGCATAATTGCCGTTACCTTCTTTAAGTAAATTGAAATCCTGAACTTCACATAAAATTTTATTACGGTATGATCGAAACAAAGAATAAATAGAATTATACGCTAACTTTCGTATAGAATTGTTCCCGAAAAGGAAATCCAAATTACTGTAGGCGTTTGATAAATCATGTAAATCTATATTTGATAATTCTATGTACATATCCATTTTGGATAAGAATAATTTTCTATAATCTTCCATGCGTTGATTATAAATTTGAATCAGTTTAGTATCTGGGTTATCACTTTCATGGAAAAATATTGATTCATTTTCTTTTATCCATGCAATATATGCATCACGCTTTTTGTGAGATGGAGCTAAAACGGCTGCTTTAGCCTCTTTTTTCTTGAATGTGCTAATAAGATCGTTGTTTCGTTGTTCTTCAAATATGCAGTTTAAAACAAGCTCTGGGGGTTCATTAAGATTAATATATTTAAGTTTTCTAAATTGTATATAGCAATCAAATGCTGCACTTAAAAAATTATTCATAGAATTTTTTCGTTCAGCAAAATATTCTACTAAGGACATAACAAAACCAAGCAAAGCACTTCCAAATATAGCTAAAGAAATATCATACATAATGGGAAAGCAAGTGAAATATGCAATTAATGCGCAAACAATAGAGGATATAGAAAAAATAAATGTTATATAAGTTGCCCACTTTTTTGCTTTCATTTGTTTTCTCCTAAAATTTAAATAGTCATCGAGTTTCTTGTTAACATATTCCGTAATAAACCCTTGGCGTTTTTAATGTGATTTAATAAATATATTATAACATTTTGAGCTGATGAAATCAATATAAAAGCTAGGAATTTATTTTGACATTTTATAATAAAAAGTTAGACACATCATAATGGATTCCTCCAAAATGATGTGTCCAAATTTTTATTATTTAATTTGTAGCAAGTTTTCTTTGCTAACCTATTTTTGTAACGGACAGTCGAGGACGCCTGTCCCTACAACAATTTAATAAAGTGTGCAAAAAACCTTTATTTAAAGTTTTCTTTGCTTACTTTCTTTCGAAAAAGAAAGTAAGTTATTTGCTTGCTTCTTCGATAGCAACTGCAACAGCAACAGTCATACCAACCATGGGGTTGTTACCAGCGCCGATGAGACCCATCATTTCAACGTGAGCGGGAACTGAAGAAGAACCTGCAAACTGAGCGTCAGAGTGCATACGACCCATAGTATCTGTCATACCGTAGGAAGCAGGACCTGCAGCCATGTTGTCGGGATGGAGAGTACGGCCTGTACCGCCGCCGGAAGCAACTGAGAAGTAGTTAACTCCGTTTTCGTTACACCACTTCTTGTATGTTCCTGCAACGGGATGCTGGAAACGAGTGGGGTTAGTTGAGTTACCTGTAATAGAAACGCCAACGTTTTCTTTTCTCATAATTGCAACGCCTTCGGGAACGTTGTTAGCGCCGTAGCATTTAACCTTAGCACGAGGACCGTCAGAGAAAGCAACTTCTCTAACAACCTTAACTTCTTCTGTGTAAGGATCGAATTCAGTTTCTACGTATGTGAAGCCGTTAATTCTTGAAATAATATATGCTGCGTCCTTTCCGAGACCGTTAAGGATAACGCGGAGGTCCTTTGAACGAACCTTGTTAGCGTTAAGAGCGATCTTAATAGCGCCTTCAGCAGCAGCGAATGATTCGTGTCCTGCGAGGAAGCAGAAGCATTCTGTTTCTTCGGAAAGAAGCATCTTACCGAGGTTTCCGTGACCGAGACCAACCTTACGGTTTTCAGCAACGGAGCCGGGGATACAGAAACTCTGAAGACCGATACCGATAGCGGCAGCAGCGTCAGCAGCCTTTGTGCAACCCTTCTTAATTGCGATAGCAGCGCCTACTGTGTAAGCCCACTTAGCGTTTTCAAATGCGATAGGCTGTGTTTCTTCTACGATCTTGTAGGGGTCAATGCCTTTTGCAGCGCAGATTTCCTTACATTCATCGATGGAGGAAATGCCGTATTCTTTAAGAGCAGCGAGGATCTTCGCCTCACGTCTTTCATAACCTTCAAAATGTGCCATTACGATTTCCCTCCTTTATTATTCGTGTCTGGGGTCGATATACTTAACAGCGTCTGCAAAACGTCCGTAAGTACCCATAGACTGTTTATATGCTTCGTTGGGTTCTACACCCTTCTTGATGAGGTCGGTCATCTTACCGAGTGATACGAATTCGTAACCGATTACTTCATCGTTAGCGTCAAGTGCCATTCTTGTACAATAACCTTCGGTCATTTCGAGGTAACGAACGCCCTTAGCCTTTGTACCGTACATTGTACCAACCATTGAACGAGCGCCTTTACCGAGGTCTTCCATACCTGCACCGATAACCAAGCCGCCTTCAGAGAAAGCAGACTGTGTTCTACCGTATACAATCTGGAGGAAGAGTTCGCGCATTGCTGTGTTGATAGCGTCGCAAACAAGGTCGGTGTTGAGAGCTTCGAGAAGTGTCTTACCGGGAAGAATTTCAGCTGCCATAGCTGCTGAGTGAGTCATACCGGAACAACCGATTGTTTCAACGAGAGCTTCTTCGATAATACCGTTTTTAACGTTAAGAGAGAGCTTACAGCCGCCCTGCTGGGGTGCGCACCAACCGATACCGTGTGTATAACCGGAAATGTCAGTGATCTGTTTTGACTGGATCCATTGGCCTTCTTCCGGAATGGGAGCAGGACCGTGATCGCAACCTTTTGTGACACAGCTCATATTGGCAACTTCGTTGCTCATGGCATATTCACAAGAAAATTCTTTGCTCATGATTATATCTCCTTATGCATTAGATGTTTTATTGTTTCCTGATTATTTAATGATTTCGCCGTAGCAAAGACCGAAAGCGCAAGCAGCGTTAGCTTCGTCTGTGTCGATGTGCATAGCAGGAGCAAACTTGGGGCTTACTCTGATTACAACGTCGTCAAAAATAGTTGTTCTTTCGGAATCGATCTTAACCTTAACGATCTCCTTGTCCTGAACGTTGAACTGTTCAGCAGCTTCGGGAGTAAGGTGGATGTGTCTTTTTGCTATAATAACGCCTTCAGCGAGGTCAACCTCACCTGCAGGTCCAACGAGCTTAACTCCGGGTGTTCCTGCAACGTCGCCGCTTTCTCTAACGGGAGCTGTAACACCGAGTGTACGAGCGTCTGTGAAAGAAATTTCAACCTGTGTTGCGGGACGAGCGGGACCGAGAATAATTACGTTTGCGATTTCCTTCTTAGGACCAACGAGCTTAACTCTTTCTTCACAAGCGTACTGTCCGGGCTGGCTCAATTCTTTTTTCTCTGTGAGTGTAGCGCCTTTGCCGAACAAAGTTTCAATATCCTCTGCGGAAAGGTGTACGTGTCTTGCGGATGTTTCAACAAGAATTTTGTTTTCCATATCTATTATCCTCCATTGAATTAAATATTTGAATAATCTCAATCAAAAATAATTATACTATATAAAATAAAAAATGTAAATACCAATAAACATTTTTTTTCTCACATTTTCACATATTTTAATATAATTACCTACAAGAAAGGAGATTTTTATGTCGGATACGGAGAAAAAAGAAACCAACGAAGAAAAAGAAGAACAGAGCGAGGAGCTTGAAAAAGAAAAAACTGAAAATCTACAGCTTGAAAACGTAAAATTAAGTAACTCCATTACAACCAAAACCGATGGGACAAGTCTTCACTGTATGACGATAATCGGTCAGATTGAGGGGCATTATATTTTACCGAACGACCAGAAGTCCACAAAATACGAGCAAACGATTCCGCTTTTGGTATCGGTCGAGGAAAGCGATGATATTGACGGATTACTCATAATACTCAACACTGTCGGCGGAGACGTTGAAGCGGGACTTGCAATAGCGGAAATGATTGCAAGTATGAGCAAGCCTACGGTATCGCTTGTACTTGGCGGGGGACATTCGATAGGCGTTCCGCTTGCTGTCTCTGCAAAAAAATCGTTTATTGTTCCGTCGGCAACAATGACCGTTCACCCTGTCAGAACAACGGGGCTTGTTGTCAGTGCGCCTCAGACCTATAACTATTTTAACCGTATGCAAGACAGAATACTCAAGTTTATTGAGGGACATTCAAACATCAATATAGAAAGGCTTCGGGAAATGCTGTCGGCGAAAGACGAGCTTGCCACCGATATGGGAACGGTTCTTGAGGGGAAAGAGGCAGTCGATTGTGGATTAATTGACGAGGTAGGCGGGCTTAACGAAGCCATAACCACACTTAAAAATATGGTAAAAGAGTGGAAAAACCAATAATTTGCCGAACGAAAACTTTTAATAAAGGTTTTTGCGGATTCCAGAGGGGCTTTTTTCAAAAAACACAATAATATAAAATTTTTTATTAAAAGTTTTGGGGGAGTCAAGAGGGCGCTTTTTCAAAAGCGCTCCTCTTGTGTGGGTTCGGGAGCAAAGCTCCTGACGTTATGTACCTTTTTACGCGCGAAGCGCGTATTTCTCGGCTCCATCTGAGGAGGGAGCTGTCAAAAACTTGTTTTTGACTGAGGGAGAGAAAAACAAACGGTTTAAACAAACAATATATCTTGATTTTATAGTAAAACTATACATTTGCTGAAAACAAAAAGGGCGCTTTGTTAAAAGCGTCCTTTTATATTGTTATTTGATTGCATATAAATTCAAATCCCATGCGGGAACGTACTTGAATTTACGTAAATAAAGCTTATAATCGGAATTTATTTCGTTTATCAGCAGAGGCAAATCAAACAAATCCTCATTTCTGTGATACAAAGAAATAAGCAAATCGGGGGACGTGTTTTTTATCGTTATTTCACTGCCGATAACGGCGTTTCTTTCTGCGCCTTCAACGTCATATTTTATATAATCTGCTGAGTTACTGCACACGCTGTCTATCGTACAAGCCTCAACCGTAATCGTCTTTTTTGTATTCAAACAAAAAGTATTGGCGTTTCTGTTTCCGCTTGAGTCAAATTCAAGAAAAGTATTTTCGTTCCAAGCGGCAGCGTTTTTTGGCTCAATTCTGCTTTCTGTTTCTGCAAAAGCGTTCAGCTTCCTATAATTACGGGCGTCGGGTTCGAGAGCAAATATTTTGCCTATATTTTTACATCTCATAATCATTTCTTTCGCAGTATCTCCGTTATAAGCGCCCGCATCAACTGCTGTTACGTATCTATTGGGGGAGAGAATATTTTCCCACGCTTCGTCGGGGGTGGTTTCAATTTCTTTTAAATATGAAATCTTTCCTGTAAGCTTATATCTGATTACGTTATCGAATACATTCTTTGATAAATTGTCTGCGAGAAGCTCTCTTGCTTGGCTGAAATTGTCTATATTATTCTTGAAAAATACCAGATCAAATGTTCCGTCTCCCGTAACCGGTACGTCGGGGGCGTACATTTCGTGTTTTTCGTTAATGCTGTAAAATAAATCAAGAACTTCGTCAAGGCTTGAAGCAAACGACAGAATTATTATAAAATCATCATATTTTTCTTCAATTTCAGCAAGTGACAGCACCTGTTTGCCGTGAAAAGAATGTCCTCTCACGAATCCGTCGCTTGCAAAAAAATCGGATACTTCGATTCCGTGTCCTTCAAATCTTGCAAGAATCTTATCTGCGCCGTTACCCATACCGTACATAACTATGGGTTTGTCGGTTTCTTTCAGATAATGCCAGAGGTCTTTATCTATGCCGATTCTATCAAATAATTCATTCATATTCAAAAACTCCCAAAACGATTGTATACGTATTATACTATTTTAAATTCTCGTTGTCAAAAAAATTGTTATATGATATTGTGGAAAATAAAAAAGTGTGATATAATGAACAAAATACATACATAACCGAATGAAAAAGGAGAAAGTAATTTGGAACCCGAAGTATTAAACGGAGCGACACTTGCCTATCTCGGCGATGCAGTGCTTGAAATTATGGTTCGCGAAAAGGTTATAGAAAGCGGAGTAACCGACGTCGGAAGACTGAACAATATGGCGAGAACCTTTGTCAGAGCGACAGAGCAAAGCAGTGCGTTGAACAATATACTTGAAATTTTGGACGAAGAAGAGATGAGCTTCTTCAAAAGAGGCAGGAACACTAAGGGAAACACTCCGAAATCAGCCTCAGCTATTGAATACAGACGTGCTACGGGGCTTGAAGCTTTATTTGCCTTTTTGTATATGAAGGGGAGAACGGAAAGAATGAAATTTCTGTTTGAAACCGCATATAAAGATCATTTTGAAAAAATTTTAAATCAATAAATAAAATACTGAAAAAAAGGGGATTTTAAAAAATGTGGAAAGATTTTAAAAAATTTGCATTCAAGGGTAACGTAATTGATATGGCTGTCGGTGTTGTTGTCGGCGGCGCGTTCAGCAAGATAGTAACATCTCTTGTAAACGATATTATTACACCCGTAATCAGCCTTATTACAGGCGGAGCAAACTTCAGTGAGCTTTTTGTTCTTCTCAACGTACCCAAGGGTACAGACGTATCCGCTATTAAGACTATTGAAGCGGCAAAAGAAGCAGGTTTGGCGACACTCAACTATGGTAGCTTTATTCAGGCAATAATCGACTTCTTTATTATTGCTATATCCATCTTTATGTTCGTAAGAATAATTCAAAAGGGCAGAGAAAAGCTTGAAGCTCTTGAAAAGAAGAAGGAAGAAGAGGTTCCTGCAGCGCCTGCTGAACCCGCTAAGCCTACTACTGAAGACCTTTTGACAGAAATTCGTGATCTTCTTAAAAAAGACTGATTTTTTCATAAGAAAAATACATAGGAGAATTTTTTCATGTACAGAATCGGTATTGACCTTGGCGGTACGAATATAGCCGTGGGCATTGTTGACAGGGAAAACAGAATTGTTAAAAAAATAAGCGTTCCGACGAATGCGGGCAGACACCCCGATAAAATTGTCGGAGATATGGCAGATTTATGCAACAAACTTGTTGAAGAAATGGAAATACTTCACTGTCAGGTGGAAATGGTGGGTATTGCTGCTCCCGGTTCGGTTGACCCCGAAAACGGCGTTATTAATTATGTCAGTACTCTCAATATGGTTGATTATCCGATTGTGGAGAAACTAAAAAAGCTGTTACCGATAAGAAGAATATATCTTGAAAACGATGCAAACGCGGCTGCTCTCGGCGAAGCTATTGCGGGCTCGGGTAAGGGTGTCAGTAAATTTGTAATGATAACTCTCGGAACGGGTGTCGGCGGCGGAATTATTATTGACGGAAAGATATATTCGGGCTTTAATCACGCTGGCGGTGAACTTGGACATATGGTTATTGAGCATAATGGACGGCCTTGTACCTGCGGAAGACGCGGTTGCTGGGAAGCCTATTGCTCAGCAACAGGACTTATTGCCACTACGAAAGAATATATGATGACAAATAAAAATTCTTTAATGTGGAAAATGGTTGAAAACGATATAAACAATGTCGGGGGAAAGGTTGCGTATAGGGCGGCGGCATTGGGAGATATGACAGCGAGAGCGGTATGCGCGGAGTATACAGACTATCTTGCGTGCGGTCTTGCCAATATCGTAAATATTTTTCAGCCTGACGTTATAAGCATCGGTGGCGGTGTATCTAACGAGGGAGAGAATCTTATAGCTCCCCTACGTGAAATTGTTGACAGAATACAGTACACGAGCAGAGCTCGGGTTAAAACTCAGCTCAAAATTGCACAGCTCAGAAACGATGCCGGAATTATCGGCGCGGCATCACTATAACGCGAAAAATTTTTGTGGAACTTGCAGTAAAAAGCAAGTTCCATATTTTTTTAAAAAAATAATAAATGCTTATCTATTTAAAGTTTTTGCGGAGTCAAGAGGGGCTTTTTTCAAAAGCGCTCCTCTTGTGTGGGTTCGGGAGTGAAGAAGCTAACATTCTGTGCCTTTTTTACGCGCGAAGCGCGTAATTCTCGGCTCCATCTGACGAGGGTAGCGAAGCGGCGGCGAGGGAGTGAATGACATCACGGTGTGATGTCATTTCCGAGCCGTGACCGAACCGCAGTAGACGCTGGCATTTTCGTTAGAAAATGACTGAGGGAGAGAAGAATAAACGTTTTAATTAGATATTATTGTCTTTTTCTTTTTTACGTTACTTTCTTGCGTGCCAAGAAAGTAACCAAAGAAGGCATACGGGGGTGAGGGTTTCGATTCCCCCACCCCCGTAACCCCCTACCCCACAAACGACCGAGGGGGACACCCCCTTCGGTTCCCCCTTTGTTTGCAGAAATGGTATTGCCTGTTTTGTAGGGAATGTATTGTATCCGCCCGTATATAATAAAATTTTTTTACTGTTATTGTAAAAATATCGCATTTGTTTTATAATGGAAATATAAAAAATAAACACGAGGTTATTTTATGGATAAATCATGGCTCGAAAGACAAATAACACTGATTGGAGAAGAACAAACGGACAGGCTTATAAATTCATCCGTTATGATCTTCGGCATTGGCGGTGTAGGTAGTTTTACTACCGAAGCGATTGCACGATGCGGAGTCGGTAAAATTATACTTGTTGATTTTGACACCGTTTCTTTATCCAATATAAACCGTCAGCTTATAGCGGACACCGCGACCGTCGGTCAGAAAAAAACTTCTGTTATGGCTGAAAGAATAAGAAAAATCAATCCCGACTGTAC
Organism: Oscillospiraceae bacterium; assembly: GCA_015065455.1. Lineage (GTDB taxonomy): Bacteria > Bacillota > Clostridia > Oscillospirales > CAG-272 > RGIG1995. The sequence goes on along the minus strand of SVQI01000018.1, from coordinate 779 downwards.
TGTTATAGAGGAAGACGTTTTTGTCAATGCAGATAACGCAAAAGATATCATAAGTCAGCAAAACGTTGATTACGTAATTGATGCCATTGACAACGTTACTGCAAAAATTGCAATAATAGAGTATTGCAAAAATAACGGTATTCCCGTAATATCGTCCATGGGAACGGGTAACAAGCTTGACCCGTTTAAATTCAAAATATCCGATATACAAAAAACGTCGGTCTGCCCTCTTGCAAGAGTTATGAGATACGAGCTTAAAAAGCGAAATATAAAAAAAGTCGACGTTTTATACAGTGAAGAAGAGCCGTTCAAAAGCGGAGAAAGAGTACCCGCGTCAATATCATTCGTGCCGTCTGTCGCAGGACTTCTGATTGCAAGACACGTAATACTCGGGTTATCGAACGGACAAAGCAACAATTAATACAATCAAAAAAGCGGTTTGTCTTTCTGCTTTATTATGTTTTTCAAGCGAATATTTTTAAAAAGTGAAAATTATGTATAATAATTGTTTTCGCGGTCAAAAATACTCTTGAAAAATTAAATAAAGGTGGGAAAACAATGGATAACGCAAACAGAAATAAAGTTAACTTTGTGTTATACATAGTGCTGGCACTTATTGTCGTGGCGGTAGTATGTATGACAGTGTTCAGTATAGCAAGTGGCGCAAAGAAGCAGCAGAAACTTCCTAACGTTACGGGAGATACTGTAACAACAAAACGCCCCGACAGTACGCAGACAAAAGTGCCAGAAACGACTGATACGCCTATGGATACTCTTCC
>SVQI01000006.1:10238-102392 GCA_015065455.1 Oscillospiraceae bacterium | reverse complement strand
CTGCCGTAGAAACGGCGAAACCCCCGATAAAATCGGGGGTTTCGGGGGCTACATCTTTTTTGTAGCCCTTTGATGGTCTAAGTGACTGGACTTGAACCAGCGGCCTCTACCACCCCAAGGTAGCGCTCTCCCAGCTGAGCTACACCTAGTCAACAGACCGTATTATAGCACAACTGTTCAAAATAGTCAAGTATTTATTCAATTATTTTTTTCTTTTTCTGAATTTTATTTTTTTATAGCCTTATTTGCCGAAATATCACTAATCATTGTCCTTTTTCATAGCGCTCAATTCCTGCATAAAGCTCTCAATATCATTAAAATTACGGTAAACTGATGCATATCTTACATAAGACACCTCGTCAATATCGCGCAATTTCTCGAGCACTCTTCTTCCTATTTCTGACGTATGTACCTCTGTCTTAAATGAGTTACGCAGATCAACCTCAATTTCGGTTATAATTCTTTCCATATCCTTAAGCGTAATCATTGAACGTTTATAGCACGCCTTGTCAAGTCCGTTCAAAATCTTATTTCTGTCAAAAATTTGTTTTGTGCCGTTTTTCTTTATAACTATTATCGGCACCGTTTCGTGCACCTCAAACGTTGTAAAACGTCTTCCACAAGAAAGACATTCTCTTCTTCTTCTGATTTCAGAATCGGTAGGACGGCTGTCTATTACCTTACTTACCAAATTTCCGCAAACGGGACATTTCATATTTTTACCCCCATTCCTTTTTTCACCATCTGACTAAATTATACCACAACACCAAATATAGTGTCAAGTATAAATTTATACACTATATATTGTAACAACAAAAGGAATAATAAAAATAATATCTTATAACAAATGCATTACGGTTTATTGCTTTTAAGTTTATCATGTGATATAATAATCTAACGTAATTGTAAAACAGTCGAATTTCTTTAAAATTATTGGCTGATACTAAAAATATATAAATTTAAGAGGTGTAATTATGATCAAACATATCGTAATGTGGAGATTTAAAGACGAGGCAGATGGCAGAACAAAGCTTCAGAATATGGAACTTGTAAGAGATAGACTTTACGCGCTCGTACCCGTTGTACCCCAGATAAAGAAAATGGAAATAGGCTTTGATTTTGGTAAAACGGCTATGTCATACGATATGATGCTCTATACTGAGTTTGAAACCAAAGAAGACCTTAACATTTACGCTGTTGACAGTGAACATGCAAAAGTGAAAAAGATAGTTGCTGCCACCACCGAAGCCCGCGTTGTGCTTGATTACGAAATATAATTTAACTCAATCTATTCACAAAAAACAAGGCGGTGAGTGATATTAACTTCAGCGATACCCCAAACAAAAGCATAATTAAATACAGAAAAACCGTCGATATTATTGCGATTGGGTTGTTGCTTCAGACGACGCTTTCGCAGGTTGCTCCTGTTTTGCAGTCGGCATTGTGTAAAGTTGCCGTGTTTTTAGGATTTAACGAGGGAAGTGTTTCGTACAATAATTTCAGCAGTATTGTCGGTATAATACTCTATGCTTTGATTTTCCTTCTTCCTGCCATTTTTATATCAAGCTACGTGCCGAGTAAAAGCTACGTTATAAGCTGTAAAGCAAAATTGCCGAAAAACTTTGTATCCGTTATTTTTATGACGCTGGGGTGTATTGCTGTTTCGGGCAGTATCACTATTATAATAAAAGTATCGTTGGAGAGTATCGGTATAGGTTTACGCGGTTACAGTTTTGCAATGCCTGATGATATTTTGGGGTTAATATTGCTTTTTGTTTCATCATCGGTAGTGCCTGCTGTCGTCGAAGAGATATTGTTCAGAAAAACCATTTTGGGAAATCTTCTTCCATACGGTAAATGGTTTGCAATTATTGTTTCCGCACTTTGTTTTTCCTTAATGCATAGTAATCCGTCCCAATTCTTATACACGTTTATAGGGGGGATTTTACTTGCTATCGTTGCTTTGAAATGTTCTTCCGTATTTCCTACTATTATCATTCATTTTTTGAATAATTCATTGTCAATAATCTATATGATAATTGAAAAATACACGAGCGAAAATATGTATTATGTCATAGTAATGAGTATTGATATGATATTACAGCTGTGCGGTATTATTTTTTTGTGTGTATTGTTTGGAAAAGGCTTTTTTGAGCTTGAAGAAGAAAACTACGTACTGTCATTTTCTCCGACAAAAAATCTTGTCAGAATATTCTTTATACTGTACGTTTTATATTCTCTGTTTTTATCGTTAGGATGGGTATATATTATATGAACGAACATATAAACCAAAATAATAATGATTATGATGAAGAAAAAGCGATATCCTTTATGAAGTCAGCCATTGAACAGGCGAAAATGGCGGCTGAAATAGGAGAAGTGCCCGTGGGCGCTGTTGTCGTATGTGACGGCGAGATAATATCGGCTGAGTTTAATACGCGAGAAACGGGCAAGAATGCCCTTCATCACGCAGAAATAAAAGCGATAGACTCGGCTTGCAAGGCTCTTGGCGGTTGGAGATTACATAAATGCGATATTTACGTCACTCTTGAACCCTGTCCGATGTGCGCGGGTGCAATAGTTAACGCGCGTATAAAGAGGGTAGTGTTTGGAGCCTTTGATAAAAAGGCGGGCGCTTTCGGAAGTGTTATAAATATGAATGACTTTCCGCTAAACCATAAGCCCGAAATACACAGCGGTGTATGTATAGACGAGTGCTCTCAGCTTTTGTCTGATTTTTTTGCAGATTTGCGAAGAAATAAAAATTGATAAAAGGTTAAACAACGATTATGGAAGATATAAAAATATTATACGAGGACAAGCATATCGTAGTATGTGTAAAGCCTCAGAATATACTTTCCCAGCAGGATGGCAATGGTTCGCCCGATATGGTAAATGTGCTTAGTGAAATGTTGAGAGCAGACGTAAAAGTCGTACACAGACTTGATTTCGGTGTTGGCGGAGTTATGGTATATGCAAAAACCGATATAGCAGCATCTAAACTGTCCGAAGCTATAAGAAACAAAAGCTTTGAAAAAGAATATTACGCGGTGGTAAACGGCACCCCCGCTGAAAGCTTTGGAATATATAAGGATTTGCTTTTTAAAGATTCGTCAAAAAATAAAACGTTCGTTGTTGACCGAATGAGGAAGGGCGTAAAGGAAGCTAGTCTTGAATATAAGGTTATAGATACTAAAGAAACGGAGAAGGGTATTTTATCGCTTGTGTGGATAAAGCTTCATACGGGCAGAACACACCAGATAAGAGTGCAGTTTGCCTCGAGAAAAACAGCTCTTTACGGAGATGGGAAATATGGCAGTAAAACCTCGGATAAAAAGACTGCGCTGTGGTCATACAGACTGACTTTTCCGCATCCTGTTACAAAGAAAATCGTTAGTTTTTCAGCAATTCCCGATAATTCTTTTCCTTGGGAAAGGTTTGTTTTTTCGGATATATAGACTGTAAGTAAAAAATATCATATATTCAGTATACGAGGTGTTATTATGGCAAAAAAGAAAAAAGAAATATTAGTAGGTATTTTCGGACTTCGACGCGGTATATCGTTTATAAAAAATTTTAAACGAATTAAAGGCGTGAAAATCGTTGCCGTGTGTGAAAAGTTTGACGCGGATATTGAAAAAGCGAAAGAATTTCTCCCAGAAGATACGAAGATATTTAAGGATTTTGATGAGTTTATTGATGTGAAAATGGATGCTGTTGTTTTGGCAAACTTTTTCCACGAACACGCAAAATATGCCATTAAAGCACTTGAAAAGAAGATACATATACTGAGTGAAACAACAGCGGCACCTACTCTTGCCGAATGTGTTCAGCTTTGCCGTGCTGTTGAAAAATCAAAGTGTAAGTATATGCTTGCTGCGAATACGTCGTGGATGCCCGGAGTTTTTGAGCTTCAGCGTCTGTATAAGCAGGGTGTTATCGGCGATGCTATATACGGCGAGGCTGAATATTTGCACCCGATGGAATCTTTACCTCTTGGTTTTAACGACAGGTCAAAGGAATCCTATACACATTGGAGAAAGCATTTGCCGAGAACATTTTATAATATGCATTCACTTGGTGCATTGATGGAAATAACGGGTTCTGTTCCTGTAAGGGTTTCGGGAAAGGCTTGTTTTTCGCCTAAATATGCTGAGAATATGAGTCAGCCGTACGTTGGAGACGGTTCGGGTATTTCTATTACGGAGATGGACAACGGTGCTGTGTTTACAGCTACGGGTTGCTCATCTATGGGGCCTGTCAGTAAGTGGTTCAGACTTGCGGGGGACAGGGGAAATATCGAAACGCTCCGTTTTGACCAGACCGGAGTACGTATTGACTATATGAAGTTTGCAATTCCCGACAATGACGAAGCAAATGCAAGCAAATCATATTATCCTGATACGGCGGGGGCAAGCGGAATTTTTACCGAAGAGGAGATAAAATATGCCGATCTGCCCGAAGCATCAAAGACGGGACACGCGGGACATTGTGATTTCTGGTTGACGCTTTACTTTATAAAATATTTGAGGAATGAAGTTGAGCCGTTTTTTAACGTGTATCGTGCAGTAGCTCTTTCTGCGGCGGCAATTCTCTCGTGGAGAAGTATTCTCAACGAGGGTAAAGAATATAATATTCCCGATTTTACCGACAAAAGACGACGCAGAAAATATGAGAAAGACAATCTTTCGCCTTTTCCGGACGAAAACGGAAACGTTAGCTTGCCTTGCTCAAGTAAGGATTATAACCTCTTTAAAAAATACAATATTGACTGAAAATGATTTTTGTGGGCGGACATAATATCCGCCCTGTTTTTTATATGAGCCAACTCATAATAAATGCTCGTTTTATTTAAAGTTTTTGTGGATTCCAAAGGAGCTTTTTTCAAAAAGCGCAATTAAAATATTATTTTTAAAAAAATAATATAAAAATTTTTATTAAAAGTATTGGGGGGAGTCAAGAGGGCACTTTTTTAAAAGTGCTCCTCTTGTGTGGGTTCGGGAGCGAAGAAGCTGACATTTCGTGCGCTTTTTTCGCGCGAAGCGCGTATTTCTCGGCTCCATCTGACGAGGTAGCGAAGCGGCGGCGAGGGAGTGAATAAAAGTCCGGTGGACTTTTAGAGCCGAGCCGTGACCGAACCGCAGTAGACGCTGTCAACGAAGTTGACTGAGGGAGAGAAGAACAAACGATTTAAACAAACAATATTGCAATCAGAAATTTAACATATATCTCTCCCTCCGTCATTTTTTGACGAAAATGCCACCTCCCTCCTCAGATGGAGGTCAAATCTGCAAAATATTAAATCCTAATTTTGTAGGGGCGGTGTTTTGTATCTTCCTGTAGTGAATAGAATTCGGTGCATATAAATAATCTTTAACACATATAATTATTCATAAAATATTTGAAAAAATATGTTGTAATTGTAGTAGTGATTATGTTATACTATTCAGTACACAGCATTGGATTGGAGAAAGATTGAAAGACTTATTTTCTTCTTTTTTTGAAAAAATGACGTCCGTTACACTATCGCTTTGCGGTATGCTGTGCGGAGAAACAGCTGTAATAACTCCGAAGTCAGTGTTAGACAGGTCAAAAAAACTCCGGAATGAATGTCTTAATCTTGCAGAAAAGCAATTTATAACCCCTATTTGCAGAGAAGATATTGCTGCAATATGCCTCAAAATACATAGGCTTAATTGCGATATATACGGTATTCTCCAAAATAAGCTGTACGAATTGCCAAACCGACACTGTATCGGTGAAAGAACAGAGCTTTATAAAATCTGCCGACATCTGCACGGATTATTTGAGAACGGATTTCCAAAGAATCATTGTCTGATTCTTGATATTACATATCCTTACGAGAGGGATATCACTGAAAATAACAGATATAATTATACAGAAATTATGTATAACGAGTTGTTTTGTGACAAAATCAGAACGTGCAGTAGTATGGCAGTTGATATTTTAGAAATTATAGCAGTTACGGTAATAAAAAATACATAAAACATAGGACGGATAATATGTTCGGATACGTAAAACCGGAGTCGCGAGAACTGAAGGTAAAAGAATACGAGCTTTACAAGAGTGCATACTGTGGACTCTGTCGTGTTATGGGGAAGCGATATTCTTATCTATATAAAATGTCTTTAAGCTATGATTTTGTTTTTATGGTGTTACTAAGACTTTACGCTATGCCGGAAAACGTTTCGTTTTCACAAAAAAGATGTATAGCTCATCCTTTAAAAAAGAAAACAATGATGAACTGTAATTCTGCGCTTGAAACAGCTTCCGACGTAGGTGTTATAATGCTGTATCACGACTTTGTTGACAAGATAAAAGACAAGGACGGGATAAAATCTTTTGTTTGCAGACTTACGATGCCCGAACTCAGAAGATTAAGGAAAAAGGCGTGTAAAGACGAAATAATCAAAGAGTTCGATGCCTTTGTTGAAAATAAGCTTTGCGAACTTTCCGACATAGAAAAAGAAAATACAAAATCAATTGATATGGCGGCAGAGAATTTTGGTTCAATACTTGCCGAAGCGCTTTCAATAGGCTTTGAAGGCGACATAAAAAGGACAACTTACGAAATAGGAAGAAATATCGGCAAGTGGATATACATCATTGATGCTTTGGACGATATAGACTCAGATGAGAAAAATCAAAATTACAATCCTTTTATTGCGGTATTTGGAAGCGCAGAGGAAGCTAAAAAGCACGGTGATATGATAAAGACCGCGTTGCTTAATACACTATCGGCTTCGGATAGGGCGTTGGCAATTTTAAATAACACCGATGCGGGAGTGTCCAATATACTGACCAACATAATCCGACTTGGTAACGTTGATACAGTTGAAAAAATATTGAAAAATAATAAATTTGCTATAACAGAAGCCTGAACAAATTGTTTTTGTGAGAAGGAGTTAATTAAAAAATGACAGATCCATACAAGATACTCGGCGTATCAAGAAATGCGACTGATGAAGAAATAAAAAAAGCATACAGAGAATTAGCGCGTAAATATCACCCCGACAATTACGTAAACAATCCCCTTGCAGACCTTGTTGAAGAAAAGATGAAAGAAGTCAACGAGGCATATGACCAGATTCAGAAGGAGAGAAGTGAAAACCGCTATTCAGACGGTACTTCTTCGGGAAGCGGATATTCGACCTATACGGGTGAATTTATACAGATACGTGAGCTTATAAGAATGGGCAGACTTGCCGAAGCGGAAACTATGCTTAACTATATTCCCAACGTAGACAGAAACGGCGAATGGAACTTTCTTAAGGGCTGTATATTGGAAAGAAGAGGCTGGTATTTTGACGCTCAGAAATTTTTTGAGGCTGCTTGCTATATGGACCCCGATAATTTTGAGTATCAGGATGCATTGAAGAAGATAAAAAACAGCGCAAATTCCTTTGGAGGATACAGAGCTTCAAATCTTGACAGGACAGGCTGTTCGATGTGCGATGTATGTACGTCACTGATGTGTGCTGACTGCTGTTGCGAATGCCTTGGAGGAGATTTTATACGCTGCTGTTGATTTTGTTATGAAGAGTGATATTTTGAGAGAAAAGAAGAACACAAAACATAATATTCATAGGCATAAAAGATGTATTACAAACACGCAAAAAATGTCATTTTCCGCAATGATGTGTGCTTTGGGCGTTGTGATACTTTTTATGGGCGCAATAATCGAGCTTGTTGACATTACAATGGCTGCGATGGCATCGTTTTTAATTGTAATTTGTATGATTGAATTAGGCGGATATATGCCGTGGCTTGTCTATTTTGTGACGTCTGCTCTTGCATTTTTGCTGTTGCCGAATAAAACGGTCGTACTGATTTATGCGCTGTTTTTCGGTTTCTATCCAATACTGAAGAATTATTTTGAGAGAATGAGACCGTTTTTTAGTTGGATAGCAAAATTTGCATTATTTAATGTGATCATTGCATTTTATTACCTTGTTTCAAAAGAACTGTTTCTGTTTAATGCAGATTCTGTAAAAGGATATCTTTTCGTGATGATGAACGTAATATTCTTCACGTTTGATTTGACCTTGACGCTTTTTGTTACGGCATACGTAAGGCGGTTGCGGAGATTGTTGCGGATTCATAAATTTTTTAAGTGAATAAGAAATAACAAAAGCCTTCACCAAACGGTGAGGGCTTTTTTGTATTACTTTGATTAAGTAATATTGTTCCACAAGACAATAAGTTCTAATTTGGTAGGGGAGTTTTTACTACCCGCCTGTTTTTTATGATGTATTAAATATTTCTACAAGTATTATTTTCTCAATTTAAATATTCTTCGTAATAAAGGAGCGAATATTCGCGGTGATTTTACAATTACTATTTTCAAAAGAATACCCCCTTGTTATTTTTGCAGAATATAGAGAACGCCTGCGGCAATAATTACCACCGCTTCAATTACAGCGAGGAAATACGTTGGCAGAAAGAATGCCAGAAGTATCCCGCATCCAAACGACAAAATTATAAAGCCCAACATTTTTAACAGTGAATTTTGTCTGCACATTTTTATTATCTCCCCTGATAAAAATTTCTTTTAGTACAGTATATGTTTTATTGAAAAAAGTGTTATTTGTAAAAAAATTAAAAACCAATACCCGTATAGTCGCCAAATCCCTCTCCAAATACCTCTTTTGCCTCGCATACAATTACGAATGCTTTATCGGGATCAATTGAAGCGACGAGTTTTTTCATAGAGTAGATCTTATTCTTTTTAAGAGCACAGATTATAATTCCCATATCCTTATTTTTAAAGCCGCTTTTTCCGTCAAGAATGGTAACACCCATACCGAGCTGTAAAAGACCTTTTGTTATTTCATCGCTCTTATCACTTATTATATATGCGAGTTTTCCGGTTGACGCGCCGTATACTATAGAATCTAACGCCATATTGGATATATAGATTGCTATAATACCGTAGAGGGCGCTGTCCAGCTTTTTAAAAAAGAGAGCATAAAAAAATATCACCGCTATGTCTATAACAAAGCATACGCGACCTATGGACAGTTTTTTGATTTTATGTTTTACTAATCTTGCGAGAAGCTCTGTGCCACCTGTGGTGGCGCTTTTTTTCATCAAAACACCAAGGGAGATTCCAAGAAGGATACTGCCAAAAATACACGCCAAGAAGTTATCGGTTTTTGGAAACTTAAACATCAGAGTCAGCGCGTCTATAATTGCCGACGTCAGAAAAATTGAAAAAAACGAAGTCAGAAGAAGCTTAAAGCCTTCTTTTTTAAAACCTAATATAAGCAATGGCAAATTCATTATAAAAACGAGTGTTCCTATTGGCAGAACGGGCAAAAAATGATTTATTATCTGAGAAATGCCCGTAAAACCGCCCATAGCAAGATTGTTTGACTGGAAAAAGGCAACGAAGGAAAATGAATATAATAAGCACCCAAACAATACGGTCAAAAAATCTTTAATTGCTATTTTAGCTTGTGTTGTTTTAATCAAATAATCAACGCCTTTCATTGTTATAAAAATTACGTAGCAAAAGAACAGACGTTCAAAAATGTAGTTTTTGAGAGCCTGTTCTTTAAATAATCAGAGGTATTGACGAATGTCTACAGCGAGGTTGTTTTCAAGAGAAATGAGGTCTTTTGCCATATTTTTAGAGCTTTCATCTGCCGCTTTATATTGATTCAGATATCTGCTGAGTGATTTTACACCCATATTACAGCCGTCGGTCATAAGGTCGGCAACTGTGTTGTCAGAGTCATCTACCATAAGCTTAGCATTTGTCTTTATCCAGGACATTCCTTTTGCCATTGGGTTTGGCTGTTTTCCGTCGTCGCTAAATCTGTTAAGCTCAGATCTGATTTTACATTCAAGCTCCTCGTGGTCTTTTTTGCATTCAATAAGTTTTTGCTTGAAGTTGTTGTCTTTTACGTTGTCGATTACGTCTTCAAGTGAAGATATACCCATTTTTACACCCGAATCACATTCTCTGAGAAGTCTTATTGTATCGTGTTCAATCATTTTTTTATTCTCCTTTCTTTTATTTAAAAACAGTATGCCCAAAGAATATGCAAAATATTTTGTACTAAAAAATGCAAATAAAAAATACTTGTAAGACTTTATGTTGTGTGTTATAATATTGTTAATAAAAATGGAGAGTAAACATATGAAGATTAAAACGAAGAAAATTCCTTTTGATAAGGTTGAAAAAATCAAAAGACCTAAGCATTTTAATCCCGTTAAACCCAACATTTTTTTCAGAACGCTTATCAGAGTATTATCACAAAAAGACCTGATGGCAACAAAATTCACTTATACGAAGACCGATATGAAAAAAGCGGGAGACGAGCCTTGCCTTATCCTCATGAATCATTCGAGTTTTCTTGATTTTGAGATTGCATACAAAATTCTTTATCCAAAGCCTTTTTGCGTTGTTGCAACAACCGACGCATTTGTTGGCAAGGGTTGGCTTATGAGACTTATAGGCTGTATACCCACACAAAAATTTGTCAATGACGTTACGCTTATTACCGATATAGAATACGCTTTAAAAAAATTAAAAATTTCCGTTCTTATGTATCCCGAAGCAGGATATTCTTTTGACGGTTGCGCAACCTCTCTTCCGAGGGGACTGGGCAGACTTTTAAAAAAGCTTGACGTTCCCGTTGTCAGCATACACACCGATGGCGTGTTTTTGCATCAGCCTTTATATAATTGCTTGAAAAAGAGAAAAATAAAAGCAACAGCAGACATAAGCTGTATTCTTTCAAAGGACGAAGTCAGAGAAAAGACCGTTCAGGAGCTTGACGATGTGCTTGAAAAGACGTTTACCTTTGACAGCTTTGCATGGCAATATAAGAACAAGGTGGAAATTACAGAGCCTTACAGAGCAGACGGTTTAAACAGAATTTTATACAAATGTGCAAGCTGTTTGACCGAGGGTAAAATGGAAGGAAAGGGCACCGTTCTTAAGTGTCATCATTGTGGCAAGGAATACGAGCTTGATAAATACGGAAGGCTTAATGCACTAAATGGAGAGACGGAGTTTTCCCATATTCCCGATTGGTATAATTGGGAAAAAGAATGTGTAAGAAAAGAAATAGCAGACGGAACGTATAAGCTTGATACAGAAGTTGATATATGTGTATTGGTTGACTATAAGGCCTTGTACAGTATAGGCGAGGGAAGACTTACACATGACAAAAACGGCTTTAGACTCATTGGTTGTGACGGAAAGCTTGAATATACGCAAAAACCGCTCGTATCACATAGCCTTAATTCAGACTATTATTGGTATGAGATAGGTGACATCATAAGTATAGGAAACAGAGAGACGCTTTATTACTGTTTCCCTAAGGGAAATAACGTAGACGTCGTTGCAAAAACGAGAATAGCGGCAGAGGAAATATATAGGCTTATAAGACCTAAAAGAGCCCCGAAAACAACCGTTTCCGAGGAACAAAAGCAGGGCGTTTGAATAAATTTGATATAAAAAATATATACAAATATTAAAAAACTTCTTGACTTTAGCACAAGAAAGCGTTAAAATACTTGTATGTTTTATATAACATGTTGACGAAAACCAGTAGGTAAAGCTAAAACTCTTTCAGAGAATTGCCGTTTGGGTGCGAGGCATAAGAGTGGGATTACCGAATTCATTTCCGAGTGGCTTGTCTGAACTTACAGTAGGGCAAGACGGGGAAGCGCCCGTTACAGCGCAAGGGTCTAAAATAATCGGACCTATGAGAACCAACTGAGGTGGTACCACGGGATAAACTCGTCCTCTGCAATTAATATTGCAGAGGACTTTTTTGTTATATAAGCATACCAGTATTAAAGAATAGGAGAATACAATGATTATGGAAAAGTATTATCAGCCGGAGATTGAAACGGCGCCGAGAGAAAATATTGTAAAATTACAAAATGAGCGCTTGGTTAATACGGTAAAAAGAGTTTATGAAAACGTTCCCCATTATAGAAAAAAGATGGACGAACTTGGTGTAACCCCGGACAGTATAAGAAGTATAGACGATCTACATAAACTTCCGTTCAGCTATAAGCAGGACCTTCGAGATACGTATCCTTACGGTATGTTTGCAGTTCCTATGAAGGACGTTGTAAGACTTCACGCATCAAGCGGTACTACAGGCAAACAGATAGTTGTGGGATATACCGAAAAAGACCTTGATATATGGAGCGATTGCTGTGCGAGAGCTTTGACGGCGGCAGGGTGTACTGACGAGGACAGGGTACACGTTTCTTACGGATACGGACTCTTTACGGGCGGACTTGGTGCAGACGGAGGTTCAAAAAAATTAGGTGCGGTTACTATTCCCGTGTCGAGCGGCAACACACAAAGACAGATCACCATTCTTAAGGATTTCGGTTCTACAATTCTTTGCTGTACACCGTCTTATGCTTTGCATATAGCGGAAACTTTGTACGCTCAAGGGTATACAAAAGATGATATAAACCTCAAAGCAGGTGTGTTCGGGGCTGAACCCTGGACAAACGAGATGCGTCATCAGATAGAAGAAATGCTGGGTATAAAGGCTTACGATATTTACGGTCTTACCGAGATAATCGGTCCCGGGGTTGGATTTGAATGTCGTGAGCAGACGGGTATGCACATAAACGAGGACCATTTTATTGTAGAAGTAATTGATCCTGACACAGGAGAGGTGCTTCCCGACGGAACACAGGGTGAGCTTGTATTTACTTGTATTACGAAAGAAGCGTTCCCGATAATCCGTTATCGTACGAGAGATATCGGCGTTATTACAAGAGAGAAATGCTCTTGCGGAAGAACGCTTGTTAAAATGACTAAGCCTCGCGGAAGAACAGACGATATGCTTATTATCCGCGGTGTAAACGTGTTCCCGTCGCAGATAGAATCCGTTCTTATAGAAAAGGGTTATACTGCAAACTATCAGATTGTGGTTGACAGAGAAAATAACTTTGACAGCATCGAGGTCCGTGTTGAGATAAGCAACGAAAGCTTCCACGATACGATCAAGGGCCTTGACAGACAGGCGAAGGAGCTTTCGGAAGCCTTGAAGGTCGTGCTTGGACTTAACGCTCACGTTAAACTTATGGAGCCTAATTCTATTCCTCGTTCCGAGGGTAAAGCCGTACGCGTTATTGACAAGCGTAAGCTTTTAGACTAAAATACTAAGAGAGGTAAATGAGATGATAAAACAGTTATCGGTATTTCTTCAGAATAAATCGGGCAAGATTGCCTCGGTTGTAAATACACTTTACGAAAACGGTATAGATATCCGTGCTCTTTCTATTGCAGATACAACGGATTTTGGAATTTTGCGCATGCTTGTAAACGACGTTGAAAAGGCAAGAGAAGCGTTGGCAAAGGAAAACTGTATCGTCAGCGTGAACGAGGTTGACGTTGTTGCAGTACCCGACAAGCCGGGGGGCTTGGCAGAGGTTTTGAAAAAGCTCTCGGATGCTCAGATCGATATTGAATATATGTATTCTCTTATCGACAGAGGAACAGAAGACGCATATATGGTGTTCCGCTTGTCAGATGAGGCAAACAGTTTTGGGGCATTAGAGGCAAACGGTATTGTTACAGTTCCCGGAGAAGTGCTCGGGCTTAAATAAAATATAATTGAGGTGTTTATAGATATGCAGGAAATGAGCAGAAAAACAAAGCATTTTACCGATTCGGTTATACGCCGTATGACCAGAATTGCGATTGCAAATAATGCGATAAACTTAGCGCAGGGCTTTCCGGATTTTGATCCGCCGAAGGTTTTGACAGACAGACTTGAAGAGATAAGTCAGATAGGACCTCATCAGTATCCCATTACTATGGGGGCGCCCAACTTCAGACGCGCTCTTGCTGAAAAGTGCGGTCGTTTTATGGGTAGAAAAATTGACCCTGAAACAGAGGTAGTTGTTACTATAGGTTCAACTGAGGCTATGGTTGATACGCTTTTTGCTATCACAAACCCCGGTGACAAAATTATTATGTTTTCTCCCTATTTTGAAAACTACCGCGCGCAGACACTTCTCGCTGACTGTGAGCCTATATTCGTTCCCTTGATTCCCCCTGCATTTAATTATGATGCAAACGTGCTCGAGGATGCTTTTAAGCAAGGGGCAAAGGCAATTCTTATCTGTAATCCCTCTAACCCCAGCGGTAAGGTGTTTACAGAAGATGAGCTTAAACAGATCGCGGCTCTTGCTATTAAGTATGACACGTATGTTATTATGGACGAAGTTTATGAGCATATAATTTATGCGCCTCATAAGCATATATATATGAACAGTCTTCCGGGAATGTGGGAAAGAACTATAAGCTGCAGCAGCTTGTCAAAGACCTATTCGATTACAGGCTGGAGACTCGGTTATGCGATAGCTCCCCAGAATATTATGGACAGAATCAAGCAGTACCACGATTTTAACACGGTTGGAGCGCCTTCTCCTCTTATGGAAGCGGCAGTTGCGGGACTTGAGTTGCCCGACAGCTACTATGAGGAATTTGGTCAGCACTATGCACATATGAAGAAGATATTCACAGAGGGACTTGACCGAATCGGAATTGAATATACCGATCCTCAGGGTGCATATTTCGTACTTGCAAATATCGGTCAGTTTATGAAGAAAGGACAGACGGACGTTGAGTTCTGCGAACAGTTGGCAGAAAAGGTAGGCGTTGCGGCTGTTCCCGGAACATCGTTCTTTATGGAAGACGTAAGAGATATCGTAAGACTTCACTTTGCAAAGAAAGACGAAACGCTCTATGATGCTCTCGAAAGACTTTCAACTATAAAGCAGAAGCTTGGTTAATTAAATAAACACCCCGACAGATTTCACTGTTGGTTTTAACGGAGAATTGGTAAGTAAAAAATTCGGCAGAGATATTGTTATCTCTGCCGAATTTTGTTATGATGGGATGGGTGATAAAAATGGATGATGTAAAAGAATTACCTAAACGAAAAAAGAATCGTTTGGAAAACTATGATTATAGCTCCTGTGGTGCGTATTTTATTACAGTATGTACATTGGAGAGAAAAAATTTTTTTTGGAAAAATGTAGGGGCGATCATTGATCGCCCGCAAAATGTTGAATTATCTCTAAACGGCAAAATTGTAGATGAGGCAATACAAAATATTACTTCCGTATATCCTACATTGTCACTTGAAAGCTATGTTGTTATGCCGAATCATATTCACATTTTATTGCGAGTTTGCGCCGATGAATACGGGCGACCACTGGTCGCCCCTACAATGTCACGGGTTGTGAAACAGCTAAAAGGAATTGTTTCCAAGCAGATAGGGGTGACCATCTGGCAGAAATCGTTCCACGATCACATCATAAGAAACCGTGAAGATTATGAAGAACATTTGCGGTATATATACGAAAACCCCATTCATTGGTATTACGACGAATTATACACAGAAGAATAAGGATATGGACTTTGCTCTGTGCATTTGTAATACAAAGGCGAAACTGCAATA
This sequence comes from Oscillospiraceae bacterium, assembly GCA_015065455.1. Classification (GTDB taxonomy): domain Bacteria; phylum Bacillota; class Clostridia; order Oscillospirales; family CAG-272; genus RGIG1995. The sequence goes on along the minus strand of SVQI01000006.1, from coordinate 86,913 downwards.
AATAAAAATAACGATAAAATAAGATTCCATAATGAACACCAGAAAGATATCCAAGTCACAAAATGAAATCAAGCTGGATAACGAAAGTGAAGATACAAAACACCCCGACAGAGAAATCTGTTGGGGTGTTTTGTATAGCTTATATTACTTTGCGATAAATCTGTAAACCTTTGTTTCGAAGTCGCCCTGAGGCATCTGAGGATAGATACCGAAGTTCATCCAAGATGCGCCTGTCATAGATGTTTCAAGTTCAGCAACTTCATAAACAGTGTCAGCATCAAGTCCTTCGGGGAAGATTCTGAGCTCGGGCTCGTTGAAGTTTTCAAGCATTTTCATAACGGTAAGCTTTGCCTTCTTCTTGTCGGGAGAAACTACTTGAATTGCAAAGTAGTTCGAATCACCGAAAGGAGCGTTAAGTCTGTAAATATCACCGTCAAATACCAAATCTTCGTCAGCTTTGTATGCCGCGATCTGCTTCGGAATTTCTTCAAGCTCTTCTTCAGTCATCTTTGTTGTGTCAAGCTCGTATCCTGTAGCGCCCATGTGCGCAAGATCAGCTCTTGCGTAAAGCTTTGTTATATGCTTAGCGCGTCTGTTGGGAGATTCTGTTACGTGGCAGGACATAGATGAGAAAGGATATACGAACGATGTACCGTACTGAATCTTTGCTCTTGCGGGAGCGTCTGTTTGGTCACTTGTCCAGATTTGAGGGAAGTAGTACAATACGCCCGCGTCAAAACGTGAACCGCCGCTTGAGCATCCTTCAAATAGAACGTCGGGGTTAGCGTCAACGATGCGTTCAAACAAGTCGTAAAGACCGAGAATCTGTCTGTGATAAGTTTCCTTCTGTCTGTCAACGGGGAGTGCCAATGAGTATCCTTCTGCGAGGTCTCTGTTGCAGTCCCATTTTACGTAGTCGATTTCGTGATCTCTGATGATCTTGTTTATAGTTGTTGCAAGGTATTCTCTTACTTCTTCTCTTGTAAGGTCAAGCATAAGCTGTCTTCTTGCTTCAACAGGTTCTTCGTCGGGAGTACGTAATGCCCATTCGGGATGTGCTCTGTAAAGGTCACTGTCTCTGTTTACCATTTCGGGCTCAAACCAAAGACCGAAGCGCATACCTTTTTCGTGTGTGAAGTCGATAAGGTCTTTTAAAGTACCTTCCATCTTTTCTTCATTTACAAACCAGTCACCGAGACCTGAAGTTTCGTCTTCGCGCTTACCGAACCAACCGTCGTCAAGAACGAAAGTATCAATACCCGTTCCTGCAACCGTTTCAACGATTGAACGAAGTTTTTCCATAGTGAATTTGAATCTTGTAGCTTCCCAGTTGTTGATAACGATAGGACGAGATTTTTTAACGAATCTCTTAGGAATAAGAGCGTTACGGAAGATATTGTGGAATTCACGGCTCATACCGGAATAACCCTTATCTGAGAATACGAGGACTGTTTCGGGAGACTGGAATGTTTCACCGGGTTCAAGCTTCCATGAGAAGTCAAAGTCGGAAAGACCGCCCGTAACACGAACGATTCCCATAGGAGTTCTTTCAGCAGATATAGCGTGAGAACCGGAGTAGATTATATTAACGCCGTATGCAATTCCTGCGTTCTCTGACGTTTCGGGGAGTCCAATCGCCATAAAGGGATTCATGGATGCTGAGGAGATACCTCTCTTGGAGTCGATAGTAAAGATACCTCTGTCAAGTGTAGTTTGCTTAACCTGTGTTTCTGCACCCGCACCGCCTGCGAGATATAATGCTTTCCAATCACGGTTGGGAAGAGAGAAAGAAAAACTGTAAGCGCGGTTTACTCTTATGTTGTCATCGCCTGTGTTTTCAATCTTCATGCTACGCGCGATAACGGATGATTCCTCATATACAGTGTAGTACAGAATAACCTTTGCAGTCTTTGCGCGGAGCTTGATTGCAAGAGTTTCGCCGTATCTGAGAGAGGGAAGTCCGTCAAGCTTGGGCTTTTCTTTTAATATTTCATAACCCTCAAAAACGAGGTCACTTCTTCTGCTTCCGTTTGCGTATTCGAGAATCAAGCTGGGCTCATAGTAATCGCCCGCATAAGGAGTTTCGATTTCTTTCGGAATAGAAGTAATGTCATACTTAACGCCGTCTTCATCAAACACGTAAACAGCGTGTGAACGTCCTTTTTCGGAATATGTAGTAAAGACTAAATCTCTGCCCACTCTTTTACCGAAATACAAGTGTTCGAGGATACCGAGCTTGTTAATTCCAAAAGCGTACGTAGTTTCTTTGCTTTCAAGATAAAAAATCTTGCTTTGTTCATCATAAAAAATTGCCATAGAGTTTTTGTCCTCTCTTTGTTTATATAAAACTATTTTTCCCAATAATAGATATATCTTTTATCATTGTAGCACATTATATTTCCATTTTCAAGTAAAAACAAGTATTTTAAACGCGTAAAAAACAAACTTGATAAAAAATACTCGGTGTGATATACTTTGGAAAGAAATAGTTGGGAAAAATAAGTAAAGCATAGACGGAAAGAAGTGAAAAATTATGAGCGGATTTGTAAAAATGTATACCGAAGAGGGAGAAAAATTGCCCGTAATTCCATGGAACGAGTATCCGAGACCTCTTTTAAAGAGAAATTCCTTTTTCTGTCTTAACGGCGATTGGGACTTTGGGGTGTGCATAGGGGATAACGAGGTCGAATTTCAAAAGATAACAGTACCTTATTCGCCCGAAAGCTTGCTGTCGGGAATAAACAAATTCTATGACGAAACGGAATATGACTATCTACTGTATAAAAAAGAATATTTTTTGCCTGACGGATTTAAAAAAGATAGGGTGATTTTGAATTTTGATGCAGTAGGGAACTATGCAAAAATATATGTAAACGGTAGATTTTTTGGTGAGCATATCGGTGGATACGACCCATTTTCTTTCGATATAACTGACGTAATACGCGAAAAAAACACAATAGTTGTACACACAAAAAACTTTTTACGTGATAATGTTCTCCCGTATGGAAAGCAAAGCAGAAAAAGAGGCGGAATGTGGTATACTCCCACCTCGGGAATCTGGCAGACCGTATGGCTTGAAAGTGTTCCTGAAAAATATATAAAGTCGCTTAATGTTATTACGGAAGGAAACAGAGTCCGTATAGAAGCGGACGGGGCAGACAGTGCGAAAGTTTATTTAAAAAACGAGAACAGCGAACTGTCCTATGAAATGCATAACGGAATATGTGAATTTGAAATTGAAAATAAAATTGAGTGGTCGCCCGAAAATCCGTATCTGTACTATTATACAGTCGAGAGTGAATATGACAGAGTTAAATCATATTTTGCCTTCCGCAAGCTTGAAATAAAGACTGTTGACGGATACAAAAGGCTGTGTCTTAACGGTAAACCTTACTTTTTCCACGGTCTTCTTGACCAAGGATATTGGAGTGACGGCGGAATGACACCGCCATCACCTGCATCGTATGAAAAAGACATTCTATCAATGAAATCTCTCGGTTTTAATATGCTCAGAAAGCATATTAAAATTGAACCTGCAAGGTTTTATTATGACTGCGACAGGCTCGGTATGGTCGTTTTTCAGGATATGATAAATAACGGTGATTACAGTTTTATAAGAGATACTGCATTGCCTACGGTAGGAATGAAATATCTTAACGATAAATTCTTGCACCGCGACAGAAATACACGAAAAATATTTGTTGACTATATGAAAAAAACAGCGGAACTTTTAAAAGGCTATCCCTGCATCTGTTGTTATACTATCTTCAATGAGGGTTGGGGGCAGTTCTGCGGAAATGAAATGTACAAGAAATTAAAAAGTATTGACAGCACGAGATTTATTGATACGGCTTCGGGGTGGTTTTCTCCCGTATTGTCTGACGTTGACAGTAAACACGTCTACTTCAAAAAAGTAAAGCTGAAAGCAAAGGAAAGACCACTTGTTCTGTCTGAGTTTGGAGGATATTCGTATCGAGTAGACGGGCATATTTTTAATCCCGAAAACGAGTATGGATACGGAAAATATTCTCGTCGAGAGGATTTTGTAAAAGCCTTCCGTAGACTTTATGAAACAGAGATACTTCCGCTTGTAAAGTTAGGGCTTTGCGCATCTGTCTACACGCAGGTGTCAGACGTTGAAGATGAGACGAATGGGATTTACACGTATGATAGACGTGTTTTAAAAATAAAACCCGAGGAGTTTTCCGACATATCGGAAAACTTGAAAAAAATATAAAGAATTATATTAAAAGTTTTTGCGGAGTCAAGAGGGGCTTTTTTTAAAAAGCCCCTTTTGTCATGGGTTCGGGAGCGAAGCTCCTGACATTCTGTGCTCCTTTGAAAAAAGCGACAGCTTTTTTCTTTTTTTAAGACGTATTGTTTGATTAAACAATATTGTCTTTTTCTTTTTACGTTACTTTCTTGCGTGCCAAGAAAGTAACCAAAGAAGGCACAAAGGGGAGGAGAGTTCCGATCCTCCCCTCCCCTTGACCCCTCCCTTTCAAACGGCCGAGGGCGTTCCTCCCTCGGAACCCTCCTTAGTCTGTGGAAGATTTATTGTTTAGCTAAATAATAAATCCTAATCTTGTAGGGGCGGATTTGTTTGTCCTCCCATTTGTATTTATAATTTTACGCGGAAAATAAGTCTTTTTAATGCTTTTGCATTAAATGGGAACAGAGGGTACAAATAAGATCTTTTGCCGTTGGCTGTTTTGTTGGATGCCACGAGAATAAAAGAAAGAACTATTCCGGCAACAAATCCCCATAAGTTGAAAAGCGCTGTCAAAATCAAAAGCATAACTCTCATAAACTTAAAAGCATAACCAAGCTCATTACTTGGCTGAGCAAAATTTGCCAAAGAAACGAAAGCCATATACAGAATAACCTCGGGGATAAACCATCCGCTTTGTACTGCATATTCGCCGAGAATAAGACCGCCTATAACGCTTAAAGAATTGTTTAACGCGTTTGGTGTATTTAGTGAAGCAAGTTTTAGACCGTCTATTGCAAGTTCGAGCAACAAAAGCTGTGTAATCACAGGCAAACCGCCCGTATATTTTACTTTTATAAATTCAAGCCACGATGGTAGCCACTCCGGGTTAGTAATCAACAAATACCAGAGCGGTGTCAGAATAATCGTAAGTCCAAAAATAAATATACGTAAAAGCCTCATATACGAGCCTACGAGCGGCGGATGATAATAGTCGCCCGTCTCCTGCATAAAGTCAAAAATTGACGTAGGCAAAATCATAGCTTCGGGTGAATTATCGCACAGAATTATTACGCTTCCCTCAAGGAGCATAGCAGTTGCGGCATCTGGGCGTTCGGTGTATCTTATTTTAGGGAAAGGATTATACCATTTTGTTTTTATAAGACATTCAGCAAGGCTTTCGTGTCCCATACACAGCCCGTAAACGTTAATATTTTTTATTTTTTCTACGATACTGTCAACGTATTGTTTATCGGCTTTTCCGTCGACATACACAACCGCAACGTCGGTTTTTGTATTATTTCCCACGGTAAGTCTTGTAAATGTTAGGGCGGGATTTCTTATTCTTCTTCTGATTATGGCGGTATTCATCAATATACTTTCAACGAACCCATCTCTTGAACCGCGTATTACTCTTTCGTTTTCGGGCTCATCAACGTTTCTCGACGGAAAGGCGCGGACGTTTATTGATATACCGTTTTGCAGGCCGTCTAAGAGTAAAACGGCTTCGCCTTTCAAAACGTTTTCCACAAGCGTATCAATATCGCCTATTTCTTTTGCTTCAATGTGAGGAATGTTTGAGCTTAAAAAATCAGCAGGATTATTTTCTATACCGTCTTTAAAATAATCTCTGTTCAGTAAAAATTCAACAACTCTTTCAAGTATATCGCTCTTTACACAACCGTCAATAAAATACAGTTTTGCATCTTTGCCGAATAAAGTCAATTTTCTTGCGTTAATATCAAAGCTTTCATTAACACGCAGTTTTTTCTCAAGCTCATTAACTCTGTCCATATAATTATTATCTGCCATAACAATCTCCGTAAAGCCTATTATTTCATATTGAGTATTGGCAAAACAATGCAGTTTTATTAAATATAAAAACAAAAAAGCGCGTGTATTTACACGCGCTTAATTATTCAAAAAAGGTAATTAGTCTTCGTCAATATCGATCTTTTCGTTGCAAGCGGGGCAGATGATCTCATCTTCATCGTAGTCTTCATCGATGCAGATGGTTTCGCCGCACTTGGGGCAATCGATTTCAAGGAAGCCTTCATCACAGCAGTCGCAATCGCAATCGTCATCGCAACAATCGCAATCGTCGTCTTCACCAAAGAGGTAATCTTCAACGTCGCCAAGGTCTTCATCAAGTTCTTCAGCGTAGTCGTTGAGAGTATCAACAGACTCTTCCATTTCTTCAATTTCAAGAGCCATATCTTCAAGGATATCAACGATCTTTGCAATTACTTTTGTTTCCTGTTTGTTTTCGTCGAGCTGTACGCCTTCGAGATAGCCTTTGAGGTTTGCAATCTTTTCTGTAATTGTCATCATCATAGTCAGTACTCCTTATTATTATAAAAAATTACTGTTTTGCTCTTTCGAGGTATTCACCTGTTCTTGTGTCAATCTTAAGAACGTCGCCGATGTTAATGAAAAGCGGAACCTTAATCTGAGCGCCTGTTTCAAGAGTTGCGGGCTTAGATGCGCCTGTAGCTGTATCACCCTTGAATCCGGGTTCTGTATCTGTTACTTCAAGTTCAACGAACATAGGAGGTTCAACTCCGAATACGTTGCCCTTGTAAGAAATGATCTTGCAGAGCATTTCTTCCTTAACGAACTTGAAGTTATCGCCGAGCTTCTTTTCTTCGAGGGGAAGCTGTTCGAATGTTTCGAGGTCCATGAAGTAATAAAGTTCGCCGTCGTTGTAAAGATACTGCATATCCTTACGTTCAACGTAAGCGTTTTCGTATTTATCTGTAGGGCTGAATGTCTTTTCGATTACAGCGCCTGTGATAACGTTCTTAAGTTTTGTTCTTACGAAAGCAGCTCCTTTACCGGGTTTTACGTGCTGGAATTCAACAACCTGAAAAACGTTGCCGTCCATCTCGAATGTAATGCCGTTTTTAAAATCGCCTGCTACTACCATTGTGTTTATCCTCCGTTATTTTAGGTCAATTTATAAATATCTAATCTATTTTACACTATTTTCTAATTTTTTTCAAGGGGTTTTTGCTTAAAATTTGCCTAAAAATCTTATTTCTGTTAAATTTCAATAAGTGTCTTGCTTGTTTTTGTCAAGTTCTTCGGGCCGTTCTTGCTAATATAAATCATATCTTCGATTCTGACTCCGAATTTGTTTTCGATATATATGCCGGGTTCGACGGTAACAATATGTCCTACGTCAAGCATTTTTTCTTTTGATACTGACGGTGAAAGTCTGGGAGATTCGTGTATCACAAGACCTACACCGTGTCCAAGACCGTGCCCGAAACAGCCCTTATAACCCTTATTATATATGTGGTCGCGGGCAATTTTATCAATGTTGAAGCAGTTTTTTTCGCCGTTTATTATTGCCTCAATTGCCATATTCTGAGCGTCAAGTACGGTATTATAAATTTTTTTCATTTCTGAGTCGGCTTTTCCGATGCATACAGTTCTGGTCATATCCGAGTGATAACCTTTGTATACAGCGCCAAAATCAATTGTCAAAAAACCCTTTTCAAGCTTTACGTTTCGCGGAACTCCGTGCGGCAGAGACGATGCCTTTCCGGAAACTGCAATAGTATTAAAAGAAATGCCGTCGGCGCCATTCTTTTTCATAATAAATTCAAGGGTTGCCGCAACTTCTTTTTCGGTCATATTCAAGTCCAAATCATCAAGCAGCATATCGAGGGATCTTTCTGCAATTCTCTGAGCTTTCATTACAAGCTCTGCTTCTTCTTCGGTTTTGTATTCTCTTAAATCTTCAAGAATAGAACCCGCGGGGATAAAGCTGACGTTGCTGAAAGTGTTTTTTAAAATATCAAGCTCAAAGCAAGTTGTTTCCTTGTCTTCAAAAACAAGCGTTTTTATGCTATTTTCCTCAATAAGTTTTTGTAATACGCCATCTCTTAAACCGCCGAACATTACAATTTCAAAATTCTTGTCAGATTCGTTCTTTGCGGCTTCAATATATCTGAAATCGGTAATAAGATACGCTTTGTTTTTTGTAATCAGAACATATCCGTCAGAGTAATCAAAATTTGTCAGATACAGACGGTTTATCTGTGATGAAACAAGCATACCGTCGGCTTTGTTGTTTATATTTTCTCTTAATCTTTGCAGTTTTGACATAACCTGAAAAAACCTCTTTTCAAAAAGATATCAGTTTTATTTTACTATAACATTATAAATCATGACCATGTGTTTTGTCTATATGTTTTTTATATAATCCCATTAAGTGTAAAAAATAAGTAACTTTGGTCTTATGATTGTTGACAAAATATTGTGTATAAGATATAATATATTATTATATTACCACGAGAGGTAAGATTGTATGATAAGAAGTATGACTGCTTACGGTAGAGCTACAGGCAGTGCCGAAGGCAAGGAAATCACAGCAGAAATAAAATCGGTCAACTCCAGATTTCTAGATTGCAATATTAAAATATCCAGAATGTACAGCTTTTTAGAGGACAGAGTACGCGAGTATATACAGACAAAGGGTATCAAGCGCGGAAAGATAGATATTTATATCGGTGTCGACGTTCTCGAAAAGGTTGGCGTTGAATTAAGACTTGACGAAGCGTATACGGAAAGCTACATAAAGGCTTTGGAGAATTTGCGCGACAGATTTGGACTTAAAGACGATATTTCCGTTATGAGAATTGCTCAGAACAGAGATATATTCGCTGTTGTAACTCCCGATGAAGATATGGAAAAGGATTGGGAAGTAATAAGACCTGTTCTTGACAGCGCAATTGATATGTTTATTGCTCAGAGAGAGCGCGAGGGAGAAAAGCTTAAGGCTGATCTTTTGATAAAAAAGGCAAACCTTATGGAAATGACCGACAGAATAGAAAAGATGTCGGCAGAATGTATAGAAGCGTACGGAGCAAAGCTTGAAAACCGCTTAAAGCAGGTGCTTGAAAAGCATAATATCGAGATTGATTCGGCAAGAATACTCACAGAATGCGCTATATTTGCGGACAAGGTAGCCGTTGACGAGGAAGTTGTAAGACTTCGCAGTCATTTTGATGAATTTGACAAGATTTTGGAAAAGGGCGGTGCTGTCGGTAAGAATATGGATTATCTGTTGCAGGAAATGAACAGAGAAGTTAATACGACAGGCTCCAAGGCTAACGATGCCGATATGGCTCATTTGGTTGTAAATATGAAGAGTGAGCTTGAAAAAATCAGAGAACAGATTCAGAATCTTGAATGAGGTCAGTTTATGTTGTTTATAAATATCGGTTTTGGTAATATGGTTGCGGCAAACAGAGTGGTTGCAATATCGTCCCCTGACTCGTCACCCATAAAGCGTCTTGTTCAGGACGCAAAGGAAGAGGGAAGAGTTGTTGATTTGTCGTGCGGACATAAAACTAAGTCGGTTATAATAACCGACAGCGAACACGTTATTTTATCGGCTTTGCCGACCGAAAGAATTTCGGACAGACTTAACGGGTTGACGGATAATAACTCTTCTGACGAAGATGTTTTATGATTTAAAAAATATATAAGGGTAGAGAACTATGGATAATATGCTTATAGTAATATCCGGTCCTGCCGGAAGCGGTAAGGGAACGGTGCTTAAGGAGCTTTTACAGCTTTCCGATGATTTTGCGCTTTCCGTATCGGCAACGACGCGTAATCCGAGACCGGGAGAAAAGGACGGAGTTAATTACTTCTTTGTTACGAGAGAAGAATTTGAAGAAAATATAAAAAATGATAAGCTGATTGAATATACCGAATACTGCGGAAACTATTATGGGACTATAAGCAGTAAGGTAGAAGAATTACTGAAGGAAAAGAACGTTATTCTTGAAATTGAGGTTGAGGGAGCTATGAACGTAAAGAGAAAGTTCCCGGAGGCTGTATTGATATTGCTGTTACCGCCCGATTTCAAAACGCTTGAAGCAAGATTGCGAGGACGGGCTACGGAAACCGACGAGGTTATCCGCGCAAGACTCGAAAAATCAAGAAAAGAAATGGCCTGCTTTGACAGATACGACTACGTCGTAGTAAACATGGATAAGGGAGCGCAAGACGCTGCTTTAGATATATTAAACATAACAAAATCAGAAATAAAACGCACGTCGAGGCGTTTGGAAGTGAAGGAAAAGTTTTATGAATGAGAAATACACCAGCATGATTTCCCCCACCCTTGAGGAATTGCAGTCAGAGGGTAAGTACAACAGATACGAGCTTGTTATAGCAACTTCAAAGTGCGCAAGAATTGTTACAGACGAATACGTAGCACAGCGTGAGCACGCAGAAAAAATGGTTGCGAACAAGGAAACAGACAAGAGTATTGCAGCTCTTATCAGTCGCGAATACCGTGACGAAAAGGCAGTCAGAACTGCAATTAACCGTTTGCACAACAAGGAATACAAGATTGTAGAAGAATCCTTGGGACAGAATATCGACTAATCTTTTTTATAAGAAAAAAACGGAGGTGCGTCTGATGATTGACCTGTTTGCGCGGGTGCATATTTTAGATGCACCTTACTTTATTGACAGAAAATATGACTATCTGATACCGAACGAGCTTTGCGACAGAGTGAAGGTGGGCTCAGTTGTTAGTGTGCCTTTCGGCAAGGGTAATAAAAGCTCATACGCTGTTGTATTTGAAATTACTGACAAGACGGAATTTAACGGAGTTAAGTCTGTAGTTGATATAATTCCCGACGTTTTTTTAAACGACGAGATGATAAAGCTTTGTAATTTTTTGAAGGACAGAACCTTTTGCAGTATAGGAGACGTTGTAAAAAGCGCTGTTCCTGTTTCTGCTTTCGGTAAGATGTACAATGTTTACAGCTTAGCAGACGGTGTGAACTTTGATTCTTTTGGGGAAAACGCAAGAAATATTTGTGAATACCTGAAAAATTGCCCGAATGCCAGATATAGCGCACTCAAACAAAGGTTTGGCGATCAGATAGACAGAGCGCTTCGCGATATGACGGTTAGAGGAATAATTGTAAAAAAGACCGAGATACGCGAGAGTGTAAAAAAATATGAAAAATACGTAGAGCTTTGTGTACCTGCTGATGAAGCAGAACAGTATCTGACGGGTAATGGAAAGGCTAAACTGAGAGGCGAAAGACTTAAGTCTGTTATTTCAGCATTGATTGAAAACGGCGGAAGGCTTTCTGAGTCGGAGCTTAAGGGCTTGACTGGGGCGGGGAGCGTTCAGTTTAAGTCGCTTGTCGAAAAGGGTATAGTGAAAATTGAAGCTCTTGACGTATACAGAAATGCTTATAATGACGAAATTAAGTCTACCGACGATAATATTCTGACGCCACATCAGACAGAGGCTTACAATAAGATATCTGAATTATATAGAACTGGAGAGCCTAAGGCGGTATTGCTTCACGGAATAACAGGAAGTGGTAAAACGAGGGTTATCAAGGCAATAATTGACGAAGTAATTGAATCGGGCAGACAGGCTATTATACTTGTTCCCGAAATATCGTTGACTCCGCAGACTGTAGGAATCTTTAAGAGCTACTACGGCGACAGAATTGCCGTAATACATTCTTCGTTGTCAAACGGAGAACGCTATGACGCGTGGAGAAGAATAAAAAACGGAGAGGTTGACGTTTGTATAGGAACCCGTTCAGCTGTGTTCGCTCCTTTTGACAGACTCGGTCTTATAGTTATAGACGAGGAGCAGGAGCATACTTATAAATCCGATATGTCTCCAAGATATCACGCAAGAGACGTTGCCAGATTCCGCGCGGCTTATAATAAGGCTGTTATGCTTTTGGCGTCGGCAACACCGTCGCTTGAAAGCTATTATAAAGCCAAAAATAACGTTTATACTTTAGTTGAACTCAAAGAGAGATACGGTAATGCCGTGCTTCCACAGACGAAGATCTCCGATCTGAGACTAGACCTTGCAAAGACCTCGGGACTGTCGGTTATAGGAGAAAGTCTGTATAAGGCTATGACCGAATCCTTGGAGAGAAAAGAGCAGGTAATACTATTTATAAACAGACGAGGTTACAATAATTTTGTTTCCTGTGCTATGTGCGGAAAGGCAATAATCTGCCCGAAGTGCAGTGTGTCTATGACGTTTCATTCTCCGGGAAGAGTTTTTGCCGAAGACGGTGAAAGCGCAATGCAGGCAAGGGTGAAAAACGGTTGGCTGACTTGCCACTATTGCGGAACGCGTGAAAAGGTGCCGAGTGTTTGCCCCGAATGCGGAAGCGAACATATACAGCACCTTGGGTTTGGAACACAAAAGGTTGAAGAAGAATTGAAGCTTCTTTTCCCCGATAAAAAGGTAATGCGTATGGACGCTGATACCACCTCTACAAAATTTGCTTTTGACAATATGCTTGAAAGATTCAGAAACGGAGAAGCGGATATTCTTCTCGGAACGCAGATGGTAACAAAAGGACACGATTTCCCGAACGTCACCTGCGTTGGAGTTGTTTTGGCTGACGCGTCGCTGTATCTTGACGATTACAGAGCAAACGAAAGAACGTTCGACCTTATTACACAGGTTACGGGAAGAGCCGGAAGAAGTGATAAAAAAGGGTGCGCTGTAATACAGACATATAATCCGGAACACGAAATACTGCGGTATGCTTCAATGCAGAACTACGTTGATTTTTACAATAACGAGATATTGCTAAGGCGTTCGTATGTTTTTCCGCCTTTTTGTGACGTGTTGCTTATAAATCTCAGCTCAGCTTCTGAAAACGAGCTTTTAAAGGGCTGTGTTTTCCTCAATTCTACAATTAAGGATATGGCGGATAAAATAGAGAATATGGAAGAAAAGAGCAGTCTTGCTTTAAACGTTTTTGGACCTTTTGAGGCATCGGTTTATAAGGTAAACGACAAATACCGTATGCAGTTCGTTGTGAAATGCAAAAACAATTCCGTAACAAGAATGTTTTTTGCCAAGATATACGCTTTGTGCGAAAGACAGTTTGGTGGAAAGATACAGATAACACTTGATATGAATTCAAATAACATATAAAAATACAGGAGAAAGAATAATGGCAGTTTTAAAAGTAGTAAAAGTGGGCGACGAAATATTGCGTAAGAAAAGCCGTCCTGTTGATAAGATAACACCGAGAATCATTCAGCTTCTTGACGATATGAAGGACACTATGCACGCCTACGACGGTGTGGGACTTGCCGCTGTTCAGGTTGGAGTGCTTCGCCGCATTGTTCTTGTTGAAACAGAAAGAGGAGAGCTTCTTGAAATGATAAATCCCGAGATCATCGCGACAGAGGGTGAACAGATGGATATAGAAGGCTGTCTTTCCGTTCCCGGTAAGTGCGGTATAACTACAAGACCGATGACGGTTACAGTAAGAGCTATGAACAGAAAGGGAGAGATATACGAGGTAACGGGATCTGAACTTAAGGCAAGAGCTTTTTGCCACGAAATCGATCACCTTGACGGTGTTTTGTATATTGACCACGCAAAGATGCTTTCGCAGAAAGAACTTGAAGAATTGTACGAGGAATAAAAGATAATTATATGAGAATATTATTTATGGGAACTCCTGATTTTGCAAAGATATGCTTTGAGTCGCTTTTGACTTCGGGCAACGAAATCGTAGGAGTTGTAACACAGCCCGATAAACCGAAGGGCAGAGGATATACTCTTATGCCGCCTCCGGTTAAGGTGAGCGCGATTGAACATAATATACCTGTCTATCAGCCCGAAACTTTAAAAGACGGCAGCTTTGCAGAGGTATTGGCAGAGCTTGATCCCGAGCTTATAGTCGTTGTGGCATACGGCAAGATATTGCCGAAATACGTGCTTGAATACCCGAAGTATGAGTGTATAAACGTTCACGGTTCACTTTTGCCAAAATACAGAGGCGCCGCTCCCATTCAGAGAGCGATAATAGACGGAGAAAAGACTACGGGAATTACCACTATGTATATGGCAGAGGGACTTGATACGGGCGATATGATAGAAATGTATGAGATCGCTATTCGTCCCGAGGATAATTTTGAAACTCTCCACGATAAGCTGGCGGATCTTGGAGCCTATGCGCTTTTATCTACTGTAAAGATTATAGAAAGCGGAAATGTAAAAAGATACAAACAGGACGACAGCAAATCCACTTACGCTCATAAGATCGAAAAGGCTGATTGTCTTATGGATTTTGCAAGACCTGCCGAATGTGTTCATAATCAGATAAGGGGAACTTCTCCCTTTCCTCTGTCGTTTGCTTATTTGAATGGCAAGATGATTAAATTTATTTCATCGTTTCTTACAGACAAAAAGACGGACAGGGAACCGGGAACTGTTGTATCCCTTGAAAACGGAAATATATACGTTGCTACGTCTGAGGGAGTTATCGGTATAGACGGAGTTTTGCCCGAAGGGAAAGGCAGAATGAAGGCTTCGGATTTTATAAACGGAAGAAAAATTTCTGTAGACGATGTATTTAAGAAAGAAAAATAATTACAGTGTTTTTTAGAAAGGAAAAAAACGATGTTTTATTTTGATTACACCTATCTTGTGTTTGTAGTTCCCGCCATGCTTTTGGCGTTGTGGGCTCAGTTCAAGGTTCAGAGTACCTTTAAAAAGTACAGTAGCGTTATTTCTATGAGAAGAATGACAGGTCATGATGCGGCAAGAAGAATACTTGACGCAAACGGACTGTATAATGTTAAGATAAACCGTGTTGCAGGTAATTTGACCGACCATTTTGACCCCAGAACAAATACTGTAAATCTTTCAGATAGTGTTTATGATAATTGCTCGGTGGCGGCTATCGGCGTTGCGGCTCACGAATCGGGCCATGCTGTGCAGCATGCTGTCGGGTACGGACCTATAAAGCTTCGCACGGCTATTATTCCCATAACTCAGATTGGTTCAAATCTTGCTATGCCTCTTGTTCTCATAGGTTTGCTTCTCTCATTTGTTGAGCTTGCTTATCTCGGCTGTATATTTTTTGCGACAGCTACGTTGTTTCAGCTTGTAACGCTTCCCGTTGAATTTAACGCGAGCAGCAGAGCTATGGCCGCTCTTGAAAATACGGGCATACTTGGTTCAGAGGAGCTTAAGGGGTCAAGGAAAGTGCTTACAGCTGCTGCTATGACATACGTAGCGGCATTGGCAGTATCTTTAGGTCAGCTTTTGAGACTTTTAATTATTGTTGGCGGAAGAGACAGAGATTAAATGATGACTGTCAGAGATATAGCGTTTCTATCACTGTTAAAATGCGAAAAAAATCATAGCTATCCGAATATAGAGATAGATTCGATGATTGAAAAATACAACCTTTCAAGCAACGACAGAGCTTTTTACACTGTTCTGGTGTACGGAACGATTGAAAAGAAGATAACACTTGACTATATTATATCTCAGTTTTCAAGCAGAGATATAGGAAAAATTGATACTGAAGTTCTCATTATTCTGAGAATGGGTGTATATCAGATTATGTATATGGGCGGAGTGCCCGACCATGCCGCTTGTAACGAGAGTGTGTTGCTTTGTACAAAGAATAACAAGAAAAGCGCGTCGGGATTTGTTAATGCGCTTCTTCGCGAATTGTTGCGTAAAAAAGATTCGATTATTTTTCCCGACAAAAAACAAAAACCTGTGGAGTATTTATCGGTTACGTATTCATACCCTGAATGGCTTTGTCAAATGTGGAAGGACGATTACGGCTTTGAAAGATGCGAGGCTGTATTGTCATCGCTGAATAATACGCCCGATATGACTCTGAGGGTGAATACCGAAAAAACAACGGTTGAAAATGTACTTCAAATTTTGTCCGAAAAAGAAATAAAAGCTGAAAAAGGCTTGTATGCAAAAAATGCAGTAAGGCTTTTGCAGTCATATCCCGTATCTCAGCTTGAAATATTAAAAAACGGAGAGGTTTTTGTTCAGGACGAAGCGTCACAGCTTTGCGCAGAGGTGTTGGGTGCAAAAAACGGACAAACTGTTATTGATACATGCTCGTGCCCCGGTGGGAAGAGCTTTTCGATTGCATTGAATATGCAAAATCAAGGCAGAGTATATTCGTTTGACCTGCATGCAAATAAGCTTTCGCTTGTTGAAAAGGGCGCCAAAAGGCTCGGAATAAACATAATACAGACAAAAGAACACGACGGAAGCAAGTATCTTGAAGAATTAAAAGGATGCGCTGACAGAGTTCTGGTTGATGCACCATGTTCGGGACTTGGAGTTATAGCCAAGAAGCCCGATTTAAGATACAAAGAAAAATCGGCTATTGAAAGACTTCCCGAAATTCAATACAGAATACTTAATTCGTCATCAGAGTACGTAAAGACTGGCGGTGTGCTTGTATATTCAACTTGTACGCTGAATATACGAGAAAACGAAAACATAGTTCAGAAATTTTTTGAAGAACATACAGATTTTGAACCGTTTGATTTTGATTTAGGAAATAAAGTCAAATCACAAAACGGTATGATTACGCTTTATCCGGATGTTTATAAAACCGACGGATTTTTTATAAGCAGATTTGTAAAAAAATAAAAGCGAATATCTATAACGTTTTTGCGTTCATCAAGAGGTGCTTTTTTCAAAAAGCGCACATAGTAAATATTATTTTTTAAAAAATAATATAGAAAAATAATAAATGATTATCTTTTAAAAGTTTTGGGGGAGTCAAGAGGGCGCTTTTTTAAAAGCGCTCCTCTTGTGTGGGTTCGGGAGCGAAGCTCCTGACAGTATGTACTCCTTTGAAAAAAGCGATAGCTTTTTTCTTTTTTTAAGACATATTATTTGTTTTAATAATATTTTCTTTTTCTTTTTTTACGTTACTTTCTTGCGTGCCAAGAAAGTAACCAAAGAAGGCACAAAGGGCGGGGATTTCGATTTCCCCTCCCTTTGAACCCAACCCTTGAAACGACCGAGGGCGTTCCTCCCTCGGTACCCCCCTTTTGTTCGCAGAAATGGTATTGCCTGTCTTGTGGGGGGGTGTTTTTAATATTAGCTCGTTTTACAACAAAAAAAGCACCCATTCGGGTGCTTTTTAGTATCGCTTTGAATTAAAGTTCTGCGAAGTACTTGATTGTTCTTACCATCTGAGATGTGTAAGAGTTTTCGTTGTCGTACCAAGAAACAACCTGTACCTGGTAGAGATCTTCGCCGATCTTAGATACCATTGTCTGTGTAGCATCAAAGAGAGAACCGTATGTGATACCGATGATATCGGAAGAAACGAGTTCTTCTTCTGTGTAACCGAAGGAAGCAGAAGCTGCAGCCTTCATAGCAGCGTTGATGCCTTCTTTTGTTACGTTTTCGCCCTTAACAACAGCAACGAGGATTGTTGTAGAACCTGTCGGAACGGGAACTCTCTGAGCAGAACCGATGAGCTTGCCGTTGAGTTCGGGAATAACAAGACCGATAGCCTTAGCTGCGCCTGTTGAGTTAGGAACAATGTTTACTGCTGCTGCTCTTGCACGTCTGAGGTCGCCCTTTCTGTGAGGACCGTCGAGAACCATCTGGTCGCCTGTGAAAGCGTGGATAGTAGACATGATACCGCTCTGGATAGGAGCATAGTCGTTAAGAGCCTTAGCCATAGGAGCCAAGCAGTTTGTTGTACAAGAAGCTGCAGAGATGATCTTGTCTTCTTTTGTAAGAGTATTTTCGTTTACGCTGTAAACGATTGTGGGAAGGTCATTACCTGCGGGAGCAGAAATAACAACTTTCTTTGCGCCTGCATCGATATGAGCCTGTGCTTTTTCTTTTGATGTGTAGAAGCCTGTGCATTCGAGAACAACGTCAACACCGATTTCTCCCCAAGGAAGATCAGCTGCGTTCTTTTCAGCATAGATCTTAATTGTCTTGCCGTCAACTGTGATAGAATCTTCACCTGCAACTACTGTATCGCCGAGAGCATATCTACCCTGAGCTGAGTCGTACTTGAGAAGGTGAGCAAGCATCTTAGGGCTTGTCAAGTCGTTGATTGCAACAACTTCGTAGCCTTCAGCACCAAACATCTGTCTGAATGCCAAACGACCGATACGGCCAAAACCGTTAATAGCAACTTTTACTGCCATGTTTTTATCCTCCAAAATATATAAAAAATATTTTTAAACTTTACCAAAATATATTCTAACCTATTTTGCACAATATTACAAGTGTTTTTTTGGAAAAAAATGAAATTTGTTATAATTGTTACTAAAAGCTTGAAAATGTATCTGTGTTTTAGTATAATATAAGTATAAAATATACCGATTGAGGAAAAACCATGGACTTTGGCAGACAACTGGACAAAATAAATACACCTATATATATTTGTGAAAACGATTGGAGAATTGTATACAGAAACAAAGCCTGTAAAAAATACACGTCAGCACCGAGGGTAAACAGTAGCTTTGACCGGTGTTTTTTAGATAAAAAGAGCGTGGTATACCCCGAAAAACAAGGCGGATTTAATTTGCTGTACTGTAAAGTGAACGAGTCGTTCAAAACCGCAATTTCTTTTGAATACTCAGGCTATGCTGTCGTAATGTTTCCGCTTATGCTGGAATATGAGTTTCTCTTTGGAGATGACTTTAAATTCTTAAACAAGGATGCGGCTGACTGTGTCAGAAATCTTTTTGACGTTATTATTGAAGGTGACCACAGGGTTCGCGACAAATACGGAATGGTGGAAAAGTTAAGAAAATATATTTTTTCTTCCGTTGAAAATTACGTTACTCTTTCTCTATTTGAGAATCACAGCAGAAATAACTGTTCTTTATCTGACATTTACAAATTCATGTACAAGAGGGTAATAAATATTACTCACAGAGCAGGTTACAAAATTCAGATGGATATATCAAATACGCATTCTTTTTGTGATGGAGTATTTGTTGATACGGCATATTTTACCACGGTGATGTCAAGTCTGTTATTGTTTTGCTTATCTGTTTCCAAAAACGGAAAGTGTATCGTATCTGCCGAAAATATGGGATTAAAAGTAAGAAATAAAATAGAGTTTGCTTATGACGAATTAGACTCAATTGAGCTTTACGGACAGTCATTGGAAAGCTTTATTGAATCAAATCCAATTGACTATTTCAACGTATTGCCGTACGAGGAGCTGTGCCGTTCTCTTAGGTGGGAGATAGGTTATCTTGTCAATCACGAAAAAGAATTAAATACTACCGTATACTTTGATGTTAATATTGATACTGCCACTATATTTAACAGTCCTGGAGTGTCAAAAATTGCAGATGCCGAAAGCACAGTCGACAATATTATTACACATTTGTTTTCGCCTTTACTTTAATATGCATTAATATTCATAAAAAGTAAAAATAACCCCAAAGCAATTTAAAATGCTTTGGGGTTGTGTTTTATTATTTATTGTAATTCATATTAACCGAAGCTTTGTTATCCTGATTAAGAATTGCGATATACGTTTTTCCTTTGTTTATCTGAAGCTCGGTATTGTCGGTATTAAGAAGCTTAATGGGGGAATCCTCATTGGCTTTATAATATTTTATCTGAATATATTTGCCGTTGCTGATATAGTAACCTTCGCCCGTTCCTGTTGTTGTTACGTCGATATGTCCGCTGCTATCGAGAGCGCCTGTATGGTGGGCAAAAAGAACAATAACATTCGTGAATTCAAGCTGTTTATCATTGGTCTTGTCTATATGCTGTTGACCGTACTGCCAGCGTTTATATGTTTTTGTTGTTTCGTCATATTTCAAATACGGTGTCTGGTAGTGAGAGAAGGGAAGATAAACACAGTTGGCTGCGCTTCCGTTAGGAGCCTGGTTCTCTGTGTTAAAGCTGAAGGGATTATCAAAACCTTCTTTTTGCTGTGTTGTCTTTCCTTTGTATTCTATAGCGTTTACAATACCTTCACCTGTAATAACCAAAGTATGTTCAAGCGCGAAGTTTTGCAGTCTCCAAGGGTCTCTGTAAAACATAGGCAAAGCTAAGCCGTCAAAGTTATCTATTTTTCTTTGTGAGATTTCAGTATACGCCTTGGTTGAACCGCCGGCGTGGAAATAAAGCGCGTTATGGTTCTGTGCGAAATCGAGATAATATTCTCTTGACGAACGAATACTTCCTACTTTTCCGAGTGAAGCGTAGTCTTGTGTAACCATCAGAAGTCTTGTTATTCCGCCTTCTGCAAGACATTCGTACAATACGTCAGCACCGGAGATTCCTTCCTGAGGGAGCGCTGTGTGTATATTGTTTATCATAATTGCCACAGGGCGCTGTTTGCTTATTTCTTCTGAGCAGGGAAGCCCTGTCAATGGATTGACAAAAGTCGTCGGTGTAACGGGAACAGTGGGGGTGGGGGTAGGCTGCTGTGTAGGTGTTGGTTGATTTGAGTTGCCGGGCGTTTTGGTTGGATTGTGCGTTGTAGCTTGTGTATTGTCAGAAATAGTGGGTGTATCTTTTTTTGAACTTACTATTGCGACAACAATTGCCGTTACTAATAATACAGCAATAACCGCTATTGAAGCAATCGTTATAATTTTTTTCTTGTTCATTTTTTTCATACTATAGTCCTACCTTCCATTCTTTTAAGTATATCACCGATATGGATAAATTATACTACTATTCAGAGATTTTGTCAACGGAGAAAAGTGTAAATATATGTTTGTAAATTAAAGGAAAAAAGACACTCTTTTTGTAAGAGTGTCTTTTTTTGGTTCGTAGTAATTTATTCTTCTTCGTCTTCTGTAACTTCGGGAATAATTTTTGAGACCAAAGCCCATTCAACGCGAAGGTCAACAATTTCTTCTACCTTGATTTTGAGACCCTTTACTTCTACTTCGGGTTTTGAACCGTCTTCGGGAATTGAAGGCATTTCGGAGAATATAAGTCCGCCGAGCGTCTTATAGCCTTCGGTTTCATAATCAATATCAATGTCAAGCGCTTCGCAGATATCATCAAGTAACGTTTGTCCTGCTATTCTCCATAGGTTTTCTTCAAGTTGAGTAATGTCGGGGTTGTTCTGTTCGTCGGATTCGTCGTAAATATTTCCTACGATTTCTTCGAGAAGGTCTTCAAGGGTAATAACGCCTGCTGTTCCGCCAAATTCGTCAATAACTATACTCATATGCACTCTTGTTTTTTGCATATCCTTAAACAAAACGTCTGCTCGTACGGATTCGTGTACAAATTTTGCTGGAGAAATCAAATCCCTGATGTCAAAATTCTTATCTCTGAGGTGCGCCATAAGGAATTCGCGTGTTCTCATAATACCGATAACGTTATCAACATTGTCTTCATAAACGGGGAAACGTGAGTAGCCCGATTCTTTGATTATCTCAAGTATCTCATCATTTGTGCTTGCTACGTCAATAAAAGTAACTGCGGTACGGTGAATCATTATCTCGCTTACTGTTGTATCTCTGAATTCGAAAATATTGTCTATCATCTCTTTTTCGTCAGAGTCAATAGCGCCGTTTTCTTCGCCGATATCTATCATAAGACGAATATCGTCTTCGGAGACGTTTTCTTCTGTTTCGTTGGGATTAATTCCGCAGAGACGGAGAACGCCGTTTGTAGATACTGTCATAAACCAAACGATAGGTTTAAGAATTTTTGCGAGGAATGTTATTATACTGCATACCCCTCTTGCAAATTTGTCGGGGTTTTTCATTGCAACTCTTTTAGGTACGAGTTCGCCGAGAATAAGAGTGAAGTACGAAAGAATAAGAGTGATGATGATTACGGCGAAAGCATCAAGGGTAGGTCTTAATGTTTCGCTCAATGAGAATACTTTGAGCATCCAGTTTACAAGACCGTCTGAGAAGCTGTCCGCAGCAAAAGCGGAGCCGAGAAATCCTGCAAGGGTAATGCCTATCTGTATAGTGGAAAGAAAACCGGTCGGTTCCTGAACCATTTTCAGCATTTTGCGAGCTTTTTTATCGCCCTCATCTACTTGATGTTTAAGCTTGTTTTCGTTAAGTGATATAACTGCAATTTCGGTTGCAGCAAAGAATGCGTTTAAAAGTATAAGCAAAAGTTGTAAAAACAATTGCGGTAAAATGTTCATGATAATCTCCTAAGTAATAGTATCTGATAAATAATTTATTTTTTTTAATAATTTCTGTATCTGACAACCGATAATCAACAGTTGAGAATTTTTCCGTATCTGTAAAACAACGGCGTATTCTTTTTTGTAACAAGTTTGTTTCTCTTATCCAATGCAAAAAAGACATAACAACAAAGAGGGAGCAATATGATTCCCACTTTATAAATTATGCCTAAATCTTCAAAATCGGATACAGAGGTGAAACTTAAACAGTTGCTGTCTTGAAAATTACCGTATGTATCAATGCTTGCATTAGCTATCAAAGACACAGCCAAAATCAAGCATGCAACTATAAAAAACATTTTAAAAATACATCGCGGTATAGGCGAATCGTCCAAGAAACTTTACCTCTTTCTTTAATAATATGTCACTGATTATAACATATATATACCTAATTTTCAAGAGTAAGACTTGAAAATTAATATATTGTACATACTTGCATCAGTTAAAAAGTGAATTATAATAATTTTTCATAGCGAGAGCGTCCTCTGCCATAGTGCCGTCAGATTCGCAAATAATTCTCGGAGAGACGTTTTCCTTGTAAATTGCTTCCATAAGCGGCTCAAAGGGGGGACCAAACACAGTATCCTCAAACGTTAAGTGCTTCTTTTCTCCCGAGTTTGTAAATTCAATTTTGGAAAAATGGCAGTGTAGAGTATCAGCATATTTGTCGCCGAGTTTTTCTGCTATTAAATTAAAAACTCTTCTGTAATCGTCTGTCGTAACAAAATAATTGCCGATGTTTCTTGCATTAAGATGACCGAAATCTACAACAGGACAGAGTCTTTTGTCTATCGAACAGATCTCAAGCACCTCTTCAAGTGTGCCGAGCTGGTTTAATTTACCCATGGTTTCAAGAGCCAGAGTAACGTTTGTTCCGTCAACGGCTTCGAGAGCTTTTGATATAGTGTCTTTAGCAAGTTCAACCGCTGCTTCTCTGGAGATTTTTGATGCGCTTCCGGTGTGTATAACGATAAGCTCAGCGTTCATAAGTTCAGCCGCGCGAACGCTTTTTAATATATAGTCAACGCTTTTTAGTCTTTTTTCTTCTTCAATTCCTGAAAGTGAAATATAGTAAGGCGCGTGTAGAGACATACGGATATTGTTTTTCTTTGCTTCGTCGCCTATCTTTTTGAATGTTTCATCGCTTCCGAACAGACCCTTTCCTGCCTGATATTCATAGCAGTCAAGACCAAAGTCGGCAATCCATTTAGGAGCATCTACCGTGCTCTTTTTGCCCGATGCGTAGAATGAAAGGGAGTTTCCTCCCGGACCGAATAAAGCTCTCATACTTATTTCTCCGTTTTGTTTTTCTTTTTATAATAATGCTTGATAAACGGCTTTTCTATTGCAGATTTAAATTTAAAAAACGGTGTTTCAACCTTTTTTATCGTTGGTACCCATACTGCAGTTATTCCAGATACTCTTGCGGTAATAACGTCGGTCAAAAGCTGATCTCCGAGCATGATTGCATTGTTTTTGTTATCTTCAAGAATTTTTACTGCTCTTTTTACAGTTCTTATTGACGGCTTGCCTGATTTGTACAAATAGGGAATACCTAAAGGCGCGTTAAACTTTTCCACTCTTTCTTTTTCATTATTGGAAACAAGAATAATTTTTATTCCGTTTTCCTGTAAGCATCTTACCCACGCGCAAACGTCGTCGGTAGGATGGGGAACGTCATACGGAACGAGCGTGTTGTCAATATCACAGAGAACACAGGTTTTTCCGATGCTTTTTAGAAAATCGGGGGTAACCCCCTTATATGTATCAAAATCGTAATCGGGAAGCAAAAGATGTTTCATCAATTTTAACCTCAAAAAATTTATTTACCTGTCGATTTTACCATATATTCAAAAAATAAACAAGAGGGAACTTTTGAATAAGAAAAAATAAAATCTCCAACGTAAACTTAGTCGGAGATTTTTTTGTTTTACGCAAGATATTTATCTGCAAAAATTGAATACTGTTCTTTGTAATGGGGGTCTTCTGCCTTCATTACTCGAATAGATTCGTGTAAATTCAAGTTACGTGCCAATGCGTCAACAACACAACCCGCAATGTTTGAGCAGTGATCCGAGGTTCTTTCAAGGTTTGTAAGAATATCTGACCATACAAAGCCTGTTTCGATACTGCAAATGCCCTGCTGTAATCTTGATATGTGTCCCGAACGGAGCTTATCTTTAAGAATATCAATTACCTGCTCTAAGGGTTCAACGGTA
The DNA here is from genome assembly GCA_015065455.1 of Oscillospiraceae bacterium. Classification (GTDB taxonomy): domain Bacteria; phylum Bacillota; class Clostridia; order Oscillospirales; family CAG-272; genus RGIG1995. Next base: position 62,500 of record SVQI01000006.1, on the reverse strand, counting down.
TTTGCGGAATTAAGATCGTCTTTAACAAATGCTTTAAGTGTAAGATTCAGAATTTCTTCTACAGCATCACAAAGATTTTCAAGTTCTTTTACTGCATCGTTTGAGAATGTGAGATTCTTGTCGCGCATTTCTTCAGCCGAGTCAACTATGTTTGTGGCATGGTCGGAAATTCTTTCGAGGTCACCGATTATTTTTAGAAGCTTTGCCGCTTCTGCACTATCTCGGTCGCTGATCTGGTGTGTACTTAATTTTACAAGATAAGTACCCATGACGTCTTCAAAACGGTCGGTCTTGTTTTCTAACTCTCTTACCTCGTTTGCCGTATCTTCTGAGTATTCTTTCAAGCATGCAAGGCTTTGTTTTAATGAATATATTGCGTTATCAGCCATTTCGCAAGCAAACTCGTGGCATCTTTCAAGAGCGATCGTAGGCGTAGTAAGCAAACGCTCGTCGAGGTCCGTAAATTCGTCAGGCGTCTGTGTTTCGGGTACGAGTCTATATGCCAGCTTTTCAAGCAAAGACGACATAGGTAAGAGAATAAGAGTGCACGCGAGGTTGAATACCGAGTGAGCAACTGCTATACCAAAGAGAGAGGAATTAGTGTCAAAGAAAGCAGGTGATAAAACTATATCTACAACAGTGAAAATAATTAAGCAAACAATAGTACCTATAACGTTGAATGACAGATGTACCAAAGCCGCGCGTTTTGCGTTGCGGTTTGTGCCGAACGAAGAGAGGAGGGCGGTTATACAAGTACCGATATTCTGTCCCATAATAATCGGTATTGCCGCGCCGTAGGAAACAAGTCCTGTTGTTGCGAGTGCCTGAAGAATACCGACAGAGGCTGAGCTTGACTGAATAATCGCTGTAAGAATAGCGCCCGCCAATACGCCCAAAATGGGGTTTTTAAACATAATAAACAATTCTGCAAAGGCTGGAACGTCAGAAAGTCCCGATACAGACGCTGACATAGTATCCATACCGAACATTAATACAGCAAATCCGAGCAAAATAGTACCCGTGTCCTTTTTCTTTGTACTCTTGCAGAACATATAGAATACAATTCCAATAAGAGCAAGAACTGGTGTGAATGCTGTCGGTTTTAAAAGCTGAACAAATATGTTTTTACTGCTTATTCCGCTAAGGCTTAATATCCATGCTGTTATGGTTGTACCAACATTTGCGCCCATAATGACGTTTATTGCCTGTTTAAGTGTCATAAGACCGGAGTTTACAAATCCGACTACCATAACTGTAGTTGCTGACGAACTTTGGATTACTGCAGTAACGCAAAGTCCGGTTAAAAGACCTGCAAACTTATTTGACGTAAGCTTTGATAATAATGATTGGAGTTTTCCTCCTGCACGGCGTTCGAGTGCCTGTCCCATTACGTTCATACCAAATAGGAATAAACACAATCCGCCTATAAGTTTTAATATGTCAAGTGGTGTCATTAAAAAAATCCTTTCGATTTAATGGTTTTGCGGTTTATAAAACTGCAAAAAATGCAAAATAATTGTTTTTTCTTGCTTCTGGCACATTATAACAAAAAAAATATATAAATGCAATAGGGAAGAATTTTTTTTACATTTTTGCGAGGCGATAATGCCTAATTTGGTAGGGGACGGCGCACACGAAGGATTTCGAACACGCAGAGTAAGGAAATAACTTCTTAAAATTGTAGGGCTAAAGGGTTGATCACGCTTAAATATCAAAAAAAATTTACTCGGTTAATTGTCTAATATTTTTATAACTTTTGTGAAAACACTTTTCTTTTTGTGTACAATTATGATATAATATAACAAACAAATCACTTGAGATTTGTTTGGCAACGATTGGAGTAACGTTTTTTGCGTGACCTTCGGATATAAATGTTTATATAAATTTTAAGAACTGAATAAGCCGAAAAGGAGGACAAAGGTAATGAAACTGTTATTTAAGCAACGCTTTTTTTCATGGTTTGACAGCTACGATATTTATGATGAAGCCGGCAACACGATGTTTGTTGTCAAGGGAGAGTTGGCTTGGGGACATTTACTCAGAATCTATGATGCAAACGGCAATGAGGTCGGATACATCAAGGAAAAAATTCTGGCATGGCTGCCTAAATTCGAAATGTATATAGGCGGTCGTTATGTAGGTTGCATTAACAAAGAATTTACATTCTTTAAGCCGAAGTTCAGTATTGATTATAAAGGTTGGATCGTGGATGGCGACTATTTTGAATGGGATTATACAATTCTCAATTCTGAAGGGCAACGTATTGCCGTTATAGCCAAAGAACTCTTGAACTTTACAGACACATACGTTATAGATATAAATGACCCGCAGGATGCAGTGTATGTTTTGATGCTTGTTCTCGCGATTGACGCAGAAAAGTGTTCAAGAGATTAATAATTTAAACTTTTATAAATAAGGAGATAGAAAATGAAAAAATCAAGTAGTATAATTTGGGGAATCGTATTGGTGGCAGTAGGTGTTGTTTTTGCACTTAATGCATTTAACGTAACAGACATAAACGTGTTCTTTGATGGTTGGTGGACGTTATTTATAATTGTGCCTTGTGCTGTCGGACTGTTTACAGAGCGCGAGAAAACGGGCAATATTATTGGTATTGCCGTAGGCGTATTCTTGCTTTTGTGTTGTCAGGATATTTTGAGTTTTTCAACACTTTGGAAATTGCTTGTTCCTGCTGTTATCGTAATTGTCGGTCTTAAAATGGTATTCAACGGTGTATTTGGAAATAAAGCAACTGAGATTATGAAGAAAATGAAGCTTGATGGCAAGGAACCTAAAACGGGGTGTGCAATATTCTCGGGCTGCGAATTAAAGTATGATAATGAGGTTTTTGAAGGCGCAGAGCTTACCGCAGTCTTTGGCGGCGTGGAGTGTGACTTGAGAAACGCAATTATCGAAAAGGACTGTGTTATTCAGGTAACAGCGATATTTGGAGGTATTGATATTTTTGTGCCCGGTAATGTCAATGTTAAAGTCAGTTCAAATTCTATATTTGGCGGAATATCAAATAAGACCTCGGTACATAAATCGGCCCCCACTATCTACGTAAACGGTACTTGTATGTTTGGAGGCGTAGATATTAAATGACAACGTTCCAAAAGGTAATAAAATATCTCGCAATGGGTTTTGCAATATTTTTAGCAGTTACCATTATTGGTGGGTTACTCAGTGCAGCAGGACTGTTTGGAGGGCTTTTTGAAGGAGATGAAGTTTCAGATAACATGAAGACCTATTCTATTGTTTCTGAGGTACATGATGTTGATATCGAAATAAATGCTGCTGACCTTTATATAAAAGAGGGCGAAGAGCTTTCCGTAGAGAGCAATTTGAAACATATAAAAGTGAAAGAAAAGAACGGACTTCTTAAAATAGAGGAAACAAAAAAGCTTTTCAGTACATACAGCGGTGCTGTTCTTACAATTTACATACCTGCAGGTACGGAGTTTGATAAAGTAAATCTCACCACCGGTGCAGGACGACTGACTATTGAGAATCTTTCGGCAGAAACACTTGATTTTGAACTTGGTGCCGGTGAAGTATCTATTAGTAACCTCATTGCAACAAGCTCTGCTGACATTGAAGGCGGTGCAGGGCGTATCACAATATCAGGTGGTGCACTCAAAAATCTTGATATGGATATGGGTGTGGGACAGCTTAATCTGACAACCTCTCTGACGGGTGACTGTAAGATGGATATGGGTATTGGAGAATCCAACATTACTGTTATCGGAAACAAAGATGATTATAAATTAGACATCCAAAAGGGGCTTGGAAGTGTTTCTGTTGACGGAAAGGATGTATCCGAGTACGGTATCGGCGGCAACGGAACAAACAGAGTTGAAATTAACGGTGGTATCGGCACGATCAATGTGAAGTTTGAGGAGGTTGAAGCGAAATGATATTAGAACTTAAAAATATAGAAAAATCCTTTGGAGATAAAAAGGTTCTCACCGGAGTATCATTCAAGGCAGAGGGCGGAAAGGCTTTCGGTCTTCTTGGTAGAAATGGTGCCGGAAAAACTACGTCTATAAGAATTTTAATGGACGTATTTCCTGCAGACAGCGGTGAGGTGCTGATAGACGGTCAGCCTATTGATTACAATAAAATCGGCATTGGTTATCTTCCCGAAGAAAGAGGTTTGTATCCCAAGAAAATTATCATTGACCAGCTTACATATTTTGCTGAACTTAAGGGTATGAGCAATAAAGATGCGGTAAAGTCCATTGACTATTGGTTAGACCGCCTCGGCATGACCGAATACCGTAACAAACGGCTGGATACGCTTTCGAAGGGAAATCAGCAGAAGATTCAGCTTATTACGGCTCTTGCTCACGATCCTGATATTGTTATCCTTGACGAGCCTTTTTCCGGACTTGACCCCGTGAATGCAATGCTGTTAAAGGATGTAGTTAAAGAGCAGATTGCTAAAGGTAAAATTGTTCTTTTCTCAAGCCACCAAATGAGCTATATCGAAGAGTTTTGCGATAGTATTGCAATTCTAAACAACGGTATCGTTGCTCTGTACGGTGATTTGCATGATATTAAACGTGACTATCCCCGTGATCGTTTGGTTGTCCGCACAGATAATCCCGATGCGATTAAAGCTGATTTTGGCGCTGCCTGTGCGGCAATTGAAAACGGCGCTTTAATTATTAGACTTTCTGATGCTTCTGAAAAGAAAGCGGTTATGACCCGCCTTGTTCAAAATTACGATATTGATGAGGTAAAGGTTTACGAGCCTTCCCTTAATGATATTTTCGTAGAAGTCGCAGGCGACGCGGCAAAGGAGGTCTGATTTATGAAACAGTTTGGAAAGATACTTAAGTTTGAATTAAAATCCTATGTTAAAAACAAGGCCTTTGTTGGAATTACAATTTTTCTCGTTCTTCTGATTGCGGCAGTTATGTTTTTTCCACGCATAGCGGTGCTTTTTAAATCGGATAATACAACTGATACACCAGATGAGCTCTCTGTAATGCTCATTAAGGCTGAGAATAGTGCACAGGCAGATATGGTAAAAGAAATATTTGCAAATGCGTTTACGGATTATGATGTGCAAATTACCAATGACAGTGTTGATGAGATTAAAAGTAAGATTACATCAGGCGAAGCGGAATGTGCTTTTGTTATGACGGGAGCCACAGAATATACCTATTACGTAGAAACACTTACAATATATGATTCTAATTCTGCCATAGCAGATGAAGTCTTGCAGCAGATTTATCAAATGAATGCTATGATAAACGGCGGTATGACTGCAGAACAAGCCGGCGAAGTGATGAATATACAGATCAAGGGCACCGTGGAAAGTCTCGGAAAAGACCAAATGCAGAATTTTTTCTATACGTACATTATGATCTTTGCGCTTTATATGGTTATTCTTCTGTATGGACAAATGGTTGCTATGAATGTTGCTACTGAAAAGAGTTCAAGGGCTATGGAAGTGCTTATTACAAGTGCCAAGCCTCTCAGTATGATGTTTGGTAAGGTAATTGCTTCATGTATTGCAGGCCTTGTGCAGCTCAGTGCGATATTCGGTTCGGCACTTGTTTTTTATAATCTTAACGAATCCTATTGGGGAGACAATATGATCGTGGATTCCATTTTCAATATTCCTCCGGAATTGCTTGTATTTATGCTTGTGTTCTTCTTGCTCGGATTTCTGATCTATGCCTTTTTGTTTGGCGCGATCGCATCCACTGTATCAAAGCTTGAGGATATTAATACTGCCGTTCAGCCGGTAACCTATTTGTTTGTTTTCGGATTTCTTGTTGTTATGATTTCTATGGGAAGCGGAAGTGTAGATAATATATTGATGAAGGTTTGCTCATTTATTCCGTTTACCTCTCCGATGGCAATGTTTACAAGAATTGCTATGAGTACAGTGGCTTGGTACGAGATTGTAATCTCGATTGCAATTCTTATCGGTTCTACCATAGGAATCGGAATTCTTTCTGCTAAAATATATCGTGTTGGAGTTCTGATGTACGGAACTGCTCCTAAAATCAAAAACATTATTAAGGCCGTTTGGAAAGCGTAAAAATAAAAGTGTCGTATAAATCGACACTTTTATTTTTTGTGAATTTGTCTATGGGTTACAAAAAAGATATCTTAGATAGTTTTGCGTATGACTTTGAACTCTCACAGTAATTAAATGAAGTATACTGTTACCGTAAACTGCTTCGTTTATGTTTGCACCTATGCTTGTTGCAGAGCGAAGTAATTGTTTGGCGATAGTTGTATCTTTTTTTGATTTGGAAAACTCTTCATAAAACAATACGATTTGTGTTGCAAAATCGAGAGATTTATCGAGTAAAGGACTGTTCATTCATCATCACCTCTGAATGTATTATATCATAATTCGTTATTCAAATCAATGCTTTGCGGAGCAAAGCTACCTTTTCTTTTATCTCTTCTTTCTTATCTTTTATCTGGAAACGACAATTTTAGAGAAGAGAGAAGAACGAAAAGAGAAAAGTGAAAAGAACAAAAAGAAACGACAATCTTCTGTCGAAAATTGTCGTTTCTTTTGTGGTGCGGGTGACAGGAGTTGAACCTGCACGTCGGGGACACTAGATCCTAAGTCTAGCGCGTCTGCCAATTCCGCCACACCCGCATAGTATAATTGTTTTTTAGCGCTTAAATAATCTAACATATTTATCTTGTTTTGTCAAGGTATATATTGCTTGAAGTTTAGTTAGTTATATCTAAATGTATAAAAAATGTATAAAAATACACACCCTTATGCATAGTTTTACCACTTGTAAAACTGTTTTTTCGTAGTTTTTTTGCATATTTTAACAATGAATTATTATCAACTTTTTGTTTTACAAATATTAAGTTTGTTTCATACAAAAGGTTTAAAGGGTATCAATAAAATATGTGCTGGAAAAAACAACAAAAAAATAGTAAAATATAATATAATAAGTGTGATTATTCACAAAAAATATTATTTTACATAAAAAAGGTGATATTATGAAACTTGAAAAGAACGGCGTAGCCGGCACACTCGAATCAGGTGATATCATGGTCGAGATCAGACCCAGCGAAAAGCAGGGTATAAATGTCGAACTTGAAAGCACCGTTGCCAACCTTTTTGGCAGACAAATCAAACAGGTTATAATCGAAACGGCGGAAAAGTGCGGACTTGAGAATGTTGATATTATCGCAAACGACAAAGGCTCTCTTGACTGTACCATTCGTGCCAGAGTAACAACAGCAGCTCTCCGCGCGACAGGCGGCGAGTTCAAGTGGTAAAGGGGGCATGAAAAGATGAACGGAGAAAGATTACGCAGAACGATGCTCTTTGTACCCGGAAACAATCCCGGTATGATAGCAGATGCTCATATATACGGCTCGGATGCCGTAATGTTCGACCTTGAGGACTCAGTGTCCATGGGCGAAAAAGACGCGGCAAGAATGTTGGTATACAACGCTCTTAAAACGATTGATTACGGAAAGGTTGAAATCGTTGTTCGTGTTAATCCCTTGTCTACACCTTACGGAAGAGATGACATATTCGCTATGGTTGCGGCAGGCTGTCCTGTAATCAGAATGCCCAAGACCGAATGCGCACAGGACGTTATTGATACAGAAAAGTGTATTGAAGAAGCTGAAAAGACTGCGGGCGTAGAAATCGGCACAACAAAAATACTTACAGCTGTTGAAAGCGCTCTCGGTATTACAAATGCATATTCAATCGCAACAGCATCATCACGTATAATTGGTATAGCGCTCGGTGCTGAAGACTATTGCGCAAACCTTAAGACAACTCGTTCACAGGAAGGAACTGAGCTTTTCTATGCAAGATCTGCAATAGTAGTTGCGGCTCGCGCGGCAGGTATTGATGCGCTTGATACAGTATATTCAAACGTAAATGATACAGAAGGTCTTATCGAACAAACCAAGCTTATCAAACAGCTCGGCTTTGACGGAAAATCTATTATCAACCCCAGACAGATTGCACCCATTAACGAGGTGTTCCGTCCCACAGATAAAGACATTGAAAAAGCTTTGCGAATAATCAAAGCGGCAGAAGAAGCTGAAAAGAGAGGCTCAGGCGTTGTATCTCTTGACGGCAAAATGGTTGATAAACCCGTAGTTATGCGTGCACAGCGTGTTATTACCGTTGCACGTGCTATGAACATTATAGGCGAAGAGGTGTAATTTTATGATAAATGCAGTAAAACGTGAAATTCCCGAATCACTCTTTGAGAAAACGGGACTTAAGCCCTACGTTCCGGGCGAAAATGAAAAGCTTCTTCCGAGAAGTACGGAAACATTTGCGGAACGTTCCAAGAATAATAATAAAATTACAAGCTTTGAGGAAGCTGTTAAGGCAGTAGGACTCAAAGACGGAATGACGATTTCCTTCCACCATCACTTCCGCGACGGCGAGCACGTTGTAAACTACGTTCTCGGAAAGCTTGCTGAAATGGGATATAAAAATCTGAGCGTTGCGGCATCCAGTCTTACAAACGTTCACGAGCCTATGATAGAACACATCAAAAACGGTGTTGTAACTCATATCGAAACAAGCGGACTCAGAGGAAAGCTTGCAAACGCGATCAGCCACGGACTTATGGACGATCCCGTTATTTTCCGTTCACACGGTGGACGAGCTGCCGCTATTGCTGAAGGCGATTTGCATATAGACGTTGCATTCCTCGGCGCATCATCGTGCGACCCCTACGGTAATGCTAACGGATACACAGCAGGCGGAGAAGAAACAGGTGCTTGCGGTTCGCTCGGTTATGCGAGAGTTGACGCTGAATACGCTGATAAAGTTATTATACTTACAAACAATATTGTTGCATTCCCCAACGTTCCTTGCGCTATTCCTGCAAAGCAGGTTGATTACATCGTTGAAGTTGAATCAGTAGGCGATCCCGCAAAGATTTCCTCGGGCGCAACAAGATTTACAAAGAACCCACACGATCTTCTTATCGCACAGACAGCTGCTGACGTTATTGAAGCTTCGGGATATTTCTACGACGGATTCTCTATGCAGACGGGTTCAGGCGGAGCATCCTTGGCGGTAACAAGATTCTTGCGCGATAAGATGATTGCAAAGGATATTAAATGCGGCTTTGCTCTCGGAGGTATTACAGCGCAGATTACAAGTATGCACGAAGAGGGACTTGTAAAAAGAATCCTTGACGTACAGACCTTTGATTCAGTTGCCGCAGAAAGCGTTAAGAATAACGAATTCCATCATCAGATAGACGCTGTTTCCTATGCAAGTCCCTACGATAAGGGCTCGGCTCAGAATCAGCTTGACGTTGTAATTTTGTCTGCTCTCGAAATTGACGTTGACTTTAACGTAAACGTTCTTCTCGGAAGTGACGGCGTAATCAGAGGAGCTATAGGCGGACATCCCGATACTGCGGCCGGCGCGGCTCTTACGATTATTACAGCTCCCCTTATGAGAGGTAGACTTCCTACCGTAATGAAGAAGGTTAATACTGTAATTACTCCCGGATGGGACGTTGACGTGCTTGTAACGGACCACGGAATTGCAGTAAACCCCGCGCGTCCTGAAATTGAAGAAAGACTTCGTGGAGCAGGACTTCCTGTAACTACTATCGAAGCGCTTCAGCAAGAAGCGGAAAGACTTTCGGGTGTACCGGATGATCTTCCTTTCGGTGACAAGGTCGTTGCCGTTGTTACATACAGAGACGGTTCGGTTATTGATGTAATCAAGAATATCAAAGACTGATAAGTATGGATAATCTTTGCGTAAGTCTTGAGGATATGCTTGAAAGCAAAGAAGACAGAGCTATCTATCAATCGGAGCTGATTGATAAATATAAATGTCCGCTTGTTTCTTTCACGGTGGTTATGCCGGGAAAGGTTAAGCAAAACAAAATGACAGAAAAAATATTCCAAAAGGGCACTTTCTTCATTGAAACTGCCCTTGAGGGATATAATGTGAAATACAAAACCCACAGAAATAAAAAAACAGGTCCCGAAGGATTTTATTGTGTTAATCTTCCGACAGAGACTTTAAAAAAGCTTATGACGGAAGTTGAGGATGGAGAAAAGATAGGAAGGCTTTTTGATATCGACGTAATTGGTATTGATAAGTTACCCGTGTCCCGTTCGGACTTTGGAATGCCGGAAAGGAAATGTTTGATCTGCGGTAGTCCTGCTCACGTGTGTTCACGGTCGAGAAAGCACACTACCGAAGAACTTTTATGTGAAATTGAAAGGGTACTTTCTGATGAGTGATTTTTCCGGTGTTGAGCTTCGCGAGGTTTCCCCTTGTTTTAAACTCTCGATGGCTGAAGTAAACAAATTGCTTGATTCTTCAGGGCTTAAATATGAAAAACTCGATTATATGGCAGCCTTGTTTGATGTTGACGGCAAGGCGGTTGCTTGCGGAGGATATTCGGGAACAACGATAAAATGCGTTGCCGTCTCGGAAGAAGCGCGTGGCGCAGGTCTTTCCAATAAAATAATATCCCACCTTCTCCAGAGATTGCTGTCTGACGGAAACAAAAATATAACGATTTTTACGAAGCCCGAAAACGAAAGTATGTTTGCATCTTTTGGTTTTAAGCTTATTGAAAGAGCCGATAAGGCGATTTTTATGGAGCGAGGCGGCGGAATAAAAGAATATACCAACTGGCTTTCGCAGTACAAAAAGGAAGGTAACAACGGAGCCGTTGTTATGAACTGTAACCCTTTTACAAACGGTCATCTGTATCTTGTTGAATATGCCGCACGTCACTGTGATAATCTTTACGTGTTTGTTTTAAGCGAGGATAAATCGGTTTTTCCTGCTGACGTGAGATTTTCACTTGTAGAAAAGGGAGTGTCACATTTAAACAACGTGACAGTACTTAAGGCAGGGGAGTATATTATTTCAAACGCAACGTTTCCATCGTATTTTTTAAAAGAGTACTCTGACGTAACTAAGGCACATACGCAGATAGACGTAAGAATATTTGAAAGATATATCGCTCCTTCTCTTAATATCAGAAAAAGATTTGTAGGCGAAGAATTATTTGACAAAGTGACAAGAGAGTATAATTCCTCTTTGGAAAAAATATTGCCTGAATTTAATATGGACAGACTCTTTATTATACCAAGAAAGGCAGACGAAGAGGGGGATATTATAAGCGCAAGCCGTGTCAGAAAGCTTATTGCAGAGGGCGATTTTGATAAAATCAGAAAAGAAGTTCCCGACGTAACATATAATTTTCTGACTTCAGATAAGGCTTTACCTATAATTGAAAAAATAAAAAATGGATGCAAATAGAATATTTGATACAGTAAGCAATCTTGCAAGAAACGCTCTTGTCGACGAGGTCACCGCAACTCCAAAGCCGGGATTGGTCGACAGTGATAACAGCGGAGCTCACGACGATATGGACATAAATACTTTTTTAAAAAGTGCTGATGCTTTGTTTCCGTATTTTTATAAATTTTGCGAGTATGGATACAATACGGCAGATATGTCCGAAAGCGACAGCCTTCCAGAAGCCCGATTGATTGGCATAGAGGCTGAAAAAGCTATGTATCTTGCAACGCACGGAGTGAATACCCATAAGGGCATAATTTTCTCCGTAGGACTTATTTGTATGGCAGTCGGAAGACTGTATCGGTTGAATAAAAATATTAATATTGAAAATATATGCGAAACCGTTGCAAAGACCGTCAGCGGAATATGTATAAAAGACTACTCTGAAATAACCGATGAAAGTCTTATGTCAAACGGCGAAAGAATATATAAGCAATATGGAATAAAAGGACCGAGAGGTGAGGCAGAGTCGGGGTTTCTTACAGTCAGAGTCTTTTCTTATCCGTTTATGAAGAAATGTTTTGAACAAAGAATGGATAAGAATACTGCTATGGTGCGTACGCTCGTATATTTAATGAGTATCGTTGATGATACGAACGTAATTAACAGAGGCGGAAAGACAATGGCTGAGTATGTGAAAGAAAAGTCAGCAACACTTTATAATTCCGATATTGAAAAAATCAGAGAGTTCGACAAAGATCTTACTGAAAAAAGATTGAGTGCCGGTGGGTGCGCAGACCTGTTGGCAGTGACTTGGTTTATTTATAATCTCGAGCAGATTATTTAAAAAATAATAAAAATATATTTAATAAATTAAGGAGAATTTTCTATGGTAGAAATGATCAAAAAAGGTGTAACTATCGTAAACGGTAAACCCGAATTTACAGCACCGGCCAATGTTGAAGCCGCTCGTGACAAGACGATGGCTTACAGAATTTTGAGAGCGCATGATATTTCAAGCGATCCCAAAAAGATGCGTATTAAGTTTGATGCTTTGATTTCTCACGACATCACTTACGTAGGCATTATCCAGACGGCAAGAGCAAGCGGACTTAAAAAATTCCCCATTCCTTATGCAATGACAAACTGCCACAACTCACTTTGTGCAGTTGGCGGTACAATTAACGAAGACGACCACGCGTTCGGTCTTTCAGCTGCTCACAAATACGGCGGTATTTACGTTCCCGCAAACCAGGCTGTTATTCACCAGTACGCTCGTGAAATGCTTGCAAAATGCGGCGGTATGATCCTCGGTTCAGACTCTCATACACGTTACGGCTGCTACGGAACACTCGGTGTTGGCGAAGGCGGCGGCGAGCTTGTAAAGCAGTTGCTTGAAAATACATACGACGTTGATTCTCCCGAAGTTGTTCTCGTATGGCTCGAGGGCAAGCTTCCTCACGGTATCGGACCTCACGACGTTGCAATCGCTTTGGTTGCACAGACGTTCCCGAATGCTGACGTTAAGAACAAGGTTCTCGAATTTGCAGGCCCCGGCGTTGCAGATCTTTCCATGGACTTCCGTATCGGCGTTGACGTAATGACAACAGAAACAAGCTGTCTTACATCTATCTGGGAAACAGACGGCGTTGTTAAGGAATTCTATGAAAACGTAGGTAGACCCGAAGCTTATAACGAAATTAAGGTTGAAGAGGGCGCATATTACGATTCTATCGTTAAGATTGACCTTTCCAAGATGGAAAGTATGATAGCTCTTCCTTTCCATCCCTCTAAGGCGTTCACTATTCACGAGCTTCAGGCAAATCCTGAAAAGATATTCAAGGAAACAGAAGCTGAATGCCAGAAGAGCCTTGGAAATCAGGTTACAATGGATCTTTGCAGAAACATTGTTGACGGCAAAGTAGTTGCCGATCAGGGTGTTATCGTAGGTTGCTCGGGCGGTATGTACGAAAACCTCGTTGAAGCTGCCGCTATTCTTGAAAATCAGTCTATCGGTAATACATATTTTGATCTTTCCGTATATCCTTCATCCGCTCCTATCAATATGGCTATAACAAGAGACGGAACAAGCGAAAAGCTTATGTCAGCGGGCGCAGTTATTAAACCTGCATTCTGCGGACCTTGCTTTGGTGCCGGTGATACACCCGCACATAACGGATTCTCTATCCGTCACGCAACAAGAAACTTTGCAAACCGCGAAGGTTCAAAACCCGGTCAGGGACAGATTTCTGCAGTTGCTCTTATGGACGCTCGTTCTATTGCTGCAACAGCGGCTAATCACGGTGTTCTTACAGCGGCAACAGATATTGAATACACAGTTCCTGCTCACGAATATAAATTCGATCCTACAATTTACGAAAAGAGAGTATACAACGGCTACGGCAAGCCCGAACCCGAATATGAACTCCGTTTCGGCCCCAACATTACAGACTGGCCCAAGATGTACAGACTCGATGATGATATGTTGGTTAAGCTCTGCGCTGTTATCCACGACGACGTTACTACAACAGACGAGCTTATTCCCTCAGGTGAAACATCTTCTTACCGTTCCAATCCCTTGAAGCTTTCTGAATTTGCACTTTCTCGCCGTGTTCCCGAATACGTTGAAAGATCAAAGGCTGTAAAGGCACTTGAGGTTGCACGTCAGGAAGGAAACGCTCCTGCTGAAATTGTTGAAGTGTTGGCAAAGGTTGGCGGAGATATTAACAAGACTACTATTGGCTCTTGCGTATTTGCAAAGAGACCCGGTGACGGCTCTGCTCGTGAACAGGCTGCATCTTGTCAGAAGGTTCTCGGCGGCTTTGCAAACGTTTGTTACGAATATGCTACAAAGCGTTACCGTTCAAACTGCATTAACTGGGGTATCGTTCCTTTCACAATCGAAAAGGATGTTGAATTTAACTATACAGGAAATGATTACCTCTTTGTTCCCGGTGTAAGAGAAGCTATTCTTTCCGGTAAAGAAGAAATTCCTGCAAAGGTTATTACCGCTGACGGTGTAAAGGATATTACACTTTACTGCAAGGGTCTTACAGCTGATGAAAAGCTTATTATTACAGAAGGCTGCTTGATGAACTACTACGCTGCAGGTCTTGCAAAATAATCAAAAATGATATATTTTTCCTTGCCGCCGTATAGTGCGGCGGTAAGGAAAAATATTTAGATCGAAAAAATAAAAACATAAATAAAAGGAGAAAACACAATGGTAAAGATTAGAATGACTACTCCTCTCGTTGAGATGGACGGAGATGAAATGACCAGAATTATCTGGCAAATTATCAAGGATGAACTTATTATACCTTACGTAGATCTTAAGACAGAATACTATGACCTCGGTCTTCCCGAAAGAGACAAGACTAACGACCAGGTTACAAAGGATTCTGCAAATGCAATCAAAAAGTATGGCGTAGGCGTAAAGTGTGCCACAATTACTCCTAACCAGCAGAGAATGAGCGAATACAATCTCCACGAAATGTGGAAGAGCCCTAACGGTACAATTCGTGCTATGCTCGACGGTACAGTATTCAGAGCTCCTATTCTTATCGACGAAATTAAACCCGTTGTAAGAACATGGAAGAAGCCCATCACTATTGCTCGTCACGCTTACGGTGATATTTACAAGGCAACAGAATTCAGAGTTCCTGAAGAAGGAAAGGCTGAACTCGTTTTCACAAACAATGAAGGTAAGGAAACATTCAGAGAAACAGTATATGATTTTGAATGTCCCGGTGTTCTTCAGGGTTCATATAACAAGGATACTTCTATTGCATCATTTGCACGTGCTTGCTTCCAGTATGCACTTGATACAAAGCAGAGCCTTTGGTTCTCTACAAAAGATACAATTTCTAAAAAGTATGACCATACTTTCAAAGATATTTATCAGGAAATCTTCGATGCTGAATATAAGACAAAGTTTGAAGAAGCAGGCATTGAATACTTCTACACACTTATCGACGATGCAGTTGCTCGTGTAGTTCGTTCCGAAGGCGGATTTATCTGGGCATGTAAGAACTACGACGGCGACGTAATGAGTGATATGGTATCTACTGCATTCGGTTCGTTGGCTATGATGACATCAGTTCTCGTATCTCCCGACGGCAACTATGAATATGAAGCAGCTCACGGTACAGTAACACGTCACTACTACAAGCACCTCAAGGGGGAAGAAACATCAACAAACCCCATGGCTACTATTTTTGCATGGACAGGTGCTCTCAACAAGCGCGGTGAGCTTGACAATATTCCTGAGCTCTGCGACTTTGCAAAGAAGCTTGAACAGGCTTGTATCGCTACACTTAAGGAAGGCAAGATGACAAAAGACCTTGTTAACTTGTGGGAAGGCGGAAATGCAACAGCCCTCAATACTAAGGACTTCCTCCTTGCTATCAAGGCAAACCTCGACAAGATTATGGCTTAAATATAATAAAAAATCCCCTCGTTTTACGAGGGGATTTTTTTGCGATAAATGCTTATTAATTTTAAATTATTTGCGGAGTACAGAGTACTTTTTTCAAAAAGCTCAATTAAAATATATTAAAAGTTTTGAGGGAGTCAAGATGGCACTTTTTTGGGCAGTGATCCTCTTGTGTGGGTTCGGGAGCGAAGCTCCTGACAGTATATACTCATTTGAAAAAAAGCGACAGCTTTTTTCTTTTTATAAGATGTATTGTTTTTTTCTTTTTTACGTTACTTTCTTGCGTGCCAAGAAAGTAACCAAAGAAGGCACAAAGGGGCGGAGGTTTCGATTCCTCCTCCCCTTTGAACCCCAACCACCAAACGACCGAGGGGGACACCCCCTTCGGTTCCCCCCTTTGTTTGCAGTGACGGTATTGTTTAACTTGTAGGGTGTATATCTTGCTTCCGCCGTTTTTAGAATAAATGTATCTTTTTAGCTCCATCTGACGAGGTAGCGAAGCGGCGGCGAGGGAGTGAATAAAAGTCCGGTGGACTGGTTAGGGGTTCCCCGAGCTGCACGAAGTAAAGCTTGGGGGTTCACTGGTAGAGCCGAACCGTGACCGAACTGCAGTAGACGCTGTCGAGCGAATGCGAGACTGAGGGAGAGAAGAACGAACGGTTTATTTAGACAATATTGCAACAAGAAAATTAACACATATCTCTCCCTCCGTCATTTTCTAACGAAAATGCCACCTCCCTCCTCAGATGGAGGTAAAAATTAGTGCGAATTCGGTATGATAGACGAACTCATCCGTCACACCGCGTTTTAATTTGTAAAAAATTAAAGAATGTTAGCGGTGTACCACCTTCTCTCACCAGAGAAGGCACAGAGTATAGTCTTGGTCTTTTGTTTTTATATCATTGTCTTATAATTTTATAAAAATTTTTTATTTATAACATAGAATTTGCACAGATTTTGCGCCTTCTCCGGTGGGAGAAGGTGGCGTGCCGCCAATATGTTTAAATATATTTTTTGTTATATAACGCGGCGCGACGGATGAGTTCGTCTCTGTACAATTTCTAACCTTTGACCTTATCTATGAGAAGGGTGGTTTTTGCGTAAGCAAAAAGACTGAGGGAGAGAATAACAAATAATTTAAATAAATAATATATCCTAATTTGGTAGGGGACGGCGCACACAAGAACCCCCAAACCTTACTTTGTGCGGTTCGGGGACCCCTGCCACGACGTCCCATTTATTTATTTTGCATTAATAATTCTTTTCGTTTCTTTCGTCTGACACGGTTAATGTGACGTTCAAAATCACCGTTATTAATAAGTTCTGTGAGAACATATTGCATAAATGTCGGTACGGTGCACGAGTAAAATCCCAATTTTTTATCAAAAACTTCTACAAGGTGTTTTGGAAGTACCATATATCCAATACGCAACGATGGCGATATGGTTTTTGAAAATGTATTGAGATATATTACGTTATCATTTTGTGAGAGCGCAAACAATGTTTCTGTCGGTTTTGTGGAAACGGAAAATTCCGACTCGAAATCGTCTTCAATAATGTAGCGGTTACCTTGTTCTGACCAACTTATATATTCGTGCAGTTTTGATGCTGTTGCCGTAACACCGCTGGGATAACTACGGTATGGAGTTGTATGCAATACGTCTGCTTTTGTATCGGCAAGTGCCTTGCTATCAATGCCGGAATTTGTCAGCGGAAGTGTGTCATAACTAATCTCGGTTGCCAGATATACTTGTTCTATCTTTTTATAAGAAGGGGATTCAACTGCATAAATGCGGTTTCTGCCGAGCATTTCTACAATAAGTCGGTATAGATACTCTGATCCTGAACCAATAATGATCTGTTCTGTTTCGACTTGAATTCTTCGGTTTCGCGCAAGATAGTGTCGGATTGAATCTCGTAGTTCATTACACCCGTAATTAGAAGATTTTTCAAGCAAAAGCTCTCCGTGTTCATTCAGTACCTTGCGGAATGTTTTACGTATAACTGATAATGGAAAGTCGGGATAAGTGTCTTCGGTATGGTGTGCATAGAGTTCCTTGTGATGCTCGCTTGAAACGGCAAAACCGTCTGTTTTACGGAATATTACCACATATCCGCTTCGTTCTTTGGCTTCTACGTATCCTTCATCACAAAGCAAGGCATATGCGTGTTCGATGGTAATAGTGCTGACGCCTGTTTTTTCTGCAAGATTTCGTTTAGAAGGGAGCTTTGTATTGTACGGATAGTTTCCTGCAACTATATCATCACGTATCTGTTTATAAAGTTGTAAATAAACGGGACGGTTTTCTTTGTCAATAACGTATTTCATCTGGCTATACAAAAAACTCCTGATTTGGTAATTGTTATATTATCAGATTTAGTGTACACTATTTTCGTCAATAAGTAAAGGAGTTTGATAAAAATGAATACAAAAATAAAGAAAATTGTTATGGCTGCGCTTATGACAGCGCTTGTTTGCGTAGCAACAATGATTATTAAAATTCCATCGCCACTCAAAGGTTATTTGAATCTTGGGGACTGTATTGTATTGTTGGCAGGTTGGGTTCTTTCGCCTACATACGGTTTTCTTGCAGCCGGTCTTGGTTCTGCATTGGCGGATATATTTTCTGCATATATAATCTATGCGCCGGCAACCTTTATAATAAAGGGAATAATGGCACTTATTGCATTTTACGGATTTAAGCTTAGCCGTAAAAAGCTCGGCAGTCTGACGTCGGGAATAATCAGCGGTATTGCCGCTGAAATAATGATGGTACTTGGATATTTTGTGTTCGAGGGCTTTATGTATGGTTTTGTTCCTTCAGCGGTAAATATTCCTGCAAATTCAGTTCAAGGAATAGCGGGGCTGATTATAGGCGTTGTTTTAATGAAGGTGTTTGAAAAAAATAAAATAAAATTTAATTGAACATTATTATTTTATAATAAATTCTGATTTGTATGGTGGGGGCTTGCTCCCGCCTTTATTTTTTACAAAAACACCGTTGTTGACAGAGGTATAAAAATAGGGTATAATTTTTTTGTATTAAGCTTGAAAACATAAGGTGAAATATGAGCAAAATTAAAATCGGTGATATAGTAATTATCGGTGTTATACTTCTTATTACACTTGGTGTATTATGCTTTCGGTTAATAAATGTTGACCGAGGGGAATTCGTATCAATATCTGTCGGAGAAAATGTAGATAAGTATAACCTGAACGAAAACCAAACTATAGATATAAATAACAAGGATATTTCTTTAACAGTTGTTATACAAGACAATCAGGTATATGTAAAGAGTACTGACTGTCCCGAGAAAAGCTGTATGAATATGGGCAAAATTTCAAAATCGGGCGAGTGTATAGCCTGCGTTCCTGCAAGGGTATATATAAAAATTGAGGGAAAGGGAAGTGCGGATTATGATTACGTTATCGGCTAAAAGAGCGGCTTACGGTGGTTTTTTTGTCGCTATGGCACTGATGTTTTCCTATCTTGAAACGCTTATTCCCTTAAATTATTTTATTCATATTCCCGGATTTAAACTTGGTTTTTCAAATATAAGTGTCTTGCTTGCCATTTTTTATTTGGGAACGTTTGATGCTTTTTTAATATCTTTATGTAAAATAGTATTGACGGCAATTCTTTTTGGAAATCCCACCTCGTTCTTGTTTTCGCTTGGCGGTGGAATACTTTCCTTTTTATTCTTGCTTATTGCAAAATATGTTATTAAAGAAAAAATAAGCTATATAGGAATTTCGGTTGCCTCGGCGGCGCTTCACAACGTGGGGCAGGTTATGGTTGCTTGTTTAATTTTTAAAGACTTTTCTGTTATGTGGTATCTTGAGTGGCTGTTGCCTGTTTCGGTCATAACGGGTATTATAACGGGGGCTGTTGCTGTTACCTTCAGAAAAATTACGGAGAAAAAATATGTATTTTAAAAAAATAATAAGTTCGGGATTAGTTTTTATCTTTTTATTTTCAATGTTTTCTTGTGGAATGGTACAGAAAAAATATCAGGAAGACTCTTTCCTTTGTATGGATACGGTCGTAGGCATAAAGATAGACTGCGACGACAAAGAAATAACAAAACAGTGCAGAGAATTACTTGAAAAACTGGATAAAACATTTTCCGATACCGATAAAAAAAGTGTAACTTACAAATATAATGAATCCGAAAACGGAATAGAAGTACCGTTAGAATTAAAAGAATTGGTTCTGTATTCCGATGAAATAACAAGGGAAACCAACGGAGCTTTTTCTGTGTTTTCGGGAAGCTTGACGTCTTTGTGGGAAAACAGCAATAAATATCCCGCCGACAGCGATATTCAGAATGCGGTAAACTCAATTCCGGAAGAAATAGTATTTAATGGTGACTTTCTTGAAAAGTCAAATAAAGACACGAAGCTTGAATTTGGTGGTATTGCAAAGGGATATGCTTGTGATAAGGCAGTAGAGCTGTTAAAAAACAATGGAGTCACGTCGGGAATGGTATCGTTCACGAGCAGTATTGCTTTCTTCGGTAAAAATCCCAATGATGAACCTTGGAAAATTGCAATAAAAAATCCCGTAGATACAAGAAAGGTTGCTGGATACGTAGAAATGTATGAGGGTTATCTTTCTGTCTCGGGCGATTACGAGCGTTTTTTTGAGATTGACGGCAAAAAATACAACCATATAATTGATTCTAAAACAGGACTTCCGGTTGATAACGGTGTGCATTGTGTAGCTGTTGTAACTGATTCGGGTGCCAAAAGCGACGCTTTATCCACAGCATTCTTTGTTATGGGATTTGAGGAAGTAAACAAAAAATACGCCAATAGCCAGGAAATAAAATATCTTTTCATAACCGATGACGGCATATTTATGAATAAGTCAATGAGCAAAATATTCAGAACTACGTAAACTAAAAAAACAATTCCCCCGGCAGTTTTTCTGTCGGGGGAATTATATTTTATGGTTATATAATCGGAAGCTCAAACCAGAAAGTCGAGCCTATATTCACAGTGCTGTTTACTCCGTAATAGCCTTGGTGTAATTCAACAATTGATTTAACAATTGAAAGACCAAGCCCTGAGCCCATCTGAGCTCGTTTATGGAATTTATCAACCTTGTAATATCTGTCCCAGATAAGAGGCAGTTTGTCAGCTTCTATTCCGTCGCCGGTGTCGGTAACCTCAATTCTAACGTAGTTTTTACCGAAATGCTGTGTGACACTTTGAGATATTATAACCTTTTTGTCGTCTCCCGTATGGGTAACCGCGTTATTTACAAGGTTATATACAACCTGCAATATTCTCTGTTTATCTGCATTAACGTAATAATTGCCGACAGGTTCAAATCTTATATCATAACCCTCTTGTTCAACAAGCTTTTTATATCTTTCCATAGACTGATGAACGGTTTCGGTTAAGTCAAAATTTTCAAGGGTAAGCTCTACCGTGCCCGAACCGAGCTTAGACACGTCAAGCACGTCGTTTACAAGTGAAGATAGCCTTTTTGATTCATCAACGATAATTTTTACGTTATCAGTTGTCATTTCATTCGGAATATCCATCATAACCTCTCCGTACCCCGTAATAAGTGTAAGGGGAGTGCGCAGGTCGTGGGATATATTAGCAATAAGCTCTCGCTTTAAAGCCTCGTTCTTTTTTAACTCCGATGAAGCGTAGTTAAGTGTATCAGCAAGAGTTGATATTTCTTTTGATGAATTTGTCGGAAAGATAGTATCATAATTGCCGTCAGCAAGAGTTTTTGCGCATTTTGTAAGCTTATTTATAGGCTTTGATATGCTGTACGAAATAACAAATGACAATACAAGAGCTATTGCAAGTAAAGCTATGCTTATTCCTATCAGCATAGTATTAAGTGTTTTTACGGTTGCATTGACGGGGGTGAGAATAGAATTTATAAAAATAGCGTTTTCGTTTCCGTTACTGTCTGTAAAGTATTTTGTGAATATAATATTTTCTTCCGAGGTCGTTTCCTCGTCCTTTACAGATTGGAAAACGTTTTCCTTGGGGTTATACTTAAATCTTTCTATTAATATTCCGTCTTTTTCTTTGGCTTCAAGATAAAGCTTTGCGCGGTCTCTGTATGAAATATTGTGGATTACACAATTGTGCATAAATTCAGAATCCGCTAGAATTTTTCCTTCGTTGTCCTGAACTATAATACAGAATTCATTTTTTGTCGCAAGGTCTTTGACTGTTTTTTCAAGATTTTCGGAGTGGATAACCTCTGCAATTTCATTTGCGCTGTTTTTTAAGCTTTGCATTTTTATTGCTTTGTATATATCAGAAAGAAAAATAGTCTGAGATAACCACAGTATAAGCAGTATTATTGCAGTAAAAATGACTAAAAACGAAAACACCTTCCACTTGATACTGAATTTATGTTTTGTTTTCTTATACTGTTTCAAAACGGTATCCCACCCCTCTGACAGTAACTATGTGTTTGGCATACTCGCCAAGCTGTTTTCTTAACAGTTTAATATGTGTATCAAGAGTACGGTCGTCTCCGTAGAAATCATATCCCCACACGTCGCATATAAGCTTTTCTCTTGTCAAAGCTATGTTTTTGTTTTTTATGAGATAAAATAACAGGTCGTATTCTTTGGGAGAAAGGTTGACTCTCTGTCCGTCAATATAGACTAATCTTGCCGTCAGGTCTGCTGTAAAGCCTTCAATGGTGACTATTTCGTTTTGCGGTTCTTTTTTTGTGCTATTGGCCCTTTTCATAATTGCATTGATGCGGAGCATAAGCTCTTTCGGGGAAAAGGGTTTTACGACGAAGTCGTCAACACCAACCTCAAAGCCGTTTATTTTGTCATATTCTTCTCCCCTTGCGGAAAGCATAAGTATTGGAGTATCCGTAAATTTTCTTATTTCGCGGCAGGCAGAAAAGCCGTCAAGATTTGGCATCATTATATCCATAATGATTATATCGTACATATTGGTTTTGCATAACTCAATGGCGCGCATACCGTCTTCTGCTTCAAAAACGTTATGTCCTTCAAATGCTGCATATTTTTTTATAATAGTTCGTATCTGCGCTTCATCGTCGACCACAAGGATTTTATACATACGGCTTCCTCCTCTTTTTTACAGTGGTTATTTTAAAAAACAAAATAATACTGTTACAGGGAACAGAAAAATCTGCTCCCTGTATAATTATATATTATATTACTTGTAATTTCAAGGGTTATTTATTTGCTGTCGTGTTCTGTGAAGAATCAACAAGGGTGACCTTTACGTCAATAATTTTGTTCTGGCGTGACACGGTTACTGTAAGCTTATCTCCTACGTTATGATTTTTGATTATAGCCTTAATTTCTGCAAATGTGCTTACGGTGTTGCCGTCGATGGCTATAATTCTGTCGCCCGTTTTGAAATCCTTGTTAATTGAAGACTGAATATAAACTCCGTATTCGTTCACCTTATACATATATTTCTGATAGTCGGTTGTGATTTCGATAACAGAAACACCAATCGAGGGTCTGCCCGTAACGTATCCTTTTTCGATAAGGTCGTTTATAATGGGTTTAGCTGTATTTATTGGAATTGCAAAGCCAAGACCTTCAATGTTTTCACCCGAGGATTTTGCGTTGACAATACCAATTAATTCTCCCTTGCCGTTAAAGAGTCCGCCGCCTGAGTTTCCTGGGCTGACTGCCGCATTTGTCTGGAGAAGCACCATATTTTCTCCCTCAACGGTTATTTCTCTGTCAAGTGCACTTATTATACCGTCTGTAACCGTTCCGCCGAGTTTACCCAAGGGGTTACCGATAGCGACCGTAAGTTCGCCTATAATAAGATTATCCGAGTTTCCGTATATTGCGGGAGTAAGTCCGTCAACGTCGATTTTGATAACGGCAACGTCTGTCTGTGAATCGGTACCGATAAGGGTTGCTTTGTGTTCGTCTCCATTGCTGAGACGTACTGTAATGTTGGACGCTCCGTTGACAACGTGGTTATTGGTAACTATATATCCGTCTTTTGAAATAACAACTCCGCTTCCGGCGCCTTCAGTTACGTACTGACCGTAAAAACTGTTGTTTGCAACAGCTTCAGTGCTGATTTCAACTACAGAGGGAAGTGCAGTTTTTGCAACAGCCGCTACTGCGCCCGCTTCCGTTACGGTTGTTGGAACCTTTGTGTCTGCCGATTCGTATATAACAGTTGTACTGCCTGTTGTATTTGCTTGTCCGTTAGATGTTGAGAAGAGCATATCGTATGCGTACATTCCGCCAAAAGCGCCTGCAATTCCGCATACAAGAGAAAGAATTATACAAGCAAATACGAGTTTGCCGCTTCCTTTTTTTCTTTTTTGGGGTTCTTCTTTTATAGGGGCTTGATTCTGATATCCGTATTGTTGGTTTACTGGATATGAATATACACCGCTCGTGTTGTTTTGACTATTGTCCGCTGAAGAAAAGTAGCCTGTGTTGTACATAGGTGTATTCTCCGGTCTGTATGTTGTTTTTCCAAACTGTTGAGGAGTAGGTTCGTTTTGTGTATTTTGTGTATTTTCCTCATTTTGATTTAAGTCGTTTCTGATTTCGTCAGACATAATAATCTCCTTTCAAGGATGTTTTTTTCTTTACGATATGATTATAGTGCTCAAATGTGATGAAAATATGATATTTAGCCGAAAGGTGTTTGAAAAATTGCGAAAATCGGTATATATTTCTTTACATTCGAACAGTATTATAAACTTTTTATGTGAAGACTGTGTGAAAATCAAACGAAACCTTAATGAATTTCTTTGAAAAAACAATAAAATTTAACCATATTTTTCAAATAATCCATTGTAAATGAGTGAATAATTATGTACAATATTATTTGGTATATTTCTTATATGTAAAAGATTTTATATTTTTTGGAGGATATTGTTTTGATTGAAGTAAAAAATCTTGTAAAAAAATACGGAAATCATACGGCTGTAAAGAATATCAGTTTTAAGGTAGATACGGGTAAGATATACGGTTTTCTCGGTCCTAACGGGGCTGGGAAATCTACTACTATGAATATAATGACAGGCTGTCTTGCCGCGACTGACGGAAACGTTATAATAAACGGGTATGATATATATGAAAACCCGAAGGAAGCAAAAAAATGCATAGGCTATTTGCCTGAGCTCCCCCCCGTCTATATGGATATGACACCTGAGGAGTATTTGTATTTTGTCGGTAAGACAAAAGGTGTAAAAGGCTCTGAATTGCATTCTCAAATAGAAAAAATTATGGAAATGACGGGAATAACTCACGTTTCCGACCGTTTAATTAAAAATCTTTCAAAGGGTTACAGACAGAGAGTGGGACTTGCTCAGGCGCTTGTCGGTTTTCCTGAAGTAATTATTCTTGACGAGCCGATGGTGGGTCTTGACCCTAAGCAGATTATTGAAATCAGAGAGCTTATCAAGTCTTTAAAAGAAAACCATACGGTATTTTTAAGCTCTCATATATTAAGCGAAGTAAGCGCAATATGCGACTACGTTCTTATTATTGCCGACGGAAAGTTAGTTGCAAGTGATACTCCCGAAAACCTAAGTAAGCATATATCCGGATGTCTTTTGGATATATCCGTAAAGGGAGCAAGAAAGGCTGTTGTAACTACTCTGAAAAAGATAAAAGGTGTTAAAAACATTGAGGTCGTATCGGAAAGTGAAGACGGTATAGTAAGAATGAAAATACATTCCGATACGGATATAAGAGCAGAAGTTTTCTTTGCGCTTTGTGAATTAAAAATGCCCGTTATGGAATTGACAAGCAATAATATGAGTCTTGAAGATATCTTCCTGAAGCTTACAGATACAGACACTGAAGACGAAGAAGACGCTGATGAAACTGTAGATTCGGAAGTAAACGAAAAAGAATACACTCCACTGTTTACGTCTGACGTGAATGATACGAAAGGAGATGAAGAATAATGTTTGCTATATATCAAAAAGAACTGAAATCTTATTTCAATAATCTTTTCGGTTATCTTTATATTGCCATTATCCTGTTCTTTATGGGACTGTTTACTTCAATTATAAGCTTTAAACAGACTTACTCTGATCTTGCTCTCTCTTTTGACTATCTTTCGCTCGTCGTACTGCTTGTAACACCTCTTTTGACTATGAGAAGTATAGCTGAAGAAAGACAGAAAAAGACAGACCAGCTTTTGTATTCATTACCTGTTTCGGTAAGCTCGGTTGTAATTGCAAAATACCTTGCTTTGTTGACAGTATTTGCAATTCCGATGGCAGTTATATGTTTATATCCTTTTGTTTTGAGCAGTTTTGGAATGATTAACTTTGCAAGAACGTTCGGATATATTCTGTCATTTTTCCTTATGGGAGCTTGTCTTCTTGCAATAGGATTGTTTATTTCATCACTTACGGAAAACCAGATAATTTCCGCCGTTATATCTTTTGTAGCAATGCTTATAATCTATTTCTCGTCTGCGCTTGCAAGCTTGGTTCCCGCAACATCACAAAGCTCATTCGTAGCATTTACCGTTATGGCAATTCTCTTTGGTGTTATCGTATACGTTATGGTAAAAAACTACGTTATTGCTTTGGGCGCATCGGCTGTATGCGAGGTTACTTTGGCATTGTTGTTTAGCAAAAATCAAACGATGTTTGAAGGATTGTTTGGCAAAGTAATTGGTTGGATATCCGTATATGAGAGATGCTATAATTTCTATATGGGCATATTTGACCTGACCGCAGTAGTGTATTTTCTTTCGGTAATTTTCCTGTTTGTATTCCTGACTGTACAATCAGTAGAGAAGCGCCGTTGGAGCTGATGATGGGGGTGTTTAGTATGAGTAATATAAAATCATTGAAGCTTAATACAAAGTATCTCAAAACGGGTGGTTATTCCGTAATCATTTCAGTTGTTGCCATAGCTATTGTTATTATAATAAATTTGGTTGTAAACCGTCTTCCCGTTTCGTATACACGTTTTGATACCACATCTACGGATATGTATTCATTAACCGATGAAACGAAAAACGTTGTAAAGCGTGTAAAAGACGATATAAAGATTTATTACGTTGCAGAACACGGAAAAGAAGATGCTAATATAGATAATATATTGAATAAATACAAAGACCTTAATAAAAAAATAACGCTTCAGCAGATAGACCCTGCGGTAAATATTGCATTTTTCACGGGTGACAGAGCAGAATTATCTGTCGGAAGTATAGTTGTTGAGTCTGCAAAAAGAAGCAAAAATATAACTTATAACGATATTTATTATAATGGTATACCGGAAGAGGATTTGATAAATTATCAGTATTATTACGGTCAGTATCCTGAGTCTACTACGTTCAGCGCAGAAAAGTGCCTCACTTCTGCAATTAAATACGTAACGACAGACGTTCTTCCGATAATATATACGCTTAAAGGTCATGGCGAAATGACGCTTGATACAGTATATATTGAAGCTATAAAGTCTGAAAGTATGCAGATGAAGGAGCTGAATTTGTCAACGGTTGAAGCAGTTCCCGAAGATTGTGACAGCATCTTTATTTGTTCTCCTTCTTCTGATTTGACCAAAGAGGAAAGCGATAGACTTCTGAATTATCTTAAATCGGGCGGAAAGCTTATGTACGTTTCGTACTATGGCGGAAATGCAAAGACTGATAAGCCTAATCTTGACTCGGTACTCAGCTATTACGGTCTGTCGAGCGTAAAAGGATATATAGTTGAAGGTGACAGCAACTATGCTTATCCTAACAATCCGACTTATCTTCTTCCTGCGTTTTCAAATCATACGATTACGAAAAAGCTTATTGGAACTAATATGGTTATGACGGGCTGTCAGGGAATAGGTATTGCTGACGATTTAAGAGATACGTTAAAAGTAACTTCTTTGATTTCTACATCAAATAAAGCGTATTCAAAGGTTAACGAAAATGCAACGACAGTTTCTAAGGAAGACGGAGATATTGACGGACCTTTCAATATAGGTGTAGCAGTCAGTGAGGTTTTAGATGACGGTAATGAGACACAGCTCGTGTGGATAAACGCTATCGGAATGGAGCCTTCGGTGTTTGTTAATTCATTTGCCTGGATGTGTAATATTGAGGATTTAATCACTATTCCTTCAAAAACTGATGATATCTCAACGTTGGAAATAAATGAGGCTCAAAGCACTCTCTTGACGTGGGTGTTTGCTGTAATCATTCCTGTGGCAACTGTGGGAACGGGCTTTGTGGTCTGGTATCGCAGAAGGAGCAAATAATGAAGAAGATTATAAAACTCGTCGTTATGCTGTTGGTCCTCAGCGGACTTGTTGCAGGATACGTAATAATTACGGGTAAAAATACCGAACAGCCAATTACTGATCCTACTATTGACGAAGATACGGATATCGAGGTAATTGATCTTGGAAATGAGGTTATTTCCTCGATAGAGTATTCATATAAAGAAGAAAACGTATCTTTAAAATATTCTGACGGGGCGTGGAAATTGGCAGATGATGAGGAGTTTCCCATCAACACCACGTATACAAATTATATGAAAGATGCCTTGATGAATGTTTCGGCAAAACGAATTATATCAGAAACACTTAAAAACGAAAGTGATTACGGTTTGGATAAGCCGGCTATGGTTGTTAAGTGTTCTACAGGAAGTGGACAGGATTACGTTTATACTATCGGTTCTTATAATTCTGTTGTAGACGGCTATTATTTTAAAATATCAACGCAGAATAAAATTTTTTTGATAGATAAATCTATGATTCAGACTTTCTCATACGCAAAGCTTGATATGATAAAGACTGACAAGCTGCCTGCGGTTAAGGCGGAGGATATCACTGAGGTTGAATGTGTTGTTGACGGTAGAAAATACGTTGTAACAACGGATAAGACGAATACGGATTTCTATTCGGATATATATACGTATTTTACCTTTAATTCTGAAGGAAATAAGATTGCTGCCGATTCTCAAAAATCTGCTGCACTTATGAATGCCGTTTCTTCCGCAGTTCTCGGAAACGTTAAGGGATATAAAATTGACAAAGCAACGCTCGAAAAGTACGGTCTTGCAGACAATAAATACGCTGTTATAAAGGTTAATTATAATAATAAAGTAACCACAGATAACGAACAAACGTCCGCAAGCGTTACTAAAAAAGAGAGTTATTCTTTCTATATAGGTAAGTACGTTGCCGAGGATTCAAAGGTTTCATATTATGCTATGCTTGACAATTCATATATTCTTTATGAATTAAAAGAGGGAGAAGCGCTGTTCAATGCGCTCTCCGCGGAGCTTGAATCAAAGTTTGTCTGTCCGTTTACCACAAACGATATAGAGTCTATAAAAATTGAAATTGGTGAAAATATATATTCATATACTTTATCTGACTTGAAGAACAATGAAAAGGCAAAGGGAATATTCAATAGTATTACAAGCATTGTTAGAGCAGGGGAAACAAATTCGCAAAAAGGTGAAGTGTTAGCGAAGGTTATATTTAATACAGGTAAAGCTGAAATGACCTTGACCTTGAACAAATTTGATGAACAAAATTGTATTGCATCGTTTGATAAATGGAATAATATTCTTGTATCTGCCGAAAAGGTTAACACAATAATCGACAAAGCACAAGCATAAAAACAAAACGCTATCTTTAACGATAGCGTTTTTTTGTGTTATTTATAAAGTTTTTGCGGATTCCAAAGGAGCTTTTTTCAAAAAGCACCTTTGGTGTGGGTTCGGTAGCGAAGAAGCTGATACTTTGTGCCTTTTTACGCGCAAAGCGCGTATTTCTCGGCTCCATCTGAGGAGGGAGCTGTCAAAAACTTGTTTTTGACTGAGGGAGAGAAGAAAGAATGTTTTAAATAGATAGTATTGTCTTTTCTATGTTTGCCTGAGCAAATTAAACGAATTGTATAAGTCTAATTTTCCAAAGCCCCATTGGGGATTGGGGTATACTCTTAAATTATCACGCGTACATCCGCGTATAAGGTAACCTTTTATTTGAAACGTATCGAGGGTGATTGCATTCTTTTCAACAATTCCCCATTGAAGCATAAGAGCGCATGCGCCTGTCGTTATCGCTGTTGCTACCGACGTTCCGCTCATAAAGCCTATTCCTGTAGGGTATATACCGTTTACTCTTACCCCGGGAGCAACAAAATCGGGTGATGATGCGGGTAATCTTGTTGGACCCCACGAGGAATTGATAAAAAGGCTATTATCTTCATCGTTGTATGCTCCGCATGTTATAATTGCCGGAGAAGTTCCGGGGACTGTTATCGTGAAATTCGGGTCAGGCTCAAGAAATTCAACGTTAGCGTAACCGACACTTGAAATTGGAAGGTAGGCGTCCACAGTTCCGTCAAGAACTATATCCCCATATAGAGTAATTGTCCATATACCCGGTGTCGCATTTTCAATCTTTATTATGGTTGCCTGACCGCTGCTGATTGATAACGGAAAATAATATTCAATCGTCACCCTTGCTCTTTCAAGAACAAGTCTTGATGTATATGTCGTTCCGCCTTTTGCGGGTATTCTGCCCACCACCTCTCCTGTCGGAGATTTCAGTGAAACGGAAACTCTGTCGGATGCTGTATTTAAGATAGAAAGATATATTCCACTCTGTTCGTTTTGTGTGTTTATATTTATTTCTGCCGTACCGTTGGTTGCAGGGATAGTTACCCTTGCGTGATGTCTGTCCTGACTTTCGTTTCCTGCGCCCGTACATATACACACTCCCGTAATGTTTGCAACAAGTCCGAGGTACTGTTCAAACAAGGTGCTTCCATCATGGCTTCCGAGATTTGTACCGAGTCCGAGGCAAATTGCTACGGGTCTTCCAAGCTCTCTTGCTTTTTGCAAGATGTATTCAATTCCCACCATAACGTCGGTAGATTCGTACACGTTTAAATTGTTCTCAGGAACAAGATAACTGTCGCGTACAAACTGACGTGCAGTTCTCAGTTTCACAATCACAAGCTCGGAGTCAGGCGCTGCCCCTCTGAAATCTTCAATACCTCTTCCTGCCGCTAATGATGCCAAAAAGGTGCCGTGCCCTACGTCATCTGTGCTTGGAACAATTTGTAAGGGCGTTTGTGAGGTGAGCGCTTCATTTATCTGTGCATTTGTGTATTCTGTGCCTGTCAAAAAGTTTTCAGGTGCAGGTCCTGTTGTTATAGTCTGGTCATATATTGACACTATCTTGCTTGTTCCGTCTTCAAATCTGAACACGGGATTTGTATAGTCTATTCCCGTATCAATAACCCCGATAAGAACACCTCTGCCCGTAAGCTCGAGAAAAGACTGCTCCTGAACTTGAATTATGCCCGAGCTTTCAAGTGCCGAACGGTCAAGAAGTCCCATAACGTAGGGAAGTGAAGAATAGTAATTTGTGCCTAATATTTCTGTAAGATTTTCCGAGTCGGCAGAATTTATGTATCCCAAAATATAGTAATCCGAAAGCAGTTGTGTTACGCGGATAAAAGGATAATTTTGTATTTCGTTTATGTAATACTCATTAGCTCTTACAACAAAGTCCGTAGTGTTAGGGTCATTCAAAAAATCCTGAAGCTCTTGTCCTTGAAGCATTATAATATTATACCCCCTTGATTATATAGAACGAGGAGATCAAGCGCATTTGAAATACAGAGCGTTCCGTATCCCCAGATGTTGTTTGGATATTGTATGTTTTCGGTTCTTCTAGCCCCTTTTTGAAGAAATGCTTTTACTCTTTGACCGTAGAGAAAAACATCGTTTCGTTGCACGATACCCCACTCCATTAAAAGACTTGCAGCTCCCGCAACAAATGGAGAAGCAAAGCTTGTTCCAGTAAACTGCATATACCCCCCACCTGATCTTGTGGTAAGAATATTTACGGCAGGTGCGACAACGTCGGGTTTTACGTACACGTTATTTCTTGTATAACCTCTGCCTGAAAATGCGGCGACTGTGTTGGAGTTTGCATTATATCCACCGACAGATATAACTTTTTCAGCAGTTGAGGGAAGGGTGAGAGTAACGTTTATATCGGGGGTAGAGAAAGAAGTATCGTTCGTGACGTCTTCGACGGTCGGAAGCCATATATCAAATCTGCCGTCAACAATGCTTTCTCCCGTAACGCTCAGCGTCCATATCCCCTCGGGAATGCTGAATGAACGACTTTCAAACAAAAAGTATATTTCTTGATATTGAGTATAATTCGTTGGTTGACCGTAAAAAACTGTAATATCAGTATTTGACAGAGTGAAAAGATAGTAGATTTGGGTTGGAACTATTTCCACCGACGATTGATTTGACGGAGAAGTAAGTTTGAAAGATATCGTATCGGAAAAATTCTTCCATAATGTCATATATATTTTTGAAGGCGTACTTGAGACGAATATTGGAATATTCAGAGCTTCTCCCTCGGAAATAACCGCTGAGAAATGATGTCCCGCATCACCCTCGTTTCCCGTAGCAACAGATATAACGCATTTCCATTCATCAGCCGCATCGTTTATGTATTGCTCGAAAAGTGTATTCCCATTGTGTGAGCCGTTATTCGTTCCGTAGCTTAGATTTATGCTGAGTGGCAAATTTAAAGCTGTTGCTTTGTCAATTACGTATTTTATGGCTCTCATTACCTCGGTCGTTCTCGGAAAAGCGCCGACCCCCCGCCGACCTAATTTGACAACAAGCAATGAAGAAGCGGGCGCAATCCCTCTTTCCCGTCCGTCAGATGATCTTCCGTTACCTGCCGCAATGCCGGATACAGCCGTCCCATGCCCCGCGTTATCGCTGAAGTTTAGGACTTCAAAAGGGTTTGGGCTTAAAAGTGCTTGATTAATTTGTTCGTTTGTATATTCCGTTCCGCTTCTGAATCCCTGAGGGGCATTGCCGTCTGTTGTCTGATCCCATATATACAGTATTCTGCTTGTTCCGTCTTCATTTAAAAAATCCGGGTGGGTAAAGTCTATACCTGAATCAATAATGGCTATTGCCGTGCCTTTTCCCGATAGATTATAAGGAGTTGACTGTGCTCTCGTTACGCAGACGGAGTAACGGCTGTTTGACAGTTCGTACGTTAAAGTTTTTGGAAGCTCAATATATTCAATATTTGGATAGAAATACAAGGATTTTATTTGATCTGTTGTACCCGTTACGATTGCATAGCTGTTGTTCAGTATTTCTATTGCTTCAAAATTGTCTTGATACAAAAGGATATCTCCGTTATATTTAACTATTACTTCAAGTCTTCCGTCAATTAACAATCCCGGATTAAAGCGCAGAAGCGAATCAATATTGTTTGAAGAAAAGTTTTCGTTATTCACAGAAAAATTCATAATAAACTCACCTTAAAGGCAGTATATGTTTTTTTGTTTGGTTGTGTGAAATTCAATAAAAACAAAAATGAAGCATAATATGTTATAAAGTAAACAAATGAGGTGTTTTTATGCAAAATGCAAACAATTTCCAGGACGGATTTTTGCGTGTAAGTGTGTATGACCAAACGGAAGGCAGACCGCTTAACAATATAACGGTAAGCATATCCGAACCGGGAGAAGACGGGCAGGTTATTGAAAATCTTGTTACAAATTCATCGGGAAATACTGAAACAATAAACCTCGGCGCACCGGATATAGCGTATTCTCTTGAGCCGGCACCAAGAATAAGACCTTATTCGGAATACGATATAACTGTAAATGCCGATGGTTTTGAGCCGTTCAGGGTTGAGGGAGTTCAAATATTACCCGAGGCGTTGGCGTTGCAGAATATATTTTTGACCAGAAGACAGACGAACGTTCCTATCGAAAACGATATATTTATATTGCCGCATACGTTGTGGGAAACTTTTCCACCAAAAATACCCGAGGATGCCGTAAAGGAATTACCGACAGGAGAGGGGCTTGTAGTACTGCCCGAACCGGTAGTGCCTGAATTTATAATTGTACACGACGGTGTGCCATCTAATTCATCTGCGCAGAATTATTACGTGCCCTTTAAGGATTACATAAAAAACGTTGCGAGCTGTGAAATATATTCAACGTGGCCCGTAGAAACGATAGAGGCAAACGTGCTTGCCATTATTTCATTTACATTAAACAGAGTGTATACAGAGTGGTACAGAGGTAGGGGATATGATTTCACAATTACAAATTCTACGGCATACGATCAGGCTTTTGTATACGGAAGAAATATTTTCTCTGAAATATCAGAGATTGTTGATTATCTTTTTACCACCTATATTACAAAACCGAACATAAGGCAGCCTTTGTTTGCGCAATATTGTAACGGAAGTAACGTTACGTGCCCCGGATGGTTAAGTCAGTGGGGGTCAAAGGAGCTTGGAGACAGAGGTTTTGATGCGGTTGAAATTTTGAGGCAATATTACGGAAGTGACATATATCTTGCCGCAGCCGAAACTGTTTCGGGAGTTCCGTCGTCATACCCGGGATTTGATCTTCAGGTTGGCTCGGAAGGAAACTACGTAAGAACGATACAAGAACAGCTGAACGCTATATCGGATAACTATCCCGCTATACAAAAGCTACGTGTTGACGGTATATACGGACCATTGACTGAAGAAGCTGTCAGAACGTTTCAGGAGATATTTGACCTTCCTGTTTCGGGAGTAGTTGATTTTGGAACTTGGTATCAGATATCAAATATTTTCGTAGCCGTTGAAAGACTTGCTTCAGGGACATAAAAATAAAAACTGCCTTTTTTGGCAGTTTTTATTTTTTGTTATATTTATCCGTTAGGATTTTGGTAGTCAACAGTTTCGCCTTTGATAACCTTTTGTGCAGCGTTAACTATATTCTCGATTGAATCTTTAAGAACGTAGAATTCGCCTTTGCCGTTAAGGGTAAAGAAGCAACGGCGGGTTGAGTAAGGATAGAAAGCATACTCAAGCTTCTTTCCTTCTTTTGTAATAATCTTGAAAGTAGCAAGACAGTCAAGTCCCGTTTCGTCTTCAACGTCCGCAGTCGTTACAAGGTTTGTTGTCAAAAGCATCATATAGAGCTGTCTGAAGTTGTCGGGAGAATCTATATATTTATCCGTGCTCTTGAGTTTTACTTCAAGAATCGTTTCAGTTGAAGTAACGCCCGTTATGGGATTTGTTGTTGTTTCTCCCTCGGAAGTGTAGAGGATAAACGTTTCTTCAAAGCTGCCCGATGAGATAGATATGCTTGAAATATCCTTGATATTGTATTGGAATATCGGTTTTTCAACGTATTCTATCAATTCCCATTCAAGAAAATCAAACTTTTCTTCAGCCATAAGAATTACGGTGTTAAACAGCGGTGAGTAAGCGTAGTAAGAGCCATCTTCGTTCTGTTTGCTTATAAGAATATTGTTATGAATACCCTTGTGAGTAAAGAAAATTTCGTAAGCGGGTTTGTCGAGGTTAAACTCTTTCAAATCCTCTTTTGTGAAGACTTCGTCGTCCTTGCCCAGCTTTATAACTGCTTCGCCGTAGAAATCCATAAAGCTCTGAAGAAGCTCGTCATAGCTTGTTGATACGTTATATATACCGGGGTAATACATCTGGTAATTAAGAAAGTCTTCGTACTTTTCGCCGTTTTCCGTCTGTTCTTCTTTTGTTTTAGAAGTTATTGCAACAAAAACGTTCTTTGTATCGAGGTTTTCGTAAATATTTCCAAGCTCATCACCGTTATCAGTGTTAGTTTTGTTATCGTCGTATTTTAACAAAATAAAATCTTTAACGGTGAAGTAGTCAGTCTGCGAAGTAGGAATAAACAGCATCGGTGTTATCAGGTTTTCAACAGGACCGAGCAGTGTCTGCGAAACACCACCGTCTACAATATAAACAGCATCTCGTCCCTCGTATCTTGCATAGAAGCCTGCGCCCGTAGGAATCAAGTTACCTATATAAACCTTATGCTGTACGCCCTTTCTCGTTGTAAGAACGTAGTATGAAGGGTTGTCAGATTCTGCAAGACCGTATTTACTGAAGTCATCTGCTTTTTCGGTAACTCTGCGCATTGTTGCAGGGAAACCTGCATTTGAAATCAACGTTGAGAACATTTCCTTACTGTAAGGGGCATTTAAATATCCTTCAATAAAGAAATCTTTTTGCTTTTCGTCATAGAAGAACTTATAGCTTCCCGCTTTATTGTTTACTTCTATTGACTGAATTGCTTCTCTCGGCTGATGTTCAAACATAAGAACCGTAGTTGATGAAGCATAAGCCTCGCCTTCAAGCAATTTGATGGGTTCATTTGTGGTCAAATCTTTGAGCATAGGAGCAATTACAATAAAATATACGCAGGTTAAAGCGACAAATAAGACTGCAATAGCCGATATAAGATAGATACGCTTTTTTATCATAAATGCTTTCTCCTTATTTGAATAACTATTCCAACAGCAAATACAATAATGGGAGCGATGATAGTAACGGCAAGAGTCCAGTTATTTGCAACTTCTTTTGTGATTGTCAAAGCTTCGTTTTCAAGATACTTGCTTTCAAGATTGTGGGGAACTGTTTCTCTTCCCATTGCTCTCATAGCCGCATATAAAATATCGCTGTTTGAGTAAGCCTTGTTGTGAAGATAATCGTTGTTTGCAAAGTCTGTTGAACCGATTACCATAACGTAGGATTCGTAAGGCTGGTTGTTTATATATTTCTGCTCACAGGTGATAGTCATAAGATTATAGGGAGCTTTAAGTGAAGATGAAACTTCTGCATTTGCAAAGGGGAAGTGCTTCGCACTGTCGTAGGAGGTAAGAACGGCAGAAGCCTCTCTTGCGCTTGTTGAGTCAGTGATCTGGCTTCCGTCCTTTTTCCATATAATCGAAAGAGGTCTTGCATAGTTTACTACAGATTTAGGAAGAGAATCAAGCTCACGGAGTTTTTCGTGGAGTTTTGAGCCTGTAGTTGTGGAAGGATAGAAAGCGTCAAGCTTTACTCCTTCTGTATCGTAGCTGTGTTCAAAGTCCTTGATAACTGCATCCTCGACCTTGATGCCCCATTCTTCAAGCAAAGCCTCAAGTTCGGGGAGATCGGGTGTTTCGGGGTCGATAAACACCATAAGATTTCCAAGTTTTTCAATATAATTTTGGATTTTTTCTATTTCGTTTACAGCACTTTTAAAGCCTTGAAAGTCTTTCTGAGGATCGTTGATTATAAGAACCTGAGCTTCTTCGTCAAATTCTTCTTTGCTGAGGTCAATAGTTCTTACGTCATATCCGGCCTCTTTAAAAAGATTCCAAAGAGCAGGACGTGTATTTTCGTCGGTACCTGTAGCCTCTCCGTGTCCAACCGAGAAATAAGCAATAGGACTGTCTGTTACAAGTTGAAGAATTGCAGTTGTAAATTTAATTTCTCCGTCAAAAGCCAAAACTTCATTAGTTTCGCTGTTGACTGCAAAGAAAGATTCCAGAGTATATGTTCTGAAGTCAGTATCGCTCGTTACCACAACGCTCGTTGTTTTTATTTTTGAATTTGAGGTTGTAGCAAACTTTTCTATTGCAGTAGGATCGGTAATAATGTCTATATATTTAACTTCGATAAAGTCAAAAGCTTTTTCGTATTCCTTTGCGCACTGGTACACAAGGTTCTGGGAGCTGTTCTGCATAAGCTTATCAAGAGGCTCGCAGAAGTTTATTGTAATCTTTTTGTCGCTCTTAACGTCCTTGAGCAGCTCTCGGGTTGCATCGGAAAGAGTAAAGAGCTGAGTGCTTGTCATATCTATGCTCCAGAGGAATTTGTTCGCAAGGGCAGAGAACATAACGTTGAATATAATAACGAAAGCTATGCATACGCAGGTAAAAGCAACAGCGGTAGCACCGTATTTAAATTTTTTGTTGTTAAAAAATGATTTTTTTGAGTTTTTCATATTTTTTATGCCTCTCTTTCTCTTGTCTTATTCCCAACGGCGTTTTTCAAAAACGCGTACTGTAAGGAAGAGAGCGACAAATGCTATTGATGCATAGTAAACAATCGCGCTGAAGCTGAATTCACCGTATGTGAAAGGATAGAAGCGCGTAAAGATTGAAAGCCAGTTAATAGCTACTCGTACAGGAGTGAAGTTTACGTAAGAACCTACAACTCCGAGAAGCAAAAGTACCAAAAGGATTGCAATAGTACCAAATGCCGCAATAAGCTGGTTTTCAGTAAGAGCCGATACAAATACTCCGATTGCAATAAATGCACCGCCTACGAGAAGTATGCTTATTATATTACCGATAATTATGGCTGTTTCGGGCTGTCCGTATGAGTAGAGGATTATAAAGTTAAAACAGCTTACAAGGAAAGTACAAGCAAACATAGTATAAGCTGCCAGAAACTTTGCTATAACCATACTCCAAAGGCTTATAGGGGCAGTAAGAAGAAGCTGTTCGGTCTTAAGCTTGCGTTCTTCTGAAAACAGCTTCATTGTCAGAAGAGGAATAATAACTACGAATGCAAAAAGCATAAAGGAGAAATAAAGCGCAGTGTCACTCTTTGTACCCTGCTGAAGTGTGCAGTATGAAAACAAAGCGCCGCTAAGTGCAAGGAATATACCAATAAATATATATCCTATTGATGTTGAGAAATAAGAGCGGAGCTCTCTTTTGTAAATAGCCAACATAAATTATTTTCCTCCTTGCTGTTTTGTTTTTGTTCGTTTTGATGACTGCTTGTCCGGAGTCTTATCTACAAGTGAGATAAAGATATCTTCAAGCGTAGCTCCCATAGCATCGATTCCGATAAGCGGCCAGTTGTTTTTGGAAAGCATATAGAAAAGTGTTTTTCTGATATCAATTCCGGGCTGGCTTTCAATCATAAAAGAATGTCCTTCAAGATCCGCAGCACCGATATAGTCAACGCGCGAAATGCCTTGAAGTGATCTTAATTCCGACAATACCTCTTTCTGAGGACCGCATATCTGTACTTCAAATCTTCTGTTTCCTTGAATGAGGTTAGAGAGATTTTCTCTCTTTTCGTTAGCGACGACCTTACCTTCGTTAATGATAATAATTCTGTCGCAAACTGC
Organism: Oscillospiraceae bacterium; assembly: GCA_015065455.1. GTDB lineage: Bacteria > Bacillota > Clostridia > Oscillospirales > CAG-272 > RGIG1995. Next base: position 23,854 of record SVQI01000006.1, on the reverse strand, counting down.
CTGCGCTTCAGGAAGAATGTGGGTGCTGAGAATAACGGTATGGTTTTTGCCGAGAGTTTTTATAAGATTTCTGATTTCAATAATCTGTTTGGGGTCAAGACCGATCGTGGGCTCATCAAATATTATTACCTTGGGATTACCTATAAGAGCCTGAGCAATTCCCACACGCTGTTTATATCCTTTTGAAAGGTTCTTGATCATTCTTTTGTAAACGTTGGTGATCTTTACAACCTCACATATTTCTGCAATATGCTTCTTGCGATTAAGCTTGCAGTCCTTGAGGTCGTATACAAAATTGAGATATTCTTCTACTGTCATATCAAGATAAAGAGGGGGCTGTTCGGGAAGAAAGCCAATCTTTTTCTTCGCTTCAATAGGAGATTCCAGAATATCAACTCCATCGATCTCGGCTTTTCCCGAGGTAGAGGAGAGGTATCCGGTCAGAATATTCATTGTTGTGCTTTTTCCGGCGCCGTTCGGACCGAGGAATCCGACGATCTCGCCTTCTTCAACGGTAAAACTGATGTCATTTACAGCTTTTTTATCACCGAAATGTTTAACCAGATGGTCAATTTTTATCATATTTTATCCTCCATATTTGAGTTATATTATTTTCAAATTTAAAACTAAAACAGTATATCTGTCAAAAATCAGTTTGACTTTGCCAGTTTTTCAATCCCCTTTGATAAAGCATCAACCAAAGCGTCAACGTCATTTTTTGTGTTATCCTCACAAAAACTAATCCTCAAAGACGAGTCAGCCTCTTTTTCGGAGAGTCCAAAAGCAAGTAAAACGTGACTTGCTGTCTTTGCATGATTTGACGAGCAAGCAGATCCGCTCGAAACAAATATACCCGTACTTGAAAGATGGTGAAGCATTGTTTCGCTTCTTATTGACGGTAACGTAAAGTTGATTATATTGGGAATATAATTTTTTGGAGAATTAATTCTCACTATTGGTGATAGCTTTTCTATCGCGTATTCTCTTAAATTAGTTAGCTTTTCAATATTTTCGGAAATGCGGGAATACATATATTCGCAAGCTCCGCCGAAACCGCATATGCCTATCATATTTTCTGTACCCGAACGCAAATTTCCTTCTTGTCCGCCACCGCATATAATCGGAATAATTCTCTTGGTTTTTATCACGTCTGCAGAAATATACAAAGCTCCGCAGCCTTTAGGACCGTGAATCTTGTGAGAACTTATCGTACATAAGTCTATTCCCAATCTTGACGGACAGAAAGGCATTTTCATAAATCCCTGTACACAGTCACAGTGTGTCGTTATGTTGGGGTTTATTGATTTTGCTGTTTTAAAAATATTTTGTATATCGTATATAGCGCCCGTTTCGTTGTTTACTGCCATAACTGAAATAAAAACGGTATCCTTGTCAACATTTTTCTTGACGTCTTCAATATCTACGTATCCGTTTTTTGTAGGCAGATATACAACTCTGTATCCCTCTTTTTCAAGAGCTTTAAATGGGGTAAGTACAGACGCGTGTTCGCTGTCAGTTGTGATTATTTTTTTGCCGAAATTTGAAGGTTTTGAGCGGACACAACCGAAAATTGCCATATTGTTCGCCTCTGTACCGCCGCTTGTAAATATTATTTTGTCAGATGAGCTTTTGCGAACTCCTAAAGCCTTATATACACTGTCCCTTGCTGCTTCCCTTAATTTTTCTGCCTCAAAGCCGATGCTGTGAAGGGAGCTGGGATTGCCAAAGCTATCTATAGCTTTCTGCATCATTATCTTTGCACTATCACAAAGATAAGTGGTTGCGCTGTTATCAAGATAAGTCATAATTACTGATTCTCTTTGGTTATTTTATCTGAAAGAGAAGTTATCAAGAATACTCTTTACTTCCTCTGCGTGCTCGTCGTAGCGTTCTGCAAGAGAAGTATAAGTGAAGAAGTAGATAGTTCCTTTTCTTATACAAATAACCTGCATATACTTATATTCGTTACCGACAAGCTTTGCTGTGTATTCAATCTTGGATGCGGCAGTTCCGCCGAGAAGTGTATTCTGGGGGTAGTCCTTTGAAAGAGTAAACTCTGCAAGGTTTTCCTTTAATTCGTTTACGTAGTCTTCAACGTGCTTTGCCAAAGTATCTGTATCCTCAAGATTGAACTGAGTTACAGAGATGTTGGAGAGGTCTGATGACTTGCAGTAAGCGCTTATAACGCCTGTTGACAAGTCCTGAGTCCAAGTTTCAGGAATAAAAATATTGTAATCAAGATTGTCGCTGCTTTCGACAGCCTTCATTCCGTCCGGAGCTGCCTTTTTGTTGTTTGAACAACCGCAGAGGACGCCTATGCACAAAACAAACGTTAAAAACAATGCAATATACTTTTTCATAAAATCTACCTCTTTTTTGTGTCTTTGTTATTTTTAGTTAATTTAAAACCTGTGAAGCGGCGTAAAGAATACCGAGCTTACCGCTTTCATAGGTGAGTCCGCCTTGGAAATATGCTATATAAGGCTCTTTCATAGGACCGTCTGCAGAAAGCTCAATTGATGCACCTTGTGTGAAAGTGCCTGCCGCCATAATTACAGCGTCAGAATATCCCGGCATATCCCAAGGTTCAGGCGTAACGAATGCATCAACCGGTGAACCTGCTTGAATACCGCGGCAGAACGCGCACAGCTTGTCCCCGTCCATCATATGTATTGCCTGAATTATATCGTATCTGTCATCATTCCACTTGGGGTTTGTGTAAAAACCGAGTTTTTCAAATATATATGCCGCGAATGCAGCCGTTTTTAATGCCTGAGCTACGGTGTGCGGTGCATAGAAGAAACCCTTGTACATGCTTTTTAATGTGTTAAGAGTGCATCCTGCCTCGCTTCCTATTCCGACTGAAGTAAGTCTATAGGAAATAAGCTCAATAGCTTTTGCTGAACCTGCAAGATAACCGCCTGTTTCAGCCATACCGCCGCCGGGGTTTTTTATAAGAGAGCCTGCGATGACGTCAGCGTCGGGTTCGGATGTTTCAACAAATTCTCCGTAACAGTTGTCTATGAATACGTAAGAATCGGAAACTTCCTTAACTGCACGGTAAAGTTCGTTCATTTCTGCGACAGAGAGAGTCGGTCTGTCAAGATACCCCTTTGAACGCTGGATATAGACTACCTTAACAGTTTCCTGTTTTAGTGTTTCAACAACTTTGTTAATGTCAATTTTTCCGTCGGCAGTCAAATCTATTTGCTTATATATTATACCAAAATCTTTAAGACTTCCGTTATTGTTGCCGTCATCTTTAATTCCGATAACCTCGTCAAGCGTATCATAAGGCTTTCCGGTAACCGAAAGGAGAGTATCTCCGGGACGCAAAAGGCCGAAAAGACCGGTTGACAGAGTGTGAGTGCCTGAAATAAGCGTGTGTCTGACTAATGCTGCCTCTTTGTTGAATACTTTTGCATATATTCTGTCAAGAGTGTCTCTGCCTCTGTCATCATAGCCGTAGCCGCACGAACCCGCAAACATAGCCTCTGCAACGCGTTCTTCGCTGAAAGCGTTAAGAACTCTTTTTGTGTTTTCAAAAGATATTTTGTCAAAATAATCAAACTTTTCTCTCAAAGCAACCTCGGCTTCAGCCGCAAGCGCCTGGAGTTTATCGGAAATAACCATATATTTTCACCTTATATTTCGTTTAAAACAATATTTTTAAAATACTGTCCGCGAACTTCAAAGTTTTTGAATTTATCAAAACTTGCAGCGGCGGGTGATAAAAGAACAATGTCGCCTTTTTTTGCACATTCAGATGCAAGTAAAACGGCTTCTTTAAAATCGCTTGTTTCTTTTATAACCGTTCCCGACGATATAAATTCATCGGAGTTAATAAGCGCGTTTTTAATTTTATCAGCGCACGCACCCGTTAAAATAACGCATTTTGCTTTTTTTGCCATAACGGGAGCCAATGGGGAATAGTCAAGCTTTTTGTCGTAGCCGCCGCAAATAACGATAAGATTTCTTTTAGTGAATGCGCTGAGCGCCGCTATCGTTCTTGTGGGGGTGGAGTCAATTGAGCCGTTGTAATATTTTACCCCGTTTTTCTCTGTTACGTATTCAAGTCTGTGCTCAACGCCTTTAAAAGACGTAGCAACTTTTTTTATCGCATCAATATCTACAAATTTGTAAACGGCGCCGATAGCCGCCATGTAGTTTTCAATGTTATATCTTCCGGGGAGAAGAATATCGTCTGTTTTTAATAATTTTTCACCGTTAAGGCAGATATAACCGTCTTTTTCGCATATATCGCTTTCTTTCTTGCTTGAGAAGAATATTTTTTCTCCCGATACGTCTTCTGCCATTTCTAACGTTACGTCGTTTTCTGCATTAGTTATGAAAGTGATATTGCTGTTGTGTTTGTATATATTTTTCTTAGCGTCAATATATTCGCCGTAGTCTGTGTGGTAGTCGAGGTGGTTGGGAGAAATATTTGTAACTACCGCAATTTCGGGCGACGTTTTCATTGTGTGAAGCTGGAAAGACGATAATTCTATGACCGCAAAATGTTCCGGTCTCATTTTTTCAACGTCAGGTAAAAGCGGTTTTCCGATGTTTCCGCCGAGCCAAACTGTTTTATTTGCTGATTTTAAAATTTCAGAAATAAGAGTAGTTGTGGTGGTTTTGCCGTCGCTTCCCGTAATGCCTATCTTAGTGCAAGGGCAAAGGTCGAAGAATACCTGCATTTCGCTTGTGAGGACAGAACCGTTTTTTACGGCTTTGACAAACGACGGATGGTCATATCTCATCCCGGGGGTACGGAAGATTATTTCATCGTCAATATCGTCAAGATACTTTTCACCCACAATGAGTCTGACACCCTTTTGTTCAAGGGAAATAGCGATGTCTCCCAATTCTTCTTTTTTCTTCATATCACGCGCCGTAACCAAAGCGTCGGCAGACAAAAGAAAATCGATCAAAGGAAGATTAGATACACCTATTCCGCAGACGGAAATACGTTTTCCTTTTATGGAGTTTTTATAGAGTTGTATTTTGTCCGTAATAATCACCCTTAAACAGTTTTGATTATACAATAAAATGTACATCTAATATATTATATATAAATCCGCTTGATTTATCAACCGGTTTCACAAAAAATTCACCCAATTTCACATATTTTTCATTATTATCATAAAAATTACAGGGCATTTGAAGATGAAAAATAAGAAAGTGTGATATAAAATAAAAAATGGATAAAATTTACTTGCAGAAAAGAAAATAATGTGATATAATATGTTTAATTATAATGTAATATGGCCGTAATGTGTTTATTATGCGGCAGGAATGGAGACAAACAGATGAGTGAAGCATATTTATCAAGAGGCGTATCCGCTGAAAAGACAGACGTTCATAACGCTGTAAAGACATTGGACAAGGGCGTTTTTAAGGGTGCGTTCTGTACACTTATGCCCGACCCTACGGGAGATGAAGAATACTGCGCTGCGATGCACGCTGACGGAGCAGGTACAAAGTCCTCTCTTGCATACATTAAGTTTAATGAAACGGGAGATTATACAGCATTTTCCGATATTGCTCAGGACTCGATGGTAATGAACCTCGACGACCTTCTTTGCGTAGGCGCAACTGAGGGATTTATTATGTCAAACACTATAGGCAGAAACGCTCACCGTGTTGACGGAAACGCTGTTAAAGCTGTAATTACGGGTTATACAAGCTTTGTAGAAAAGATGCGTAAATACGGCGTTGATATTACTATGTGCGGCGGTGAAACTGCTGACGTAGGTGACTTGGTTTCGACGCTTATTGTTGACTCTACTTTCTTTGTAAGAATGAGAAGAGACCACGTTATAAACTGCGATAACATTAAGGCGGGCGACGTTATTGTCGGCTTTGCATCATCAGGACAGGCAGTTTATGAAGATAAATATAATGCAGGTATGGGTTCTAACGGACTTACTGCTGCAAGACATTTGCTCCTTGCTCACGAGTATGCGTCAAAGTATCCCGAAACTTATTCAAATACTATTCCTGATGAGCAGGTTTACTGCGGAACTTACAAGTTCTCAGATATACTCCCCGGCACAAACGTAACAGTAGGCGATGCTATTCTTTCTCCTACAAGAACGTATGCTCCTATTGTTAAGGACATCCTTGAAGGCAGACGCGAGGCTGTACACGGTATGGTTCACTGCACAGGCGGCGGTCAGGTGAAATGCAAGAACTTCGGTGTTGGTTTGCATTACATCAAGGATAATCTTTTTGATGTTCCTCCGCTTTTCAAGGCTATTGGTGAAAACTCTGACGTTGGAAAGGCTGAAATGTACAGAGTGTTCAATATGGGTCACAGACTTGAAGTGTTCTGTGCTCCCGAAGATGCTGAATTTATGATTAAGGCAGCAGAAAAATACGGCGTTGAAGCTAAGATTGTCGGCCGCGTTGAAGCAAGCGATACAGGCGTTAACAAGGTTACGATAAGACACGGTGGAGAAGAATTCAATTATTGATTTTTGGATTATAACCTTATAGAAAAAGAAGGTGTGAAGGTTGCGTAAAAGAATATTGACAGTTGGCAGAGCGGATATGAATATGGTGATGAATATCGGCACACTTCCGTCATCGGGACAGGTAACGGAAGGGAATAATTACGCTTATGTGCCCGGAGGGCGCGGAAGCGTTGCGGCTGTTGCTTTTGCGAAGCTTTCTGCCGATTCTGTTTTCTGCGCAAGACTCGGTGATGACGAAAACGGCTTAAGGCTCATAAAATATTATAATGACAGCGGAGTTGACACCAGATTTATTACCCGTGACACAGAATTGCCTACGGGCTTTTCGGCTGTTATCAATGAAGCGGGAGATACTACCCGTACGATTACTTACCCGGGTGCTAACAAGCGTTTTGGCAGAGAAGACCTTGAAAATGCTTTTGTATGTTATCCTGACGCTTTGTTTTTGCAGTTTGAATTGCCCGACAGAGAGATTGTTGCGGCTACAAGACTTGCAAAAAGACAGGATATTCCCGTGTTTATTGACGCGGGTCCAAACAAGATGACGCTTCCTTTGGAATATCTTGAAAACGTTGAGGTTTTTTCACCTAACGAAGAAGAGGTATACCATTACACAGGAATTTATCCGGGAGACCCCGAAAGATGCCTTAAAGCGTGTATGGCTCTTGCAACAAAGGTAAATGCTAAGTACATAGTTCTTAAGCTGGGCAGAAAAGGGGCTTTCGTGTATGACGGAAAGTATTACAACGTTGTACCGGCTTATGATACGACTTTCATTGACGGTTCTGCTGCGGGTGACGTTTTCACAGCGGCGCTTGTTGTTGAATATATGCGGCACGGGGATATGAAGGCGGCTTGTGAATTTGCCAACCTGGCGGGCGCTATTGCGGTATCAAGAGAGGGTTCTTACGCTTCTGTACCGACTCGCGATGAGGTTGAAAAATTTGCCGACAGACTTGGCGTTAATTTGATTTGACAAAATTTTAGGCGGCACGTATAGGTGCCGCCTAAGTAATATACACAGTAAGATTATGTAATGAGGAATTGGAATGGCTTATACAAAAGAACAAAAGAGTTTTATTTCCGATGATGAGCAAACTGAGATAGTATACTACGTGTATACACCTGACGTAACTCCTAAGGCAGTGTTTCAGATTATTCACGGAATGTGTGAATATATGGAAAGATACGAGCATTTTGCGGAGTATTTGTGCGAAAAGGGAATAGTTGTTTGCGGTTTTGATATGAGAGGACACGGAAAGAGCGCAAAAACAAAGGATGATCTCGGCTTTTTCGGAGCAAAAAAGGGATATGATTATTTCAGCAAGGATACAGAATCGTTGCGTGTTATAATGCGCCAAAAATACAAAAGACTACCGTATATTATGTTTGGACATAGTATGGGAAGTCTTGTGCTTCGTGACTATATAGTTGATCACGGAACTGACATTGACGGTGCTATAATTGCAGGAACGGTGGGCGGTAAATTTCCGTTAAAGCAGGGGCTTGCGCTGACTGAGTTTACGGCAAGATTTAAGGGCGGACGCTCAAAGCGCCAGTCTTTAAAGGATGCTATAATGAAGGTTTTTGATATGGATTATCCCGAAAAAACACCGATGGCGTGGCTGTCGAGAGATGCACAGGTCGGTATAGATAACGATAACGATGAATTATGTAATTTTACCTTCACTTCAAGAGGATACAATGACCTTTTAAGACTTTACGATAATGTTTCGTATCCCGAATGGGCAAACGACGTGCCGAAAAGCTTGCCTATATTGATGATAAGCGGTTCCGATGACCCGATCGGTGCTAAGGGTAAAGGTGTTACAGAGGTGTTTAAGGCGTTAGAGGATGCAGAAATAAACAATCTGACGTTTAAGCTCTATGAGGGCGCAAGACACGAGCTTGTAAATGAAACGAATAAAGAAGAAGTGTTTGATGATATACACGAATGGTGCGATGAGGTTATTGCCGGCGTTGTAGAGTGTATGAGATTTAATTGAAAATAAAACGAAAGTGATGCTGGAATATGGCTAAAAAAATTATGGGTATAGACTACGGCGAAGCAAGAACGGGGATTGCTGTCAGTGATGCTTTGGGACTTCTTGCAAACGGTGTAGGAAATATTGAGGAAAGAGATATAAACAGACTTATAAATAAGATTGCCGAAAAAGCGAGTGAACTGTCTGTTGAAATGCTTGTTCTCGGAAATCCCGTTAATATGAACGGAACTTTGGGCCCGAAATCAGAAAAGGTTGCAAAGCTTGCTGAAAGACTTAGGGAAAAGACGGGTTTACCCGTTGTGCTTTTTGATGAAAGATGCACTACTATGGCAGCGCATAAATTTTTGAATGAAACGAATACGCGCGGCAAAAAAAGAAAGGGCGTAGTTGATACCCTTTCTGCGCAGATAATATTGCAAAATTATATGGACAGTAACAGAATGTTATAAAAAATATATCCCCCACAAAATTTTGTGGGGGATATATAAATGGTATATCAGACTTGTAAGCCGGGTTCTGTGCCAAGCAAAGCTTGACTGCGTTCATCTATCTTCGCTTGCCGTTACCGACAAGCTTCGGAGCAAAAAGCTCCGTGCCACCCAAGAGTAAACGACGGGCAGCCGCTGTATTGCTACATACTCTTATGCGGTGTTGCTTCAGATAGGGTTTACATTTGCACAATGTTACCATTATGCCGGTGAGCTCTTACCTCGCCTTTCCATCCTTACTGATAAAATATCAGCGGTTTATTTCTGTTGCACTTTCCCGGGAGTCGCCTCCGGCGGACGTTATCCGTTATCCTGCCCTATGAAGCCCGGACTTTCCTCGCAATAAGACCTTTCGGCATGATATTACGCGAACGCACCGTCTGGTACGTTTGTATTATATTTATTTTTTTGTTTTTTGTCAAGTCATAGTGTTTTTATGAGGTGGATATGAAAATAATCAACGTTGACGGAATTGACGTTTTTGTTGTCAAAAAAAGAATAAAGAATATATATCTCCGTGTGAAAAATAACGGAGAAGTTTTTGTATCTGCACCGTTGTTTATGAATGACTATGATATAATTGATTTTGTAAATTCTAAAGAAGAATGGTTAGAAAAAACAATAGAAAAAGTTTCCAGCAGAAATAAAAAAGAACAGACTTTTTCAGAGGGAGAAGAAAGGTTTTTTTGGGGAAGAAAATATACTCTGCATACTGATACGGAGAAAAATAAGGGGTATTATTTTAAAGGGAACGATATAGTTATTTGTGTAGGAAAAAACAGTACGGTTGAGTCAAGAAAAAAAGCTTTGGCTGATGTTTACAGAGATGCTTTGAGTGAGATAATGCCACAAATGACAGAGAAGTGTGAAAGAATATCGGGGATTTCTGCAAACGAATGGCGTTTAAAAAATATGAAGACACGATGGGGAAGCTGTAATACAAAAGAGGGAAGAATTTGGCTATCAGTTTGGCTTATGGAAAAGCCTTATGAATTTATCGAATCGGTAGTGTATCACGAGTTGACGCATTTAAGAGTAAAAGGGCATAATAAGGAGTTTTATGAGCTTCTTCTACGCTATTGTCCTGATTATAAAAACATACAGAAAAAGACAAAAAGACAATGAATTGTGTACAAAGAAATATCTTGCAAAAGGTATTGACAAAAAATATATGGTTTGATATAATGATATCTCGATGAAGCGCTGCTATAGCTCAGATGGTAGAGCGCATCCTTGGTAAGGATGAGGTCGCCGGTTCGATTCCGGCTAGCAGCTCCAAAGCCCCAAGGACGATAAGTTCTTGGGGCTTACTTCTTACCTATTACCTCTTCACTCTTACCTCAAAAGTCCTTGGGGCTTTGGGAAGTAATAAGTAAAAGGTAAGAGGTAATAAGTTCGGTGTGGCTTCGCCACGAATTAAAAACACAATGCTTCGCATTGATTTATTATCACTTTTATGCTATAATATACCCAAGGCGGTGAGTTTATGAGTAAGTATTTTTCTATTGATGAAATGAAACAGTTTATTATTTCTGCGTTGCCGAATGATGCAATATTAATTGATTTTATATATGATTCAAAATGCTTTGGAAATATGATTGCTAAGATAAAGCAAAACGGAAAAGTTCATACTTTTATAACGGATAGGGGCGAAATATATCACAATGATGAAATGCTATGTGATAGTTCTTACCAATATAAAGAGAAAGAAGATACATTTCCTAAATTGATACAAATGATAAAAAGCACATTAGCTTAATATAAAACTTTTCAGTTTTCAGGCATTTTTTATTCGTGTCATTAAGTTCAAAACACCCAGAAAAAGAAAAGACAAGTCGAAAGACTTGTCTTTTCTTTTTCAACTAAATCCGTCCTGATGGACGGGATAAATCCTCACTTCGTTCGGGTGAAATCGCTTCGTGATGAAATCCGACTTCGTCGGGTTAGGGGACGGATTTAATATCACTGAAACCAAAGGTTTCAATATCGCTTTCACGAAGTAAAAATATCACTCTGTGTGAAACACAGAATATCACTAACATCTTGCTTCTCTACCGCTTTTATGCTATAATACACGTAAAGGCGGTGATTTTATGTATGAAACAAAGAAACGTATTATATTTACTGTGATCATTGCTGCACTTGCTGTGACTTTGATTTTACTTGCTGTTTTATCCTTAATATTAAAAAATTTTGCGGTCGATGTAATTCTACATACTTATTTACGACTATTATTTGTTCCGTTAATTATTAAGAGTTTACAAAAGTGTTTCAGAAATCAGATGAACGACAGTATGAATAAAGCACTCATTTTATGTACGTGTTTTATTGTGTTAGATCTTGTTGTTGTTGATGCTTTTAGATTTGTTTTAAGCAAAGGAATCTCCACCGTGCTTTTTCTGCCTATATGTCTACCGATTTGTTTTATGATTATAATGTTTTATTCAATTAAAGATACGGGGAGAGATAAAATAGCGGAGAAAAGATTGACATATATCCTTGGCATACCACTTTTGCTATTGTCTTTGTATTTTGAAATATTATCTTTTATACAAATTTAAAGAAAATCAGTTTTTTAGACCGGTTCCATTATGAGTGTCGGAGCCAAAAATCTCGTTCACGAAAGTGGGCGGGATTTTACTTTTTTACTCTTCACTTAAACTCATTATTCGGGATTTTTGGGAAGTAAGAAGTAATAGGTAAGAGGTAATAAGTATTGCGGTTCCACCGCTTTTATGCTATAATACACATATAAGGCGGTGATGATATGAAGAAACTTAAAGTGGTAATTGTTTCACTGATTGTTATAATATTAGTTGCGATATTTTCTTTCATTTCGCTTTTAATTTATGCAGAATATTTTGAAAAAAGAGAAATATATCGAGAAATGAGTCCCAATAGTGAGTTTGAATTTGTTCTTTATCAAGTCGGCTCACCTGAGTGGCCTTTTGGTCCGGTTAAGGCACAAATCATGGTTGTTAACTCTAATGGAAAAACAGTTGACAAAGAAGCAATTTCGATTCATAATGATGGTGCTGGGCTATATGAATATAATATTAAAAATATTTATTGGTACGATACTAGGCTTGAGTTAGAATGTACAGGTACAACAGAGAATTCGACTGCAATTTATATATTAGAATTTGAATAAAGAAAATCAGTTTTTTAGACCGGTTCCATTTTGAGTGTCGTTTCCAAACGAAAATCCGTTCTCGTAAGAGGGCGGATTTTTGTTTGGATTATTCATTTTTCAATATTCAACATTCATTAAAAGTGAACGGATTTTCAAATGAATAATGAAAAATGAAGCCGCTTACGCTGATGAATAATGAATAATTATTGCGGCTTCGCCGCTTTTATGCTATAATACACTAAAGGGGGTAAAATAATGAAAAAGAATATTACAAAAATTATAACAACTATTTTGCTTATCCCTATTGCTGTTGTTTTTTTATTGTTTTTACTAGTGCTAACACCCATTGATTATTATAAATATAAAAAGTCGCGTTACTATAAGGACACAAAAGAAAAATACTCTTGGCTTTGCACAGTTTCGTATTATATCAAATTATACGATTTGATCAAAAAAGAAAACTTGCCCATTGATTATTACCGATGTAATAATGATAATTTTACTGGTTACGGTTTCTTTGTTTATAAAGACACCCTTATTTTAAACGAATTTGATCCTTGTTTTGATGCAGAGAAAAATATCTGGTTAGCAGAAATTGAAGATGAATATGTAGATATAAAAGGTGAAGTTGAAGCTGCTATTAATGAGTGTAATGACTTGTTAAAGAATGATATATGTAAAAAAGCAGTTGTTTTAATAGATAAAGATTTATTTGACGAGCATCCTGATGTGAAATATGAAAATATCGATTTTTTACCCGTTAAGAATGATTACGATATTGAAGCAATTAAAACTATATTGCAATAAAGATAGTCAAGTTTTTAACCGGTTAAGTTTTAAGTGTTAATTCAAAAGTATCAACACGACGGTTTGATGATGGTTGGTGTCCCACCGCCGCGTCATCCTCGAGCGTAAGCCGCCACGGGATTCTTCGCTTCGCTCTAGAATGACAACGTGGCGGCGTAGCGAAGGATCTCGGCGGACAGAATAAGGAATAAATTATGTATTACGTTTACATCTTGACAAATAAAACAAACAAGGTTATGTATATAGGTGTTACAAATGATTTAAAGCGTCGCCTGTACGAACACAAAAAAGAGCTTCTTGACGGTTTCACAAAAAAATATCATGTTCACAACTTGGTATACTATGAATGCTACAATGATATAAATGATGCTATTTTTAGGGAGAAAAAACTTAAAGGGCTTTTACGCGTTAGAAAAAATGAATTGGTTGAAACGATGAATCCAGAATGGATTGATCTGTCAGATAAATTGTTTCCGGGTGTTTTCGAATAACGAATCGCCAGAGATCCTTCACTGCGCCGCCGCGTTGTCATTCTAGAGCGAAGCGAAGAATCCCGAGGCGGCTTGTTCGAGGATGACGCGGGCTAAGTGAAGTTTGGCAGAAACAAACGTTACTTTTAATTTTTTGAATTTCGAATAACGAATCGCCAGAGATCCTTCACTGCGCCGCCGCGTTGTCATTCTAGAGCGAAGCGAAGAATCCCGAG
>SVQI01000006.1:0-10228 GCA_015065455.1 Oscillospiraceae bacterium | reverse complement strand
TTTCGAATAACGAATCGCCAGAGATCCTTCACTGCGCCGCCGCGTTGTCATTCTAGAGCGAAGCGAAGAATCCCGAGGCGGCTTGTTCGAGGATGACGCGGGCTAAGTGAAGTTTGGCAGAATCAAATGTTACTTTTAGTTTTTCTGCGGATTACATTTTGAGTGTAATATAGACAGAAAGGTTAATTTTATGGCAAAAAAACTTGAAAAAATCATTAGTCTAATTAAGTCTATTGTAAAGGCCACTGTTATATCTCTGCTTTTATCTATTGTTGCTTTTCTGATTTTAGGTGCTGTTGGCACGATGATTTGGGGCGATGATTTAGATAAAGATTCTTTAGTGAGGCTTATCACCTTTGTCACATATTATATATGTTTTATCTCGGTTAAGGAAAAAGAACGTTATACACTTTTTTACTCAAACGATAAATTTAGTTTTGTTAATGAGTTTAAGAGTTACTTTTCGACAGAAGGAAAATATCTGTTGTTGTTATACTCGATTATGGCTGTCTTATGTGAATTTGATTTTCTTATTAATCCCGACACGGCTAAAAGACCAATCGTATTTTTATGCGCTATGTTCTTTCCATTAATGCCGATTATAAAAATCCCGATTCTTCGTTCAATAATAAGTATATTATTAACGTTTATTGTTCACGTGTTTATCGTTCAGATTAAATCATATAAAATCTATAATACAAAAAAAGCTGAATATATTAATTATTAGTGAGAAATTTGCGCTTTAATATTAATTCTGTGTTTGAGTGTAATATATATAGAGAGGATGATTTTATGATAAAGAAAGTATTTAAAAAAGGTACATCTTTTATATCTGTTATTATGCTTATCGTAATATTATTGCCGATAGTTTTGTATGTTGCAATATTTATCACAAATAATTGTATAGCAGACGGTATTGAAAAAAATTTAGTAAAATATAAATTGCCGTCAGATACCGTTTTGGTGGATTCAGTTTCAGTTGCAGGAAAGCTTACAGGTAGTGGAAACGGTATGCAGTATATGGGAGCTATCCTTGTTAAGAGTGAGTTGAGTGAGGAAGAGTTGCACGAACATTACAGCGACGAATTTAATTATATTGAAATCAGCAGACAAAATGCTGAAAATATTCGTAATCCCAGTTCGGATTGTTATATTTTTGGGTATTTCTCCGATATGGACGTAAATTCGTATTATTCCATAACTTGTTGGGATTCAAAAGTTTATGAAAAATTCGGTGGATTTATTGTTAAGTTGCTCGATTTCGATTTAAGAGGTCATTAAAATACACAGATTATAGCAAATTTTGATTATATGTTTAATAAAAACTCCTTGTTCATTATGAATAAGGAGTTTTTATTGTATTGGTTTTAAATAACTATACCCCCATTTATTGAATAAATATATCTTATATGTAAAAACTATAAGTGATAATATTTTTAGGAGGTAACTGTTATGTTTAAACACGAAAAAATGCTTTTTCATCCCGTAGAAATTGAAAAGCCCAATCCTCAGTATGCGGCGCTTCTTCAGGAACAGCTCGGCGGTGGAAACGGGGAACTGAAGGCGGCTATGCAGTATATGTCTCAAAGTTTTCGAATCAAAGATCCTGAGATCAAAGACCTTTTTCTTGATATAGCTGCCGAGGAGCTTGGTCATATGGAGATGGTTGCGCAGACGATTAATTTGCTGAACGGGCATGACGTAGATGCTATGCAGGTCAACGCAGGTGAAATACAGACCCACGTTTTGTTGGGGCTTAATCCCGGACTTATTAATGCGTCGGGATATTCCTGGACAGCGGATTACGTTACGGTAACGGGAGATCTGTGCGCCGATCTGCTTTCAAATATTGCATCTGAACAGCGAGCAAAGGTTGTGTATGAGTATCTTTACAGACAGATTGACGACAAGAAGGTTCGCGAGACAATTGACTTCTTGTTGAACCGTGAAGAAGCACACAACCAGATGTTCCGTGATGCATTTAATAAGGTGCAGAATTCAGGCTCCAACCGGGATTTTGGAACAACAAAGGCGGCAAAGATGTATTTTTCAATGTCGGATCCCGGACCAAATACTTTTGCAAACGGAGAAACTACACCCCCGTCTTTTAATAACTGAACAAAACAAAAGGCGCCGAATTTTTACGACGCCTTTATTGTTTTAATATTATTTTATAGATATTTTAATATCACCGGTATCGGTGGTAATTTCGCATCTTCCGCCCACACTTGTTTTTGGAACGTTAATATTTCCTGTGTCGGTTTCAATAATAAACACTTTGTCAGAGAGCAAACTGCCCGTAACGTTTCCTGTGTCGGTTGTAACGTAGATTTTAGAGGCATCGCATTTTTCGAACTTCACGTATCCCGTGTCTCTTTTAATGGAAAACTTTTCTTCGGCAATTACATCTTTTAAGAAAATATTCCCCGTGCTTCCATTGGATATAACGCTTTTGCACTTGATTTTTTCCAGATTTGTATTGCCTGTACTTACGTTAATTTTTATATCACCGTTACAGGTTATAAATTTTCCAACCACATCGCCGGTCGATACGGAAAGTTCGAGCGTGCCTGCGGACATATTGTCGATTATAATATCACCCGTGCTTGTCTTTATCTTAACGTTATCAATAGCGGAAGCATAGTTTTTTACATTACCTGTGCTTGTTGAAATGTTAATTTCTTTAAATATAAAGGATTTTGGTATTTCAATATCTCCGGTACTTTCATTTATATAGAGTGAATTGTATTCAGTATTTGGAAGATAAACGGTTATATTGGGTTCACCAAAATTTATGCCGATATGTTCATACCATTTTTTCTTGTTTACTAATTTGATGGTAAGTGTACCGTTTTGGACATTAACAGAATGCTTTGCATTTTCTTCTTCATAACAAACCACTTTACATATTCTGTCATCAGTTGGAACAAAGACGATGTTTGAAGTGTCTGTTTTTATTGATATATCAGTAAAACTATCACTAATCTTTTGGGTGTTTATTTCGTAATTTACGGTACTTAATTTTGTGAAATCCCAATTATAAGCTGACAATGCTACTGCAAACGTTATTAATCCGAGGAGCACAAGAAAGGCTGCTATAATAAGCCATATTTTTGTTGATCTGTTCATTATGCTTCCTCCTTTTTTATAAAAAGCTTTTTTATGCCTTGGGCAGTCTTTTTTGTCAGCAACAAAGTTCCGTTTGTTACAGCTTTACAGCCAAAAAACAGAAAGATTGACAGTCCAATACAAACTATTCCTGCACCTATCATAGCAATACCCGTTAGGACCTTATCAATTATAGCAAATCCGATTCCCGACACTATTACACCGAAAGCGCACGCGATAACCGAGACAAATACAGCCCATAAAGAAATTATTACAGCCCATAATGAAACGTAAAGGGAAAGAATTACAGAAAAAACGGCAACAAGCAGTGAAAACCATATAGGTGAACCAAGCACAAGAAGAACAATTTCCCATGCTTTAAGTTGCCTTTTTGGCTTAATCTTTTCCTTTGCAATTTTTACAAGAGGAATGTCGGCTGTGATTTGCGCGGCTATCTCATCAACTGAGCCTACCGCAGAAACCGCTTCTTCTTCCGAGAGACCTTCTTCTATTCGATCTTCTATCATTTCGCTATAAAAATTCAAACGTTCTTCAACTTCGTCCTGTGGTAAACCGGACAACTTTTCGTGCAATTCCAGAAGAAATTTAATTTTAGTCATTACCGTTATCCTCCTTTGTTACAAATTGATATATGGACAGAATTTCGTTCCACTCGGCCTTGAACTCTTCAATGCGCCTGATGCCTTCATCTGTGATGTGGTAATATTTTCGAAGTCTGCCGCCGTGTTCTGCTGTCCTGACTGTCAGCATATCAGCAGTTTCCAAGCGTTTCAGAATAGTATATAAGGTTGATTCAGACAGCTCTATATACGGCTTAAGATCTTTAATTATTTTGTAACCGTATGAATCCTGATTTTTAATTGCGGCTAATACGCAAACATCTAAAAGTCCTCTTTTTAACTGAATATCCATACCATACCTCCTCTAATGTAATACATCATATCACGAGGTATTGTTTTTGTCAAGAGGTTTCAAAAAGATTGCATTGATGAGATTGGTATGATATACTGTATATATGGGGGTGAATATATGAAGATACGTAAGGTTTTTAAACTTATATCACCGGTGTTTTTGTTTTGCGTTTTATTTATTCCGTACCAGATAGTGAACAGTGAGTTTATTGTGAATTGGTTGGGGTGTGGTTGTCCCGTGGTTGATGAATTTGGAAATGCGGTGCAGAGCAATTTTAATGCCAACGATTTTACGACGTGCTTTTGGCATTTTATAGTGATTTGTGCGGTTGCTTTGGCTGTTTTTATATCAAAAAAAGAGATTCAAAAAAAGTGGCTTAAGCTTATTTATATTGTTATTATTCTTGTTGTTTCGCTTATGATTGCAAATTATTTTTCCGTAGCGTTTATGTGGAAATAGAATTATGATTATAAAGGTTGTAAGCTTTAATATCAGGTGCTGTGATGATGAAAACAAAAACAAAATCAAAGATAGAGCGCCGAGGTTAAGTAAAGTAATATTAAATTATTCTCCGGATTTAATTGGTATTCAGGAGTTCCGTCTGCCTTGGCAGAAATATTTTGATAAATATTTTCTGAATGACTATGAAATATATAGTTTTTCGCGTTCGACCGACGGAGTTTATGAGTCAGTACCGATATTGTGGCGCAAACGAAGGTTTGAATGTATAAAAAGAGGTACGTTTTGGCTGTCGGATACGCCCGAATATGAGTCGAGAGGGTGGGACGAGGTTTATGATGTAAACAGGATATGTTCGTATGTTATTTTAAAAGACAAAATAACGTCAAATCAGTTTGCGTTTATGAATACCCACTTTGGTCTTGGAGATTTGTGTCAGAAAAAGAGCTCTGAGTTAATATATAAATACAGCAAGTTAATATCGGATTATCCGACTGTAATAACAGGCGACTTTAATATGACTCCCGACAGCGTTGGTTATCTTGAAATGAAAAAATATTTTACTGACATTAATGGGGTGACTTCAAAGGATTATTCTCCTACATATCACGGGTATGATCCTGAGGATAATAATGGAAGTCATATAGATTACTGTTTTATAAACGGTTATTTCCGTCCGATAGATCATAAGATTATAAAAGATACGGTTAGGGGAAAATATCCGTCTGATCATTACGGGATATATTCAGAGATTGAAATACAGAAAAATCTCCTTTAGTTGATAAAGAACTAAAGGAGATTCTTTTATTTAGCTTTTGTGAAACCTTGTAAGAAACCTCTTGAATCTGCAGAACAGATGTCACCGCCAATTACTTTGTTTCGGTAGATGAGTAGATTTGCATAAACTCTGCCTTCGTATTCGGGGTAGTTAGTAACCTCGTAGGTGTAACGCATAACGTCTTTGCCTTTATATTTTGCAAGGTCAAGTCCCATCTGACGCTGGAATTCATTGTAGCTAAGCATAATTTTATCAAATTCTTTAGGGATTTTTACGCCTTTTTCCTCAATGGGTTTTTCTGAAACGGTCCAGCCGAATTGTTCAAGGAAATCAATTCGGTCGTCATTTGTTTTAATCTTACTGAATTTTACGTTTGCCGTTTCTGTGTATAGCGTGTTTATAACGGTCGGTTCATACGTCGGAATAAAAGCAACCAAAATCAGAAGCGCTGCAACTGATAATGCCACTATTGAAAAAAACTTGATAGTCTGGGCTCTTATTGAGTATACGAACAGTTTTTTGTTTTTTGCCGAGTTTTCATTTGTCATTGTTTTCTTATTGCCCCTCTCGGTGTTAAAGTGGTTTTTGTTATATTTATATGAGGTGTTTGTTTGGGTTATGATATGCAAATTCAAAAATATTGTTCTATAATTTAATAAAAATAAAAGATAAAAAATATCAGATTAAGTATTGACAAACAGAATCAGTTGTGGTAATATATTTAAGCACAAAACGTGCGGGTGTTGTTCAATGGTAGAATTCCAGCCTTCCAAGCTGGCTGCGTGGGTTCGATTCCCATCACCCGCTCCAAAAAGAAAAGTCGCGCGTAAGTGCGACTTTTCTTTTTGTATTATTTACTATTTGTCATTCATTGGATGGTGTGTTTGATATAGTGATGAATACTTAAAAATCAAGGGGAAGAAAAAATGAGAGTGCTTATAATACGACACGGTGAGACCGATTGGAATAAGCAGGGACTGTTGCAGGGTACTAAAGATATTCCGCTGAACGAGGTTGGAATTGCTCAGGCGGAGATGGCTTATGATTCGTTAGCAAATGAAAAGATAGACGTTGCATTTTGCTCTCCGTTGATTCGTACAAGGCAGACAGCGGACATTCTTTTAAAGGGAAGAAACGTTCCTATTATATATGATGACAGAATCGTTGAACGCAGGTTTGGTGTTGCCGAGGGCGGAAGCGTATATGATATAGACTTCGAAAGCACGTGGATTCCGGGAAAGCCCCCAATGTATGAGGGAATGGAAACTTTTGAGATGCTCCTTGAGAGAATAACGGATTTTTTTGATGATATTTATAAAGAATATTATGATAAGACAGTGCTCGTTGTTACGCACGGTGGTACAAGTATAACGTGCGGCTATTATTTTTGCGGTCCACCGAAGACTGATAAGGATGAATATTTTTGCCGCAACTGTGTTGTTAAAGAATATAATAAGTGAATTTACTTGTTGACAAAGAATATTGGTTATTATATAATAATTGAATGAGATTTATTTGTGATGATTACATAAAGATGTTTGTGAGGTGCTTTTATGAGTAAGACTTTTATACCGGAAGGTTACAAATCTTCCCTTGGAATTTACGATACGCAAATAGCTATAGGATTGCTTCGTAATAATTTTCAGGAGAATCTTTGTAATGCTCTTAATCTCAAAAGAGTAACTGCCCCTCTTTTTGTGTCGTCAGAAAGCGGTCTTAATGATGATTTAAACGGAGTCGAGCGCGCTGTTGCTTTTGATATATTGGAAACAGGAACGATGGCGCAGGTTGTTCATTCTCTTGCAAAGTGGAAGAGAATGGCTCTATATAAATATAACTTTGAAGCGGGCGAAGGCCTTTATACTGATATGAACGCTATACGCCGCGATGAAGAGATGGATAATATCCATTCTATATACGTTGACCAGTGGGACTGGGAAAAGGTTATAACAAAAGAAGATAGAAACATTGAATATCTGAAGGATACTGTTCAGAAGATTGTTGATGCTGCTTGTGATACTTCGGAATACATAAAGGGATTGTTTCCCTCTGTTAAGACATCAATATGCAGAGAAGTGAGCTTCGTTACTACACAGGAGCTTGAGGATATGTATCCTGATTTGACTCCTAAAGAGAGAGAAAATGAATATTTGAGAGAACATAAGACGGCTTTTATAATGCAGATCGGTTGTAAGCTTAAGTCCGGAGAAAAGCACGATGGCAGAGCGCCTGACTATGACGACTGGAAGCTGAACGGCGATATTATGATTTGGAATGAGGTTCTCCAGAGTGCATTTGAAATTTCGTCTATGGGTATTAGAGTTGACGCTCCAGCTCTTGATGAACAGTTGAAGTTGGCTAATGCCGATCACAGAAGAAGTTTTCCTTTCCATAAGATGTTGCTTGAAGATAGGCTGCCTTTGGCAATTGGCGGAGGAATCGGTCAGTCAAGATTGTGTATGCTTATATTGGGTAAGTGTCATATCGGTGAGGTTCAGGCTTCTATATGGGATGAAAAAACTTTGAAGATTTGCGCTGATGCAGGAGTTAAGATTCTGTAAAGATTAATTTTTAAGAGGCTGTTTTACAAAACAGTCTCTTTTTTTATATTTATAAGGTCTATTGACAAAAAAATTCAGTTACTATATAATATTATATTGAAGTATTATTTTTTAAATCAGACAGAAAAACGGAGATGTGTTATGAACAAGATACTTGAAGTGTTTGGAAGCAAGGTATTCAACGATGCTGTTATGCGTGAGAGATTGCCTAAGGAGATTTATAAATCACTTCGCAAGACTATATCTGAAGGTAAGAACCTCGATGTAACTATGGCAAACGTGGTTGCTCATGCTATGAAAGAATGGGCGCTCGAAAATGGAGCTACCCACTATACTCACTGGTTCCAGCCTATGACGGGTATTACTGCGGAAAAACACGATAGTTTTATTATTTCGACTGAGAACGGCGGTGCTGCTACGTCATTTACGTGGCGTCAGCTTATTAAGGGTGAACCCGATGCGTCAAGCTTTCCTTCGGGTGGACTTCGCGCTACTTTTGAAGCAAGAGGATATACTGCTTGGGACCCTACGTCATATGCTTTTATAAAAGATGACACACTCTGTATTCCTACTGTGTTCTGTTCGTACGGTGGAGAAGTGCTTGATAAGAAGACCCCTTTGCTTCGTTCTATGGAAGCGTTGAACAAACAGGTGTTGCGTATTACAAAGCTTTTTGGTATGAATGAAGTTGTTCGCGCTGTTCCTACAGTGGGTGCTGAACAGGAATACTTTTTGGTTGATGAAGAGTTATATAAGAAGAGAAAAGACCTTGTCTTTACAGGCAGAACTATATTAGGAGCAAGTGCGCCTAAGGGACAGGAAATGGGAGACCATTATTTTGGTACTATAAAGCCCAGAGTTGCTGCTTTTATGCGTGATTTGGATAAAGAGCTTTGGAAACTCGGTATTTATGCTAAGACTGAGCACAACGAAGGAGCTCCCGCACAGCATGAACTTGCGCCTTTGTTTGAAGATGCCAATACAGCAACCGACCACAATCAGCTTACTATGGAAATGATGAAGAAGGTTGCAAAGAGACATGGACTTGCTTGCTTGCTTCACGAGAAGCCTTTCCAGGGCGTTAACGGTAGCGGTAAACATAATAACTGGTCTATTTCTACCAATACCGGCGTAAATCTTTTTGATCCCGGAGAAGATCCTTATAATAATTTGAGATTTTTGTTGTTCTTTACGGCTGTGATTAAGGGTGTTGATGAATATCAGGATCTTTTGAGACTTACGACCGCAAGCGCAGGAAACGATTGCCGTTTGGGTGGTCATGAGGCTCCCCCTGCAATTATATCTATGTGTTTGGGTGATGATTTGTACGCTGTGCTCGAAGCTATTGAGAGAGGCGAAAAATATGATCCTAAGAATAATGGCAAGATGGATATCGGTGTAAAAGTATTGCCCGACCTTCCCAGAGATGGTACTGACCGTAACAGAACGTCGCCTTTTGCATTTACAGGTAATAAGTTTGAATTCCGTATGCCCGGCTCAGCTTTGTCTATTGCAGATCCTAACACAGCACTTAATGCAATTGTGGCGGAGGCTTTGTGTCAGTTTGCTGACAGACTCGAAAAAGCAGAGGATTTTGAAAACGAAGTTCGCGCGTTGCTTAAAGAGACTGTTGAAAAGCATAAGAGAATATTGTTTAACGGTAATAACTATTCAGAAGAGTGGGTTAAGGAAGCTGAGAGAAGAGGATTGCTTAATCTTAAGTCCACAGCTGATGCTATCGGTTATTACGTTGCAGAGAAAAATATTGCTTTATTTGAGAAACATAATATATTTACAAGAAGTGAAATTTTCTCGCGCTGCGAAATTGAATATGATAATTATTGTAAGATTAAGCATATCGAAGCTTTGATAATGGTTGAAATGGCGAAGAAAGAAATTGTTCCTGCTGTTTCTGCAGAGATTACAAAGCTTGCGGGTGCTGCTGAAATGATAAAGAGTGTCGGCGGAAACAATTCTGTTGAAGTTGAATGTGTAAAACAGATGTCCGCTATGAATGTACAGTTATATAAGAAGATAGAATTGCTTGAAAAGGCAATGGTGAAATGTGATAAGATATCATCAAATAGCGAAAAAGCTGAGTTTTATCGCGACAGTGTAATTCCCGCTATGGATGAAGTCAGAAAAATATCGGATGAACTCGAAAAAATTTCTCCCGATAATTGTTGGCCGATACCTACGTACGCTGAACTTCTCTTTAATGTATAAGGCGAAAAGTGGCGTATTTAGTATATAAAATGACGAATATATAACCGCCTTTTGTCGAATGCTTTAGTATACTTTTCACAAAGTGAAAAAAAAGATAAAAAAAATAAAAAAAGGTATTGACAATTGAGTAAGTAGGTGATATAATAGTCAAGCTGTCGCAAGA
>SVQI01000017.1 GCA_015065455.1 Oscillospiraceae bacterium | reverse complement strand
TCACGGCTCGGCTCTGACATCACACCGTGATGTCATTCACTCCCTCGCCGCCGCTTCGCTACCTCGTCAGATGGAGCTAAAAAGTTAGATTATTTCGGAAAAACGGACGTATAGCAAAAACGCCTCTACAATTTTAGGGTTTATTGTCTTAGCCGCGTGTTCGATTGTCATCCTTGAGCAAGCCGCCGCGAGATTCTTCGCTACGCTCGAGAATGACAACGCGGCGGCGCAGCGAAGGATCCCGAACACGCAATCAAACGCGCTCCCGAACCCACACAAGAGGAGCACTTTTAAAAATGTGCCCTCTTGACTCCCTCAAAACTTTTAATAAATATTTTTTATATTGTTTTTTAAAATAAATTTTAATTGCGCTTTTTTTGAAAAAAGCTCCTTTGAAAACCGCAAAAACTTTGCAAATTAAAACAAAAAATAATAAACGGATGAATATTCTTCACCCGTTTATCATTATCTTATTTCGACTGTAACTTTTTTGTTGTCTGCGTTTGCCGCAGCTTTCATAACAGTACGGATCGCTTTTGCAATTCTGCCGTTTCTGCCGATAACTTTACCCATATCCTGAGATGCAACGCTGAGTGTCAATACAACACTGTTTCCGTTTTCATTCTCAACAACGGTAACCATATCAGGTTCATCAACGATTGCCTTGGCAATATCCGTGAGAATCTGCTTCAAATTCAACATAGTATCTTACCGCAGATTATTCTGTGATGCCGGATTTCTTAAGAAGTGCTCTTACAGTCTCTGTAGGCTGAGCGCCGTTTCCAAGCCACTTTGTTGCCTTCTCTGCATCAATCTTGATTTCTGCGGGATCTGTCAAAGGATTGTAGTAACCAATCTCTTCGATGAATCTACCGTTACGGGGAGATCTTGAATCTGCAACTACTACACGATAGAAGGGTTTCTTCTTTGCTCCAACTCTCTTAAGTCTGATTTTAACCATTTTTGTATTCCTCCAAAAATTTTATATAAATTTATTTTTTCTTTTTCTTATTTTTCTTTAGTTTCTTTTTGGTAAACCTGTTTCCAAATCCACCAAATCCGCCGAGTCCGGGTATTCCCTTTCCTTGCGAAAGCTGTTTCATAAGCTTACTTGTCTGTTCAAACTGTTTAAGAAGCCTATTTACGTCTTCAACAGTTGTTCCGCTTCCCGCTGCTATTCTCTTTCTTCTCGATGATGAAATAATATCGGGATTTTCCCTTTCCTTCACCGTCATAGAACGAATAATTGCTTCCATACGGTCAATCTGTTTTTCATCAATTTTAGCATCCTTGAGATCAAGCCCCTTAACCCCCGGCATCATACCGAGCAACTGGTCCATAGAACCCATACCTCTTATCTGCTCAAACTGTTCAAGATAATCTGTGAGTGTAAATTTTGATTCGCGAAGCTTTTGTTCAAGCTCTGCAGCTTTCTTCTCATCGTATGCCTGTTCTGCTTTTTCAATTAGAGAAAGCATATCACCCATACCGAGAATTCGCGACGCCATTCTGTCAGGGTGGAAAGGCTCAATAGCATCAAGCTTTTCTCCCGTTCCGACGTATTTTATAGGCTTACCCGTAATGTATCTTACCGAAAGAACAGCTCCGCCTCGTGTGTCGCCGTCCATCTTTGTAACGACAACACCGGTTATATCAAGTAAATCATTGAAAGACTGTGCAACGTTTACCGCATCCTGTCCTGTCATAGCATCAACTACAAGCAGAATTTCCGTCGGTTCAACCTTGCTTTTTATATTTTTCAGCTCTTCCATCATATCTTCGTCAATATGCAGTCTTCCCGCAGTATCAACAAAAACCATATCGTAGCCGTTTTTCTTTGCGTGTTCAACACCCGCCTTGGCAATCTCAACGGGGCTGATCTTGTCTCCCATCGTAAACACGGGAACGCCTATCTGGCCACCCACAACCTCAAGCTGTTTTATAGCCGCAGGTCTGTACACGTCGCAGGCAACGAGCAAAGGTCTTTTACCCTGCTTCTTGAAATGCGCTGCTAACTTAGCCGCATGAGTAGTCTTACCTGCACCCTGAAGACCGGTCATCATAATAACCGTAGGGGGCTTAGGTGATATCGTTATCTTTGCCTGAGAACCACCCATAAGCTCTATCAGCTCTTCATTTACAATCTTTACTATCTGCTGAGCGGGCACAAGGCTTTCAAGCACCTGTGTTCCGATGGCTCTCTCTGTTACTTTATTTATAAAATCTTTAACAACCTTAAAGTTTACGTCCGCCTCGAGTAACGCAAGCTTAATCTCACGCATACCCGCCTTAACGTCGCTTTCGGTAAGCTTTCCCTTACTCCTAAAGCTCTTGAATGCTGAAGATAATTTATCCGCAAGGCTTTGAAATGTCATTTATAGCCTCCTTAATCAAGCATTTTCTCGGCAACCTTAATTATGCCGTCTATCTCTTCGGAAAGGTGTGGATTATTTTCTTTCATACCGATGAGTTTACCAATAATAAAATCAGTATTCGTTTTATTATCTGAAAACTTTGCAAGAAGTCCAAGTTTCTTTTCCATATCGGTAAGTATGCTTTTGCATTTATTAAGTGAGTCCCTTACCCCCTGCGGTGTAATCCCCGTAATCTCGGAAATTTCTCGAAGGGATAGATCCTCATCAAAAGAAAGTGATGCAATTTCTTTCTGACGCTCTGTCAGTATGTCTCCGTAAAAATCAAACAACAGCGACATATTTATTTTTTCATCATAATTCATCGCAAATCACCTGTAAAGCAAAACACTTTACACA
Source organism: Oscillospiraceae bacterium (assembly GCA_015065455.1). Taxonomy (GTDB): domain Bacteria; phylum Bacillota; class Clostridia; order Oscillospirales; family CAG-272; genus RGIG1995. The sequence continues at coordinate 28,230 of SVQI01000017.1, read as the reverse complement.
TTATAACAACAAAAAGCCCCTTTGTCAAGGGCTTTTTCTAATATATTTTCATTATTATCCGCTTTTTGCCGCCAGAACACATTTCACCTTTAAAGCGCCGTTGTTTTTCAAAATTTCGGCGCATACTCCCGTCATAGCTCCCGTAGTTCCTATATCGTCAATAAGCAATATCTTTCTGCCTTTTATTTTGGGTATTTCACTTTCCGCAATATAGCAATTTTTCTTTGCATTTATCTCTCTTTGCTGTTTTTTCAAATTTTTCTGCTCTGTCTTTCCGCCTCTGTGACGGAGTGCATTTACGTATTCTATACCCAATTTGTCGGCAACAATTCTTGCAAGCTTTTCTGCGTGGTCGTAACCGTAACGGTTTATTGCCCTAGGATTTCTCGGCACGCTCACACAAACAGTGTTTATGAGTCCCTTTTTCTCAATAATATATTTAATCATTTCGTCGGCAACAAACTCAAAAACGCTGTCATCGTTACTGTTCTTTAATCTGTAAATAATCTTGTTTACCACAGATTCTCTATCTTTATCATCATACAAAGCCAGATGTCTTACGGAGTCAACGCTTTTCTTACCAAAACCGCAACGGCAGTCTATATGGTCTTCCTTACAAAAAGTACACACCATCATCTTTGCAATTTCCCACTCCTCATCGCAATCATCGCATAACAATTTTTCGGAGTCGTAATTTAAAAGCTTCTTGCAAGCAACGCACTTTTTAACACAAATAGCATTAAAAAACGAATTAAATAATTTCTTTATCTTATTCATAAACACATAAAAGCTGTTCAAGTCCCGTATATCTCTTTGTCGGTATATTGGTATCCACCATTCTCTGAACTATATTTGCTTTACCTACCAATATAACCATTTTCTGCGCACGCGTTACCGCCGTATATAGCAGGTTTCTTGTCATAAGACGTGGCGTAAAACTGTACATTGGAATAATAACCACAGGATATTCACTACCCTGACTCTTGTGAACGGTTATCGCATACGCATGTTCTAATTCATCAAGCAGAGAAAAATCGTAATTAACGTATCTGTTATCGTCAAAAACTATCTTCATTACCTCGTTTTTAACGTCTATCTCTTTAATAGTACCAATATCTCCGTTGAAAATCCCGATTCCGTCTTTTTCGTCGCTTACCCACTCTATATCGTAGTTATTTTTTATCTGCATAACCTTGTCTCCCTCGCGGAAAACAACGTCGCGCACCTTTTTTTCTCTCTTTTTGTCTGACTTGGGATTCATAACCCTTTGAAGCAGACTATTCAGCATTTCAGTACCGGCACTTCCCTTTCTGGAAGGAGTAATCACCTGAATATCAGATATAATTTCCTTGCCGTAGGTCTTTGGAAGTCTGACTGCGCAAAGCTCTGCTACGGTCTTTGCTATCATCTCATCGTCATCTCTTGCAAGAAAGAAAAAGTCACTGTTTTTTGAAGTCAGTTTCGGATATTCACCGTCGTTAATAGCATGAGCGTTAGTAACGATAAGACTTTCTTCTTCCTGTCTGAATATTTCTTTAAGCTCAACGGTATTAAAGCGGTCGCTTCTTATTATATCGTTCAACACGTTTCCCGCACCAACTGACGGAAGCTGATCGGAGTCACCTATAAGTATCAGCTTAGCTCCCGGCTTTATTGCCTGTAAAAGCGCTGAGAAAAGCATTATATCAACCATCGACGCTTCGTCGATTATAATAATATTTTCTTCTAATTTAGAATTTTCGTTTCTTCTGAAAACCGGTCTTTTATCATTTGAGTAATCCATCTCAAGCAATCGGTGAATAGTCTTTGCCTCGTGGAAAGTAGACTCGCTCATTCGCTTTGCCGCTCTTCCCGTCGGTGCGGCAAGTGCAATCTTATACCCCAAGTCCTCAAAAACACGTATAACACCGCGTATAACAGTGGTCTTTCCCGTTCCGGGCCCACCCGTCAAAACCATAACACCGCTGTTTACGGCATTTATAATAGCCTTTTTCTGCATTGCGGCGTATTCAACACCGAAATCACTTTCGATGCGCATTATCATTCTGTCTATATCCGAAATATCTATTCTCGTAGACAGATTATCGAGCATTTGCAGTTTATCTGAAGAATATTTTTCCGCCTGATAATAGCTATCAAGATAAATACATTTTCTCTTATTGTACGTTTTCTGTACAATTTCTCCCGATGCAATCAAATCGGCAACAGCCTTGTCCACCATTTCTTCATCTGCCCCAAGCATATCACACGATGCCGGAATAAGCTTGTCCCTTGGTATAAACACGTGTCCGTTCTGTCCTGCATTGAAAGATAAAACGTATTTTATTCCCGCTCTTATTCTTTCTTCTTTATAGTTATCTACTCCAAGACTTTTTGCAACGGCGTCAGCCTTTTCAAACCCTATACCGTATATTTCATCGCACAGCATATAGGGGTTTCTTTTTATTATATCTATCGCTCCGCCGCCCCATTTTTTATATATCTTAACTGCGGTTGCAGGTCCAAAAAAATCACGGCAGAACATCATAACCGAGCGAAGTCCAAACTGTGCTTTGAAATCCTCGGACATAGTCTTTGCTTTTTTCAAAGAAATTCCGGGTATTTCGGCAAGCCACTCAGGGTGGTTTTCGATTACGTCAAACGAATCCACCCCATACTGACCGACAATCTTCAGCGCCAATGACGGACCTATACCCTTTATTGTACGTGAAGACAAATATTTAAGTATTGCATTTTCGGAAGCGGGAAGCTCCTTTTCGTAATATTCGACACGAAACTGACGGCCGAAGGTTGCATGAAGCGTCCATTTTCCCATAGCCTTTATCATTTCACCCGCGCCAAGAAACGGCATCTCTCCGACAACCGTTACAAGCTCGTCGTCAACTGTTGCAATTTCACAAACTGTATATCCGTTTTCTTCGTTCTGATATATTATATGTTCAACAGTTCCAGCAATCTCAAACTGCTCTTCGTTATAGCCGTTATCCGTAAACTTCTCCATCAGTTTTTATTATCCTTTCTGTACGGAAAATCTCAACGTTCGGGTTATTTTCTCCAATTTTCCGAACCATCTCTCCGTCCAAATTACAGTCTACCAATATTATAGCACGACTTCTCCCCATAATCAATTTTTCATTCAAAATAATTTGCTGATTAATATCGGTATCCTTGTCGACAAAATATGCAACACACATTTTTGCCTTATTTTTACACAAAAAAATATACGTAAGATTTAATATTAAAAAGCGCAAACCGTAAACGGCAAGCAGCGCTATAATTATTTCAAACAGCGTAACTAACATAAAATCCTCCTTATTGCTATGGTATGTAATAAGAAGGATTTTAGTTAAACTACGATTTATAATTCTTACGTATTATGTCAATATTAAAGATATTTTTTGAGCTGTTCTGCTATATCGGTTGCTTCCCAAGGCGCATTCACGTCTTCTCTGCCCATATGTCCGTAAGCGGCAAGAGGACTATAGATAGGACGGCGAAGATCAAATCTTTCAATAATTGCAGAAGGTCTTAAATCAACGAGCTCACTTATGATTTCCGATATTTTTTCGTCACTTATTTTGCCCGTGCCGAAAGTATCGATCATAACAGAAAGAGGTTTTGCAACACCGATAGCGTATGCGATCTCAACCTCGCACTTATCAGCCAAGCCTGACGCGACGATATTCTTTGCAACGTAACGAGCCGCATAAGCTGCGGAACGGTCAACCTTTGTCGGATCTTTTCCCGAGAAAGCACCGCCGCCATGTCTTGCGTATCCGCCGTAGGTATCAACGATTATCTTTCTGCCAGTAAGCCCCGAGTCACCTGCAGGTCCGCCAATGACAAATCTGCCTGTGGGGTTTACAAAATATTTTGTATTTTCATCAAGAAGCTGAGCAGGGATAATAGGCTTAATTACCTTTTCAATCAAGTCTGCCTTGATCTGCTCCTGAACTGCTTCCGGATCGTGCTGTGTAGAAATAAGTATTGTATCAACGCGAACAGGCTTATCATTCTCATATTCAACCGTAACCTGTGTCTTGCCGTCTGGACGAAGGTACGTAAGAGTTCCGTCCTTTCTTACCTTGGTAAGCTGTTTTGCGAGCTTATGTGAAAGAGAAACCGGCATAGGCATAAGCTCTTCAGTTTCGTTACAAGCGTAGCCGAACATCATACCCTGGTCGCCTGCACCCTCGTTAAGCTCATCGGAAAACTCTCCGCGTTTTGCTTCTTCGGACTTATTAACACCCATAGCAATATCGGGTGACTGCTCGTGAATTGAGTTGATAACAGCGCACGAGTCATAGCTGAATCCGTAATCCGACTTTGTATAGCCAATCTCTTTAATAGTATTTCTGACAACGCTCTGAATGTCAATGTGAGCCTTTGTCGTAATCTCACCCATAACCATTACAAGTCCTGTCGTTACAACAGTTTCGCAAGCAACTCTCGACATTTTGTCGGCTTTAAGCATTTCATCAAGCACAGCATCGCTTATCTTGTCGCAAACCTTGTCGGGATGTCCTTCCGTTACCGACTCGGACGTAAATAAAAACTTTTTCATTTTTCTTTATTCCTCTCTATAAAATACTGTATGTTTTTGCAAAACAAAAACCGCCTCGAAAGAAGCGGTATACAAAAAACCTCATCTTTCGGATCGTTCCGCAGGATTTAGCACCTTAAAAACATTTTCAGGTTGCCGGGCATCATAGGGCCTGTCCCTCCGCCACTCTTGATAAGGATATTATTAAATCATTACTAAAAGTATTATATACCCTCTGTCACGCTTTGTCAACAGTTATCTACGAATAATGTTGAATTCACCGTTCAAATAAAGAATTACAAAGAGCGCTGTCAAAATAATAAGCAAAACGGAAACTACCAACAGCAACACACTTTTAAATCCCATTCTGTATTTACCGCTGTCGGTCTGCGGAAGAAGTCTTGTCTTTCTTAAAATTGAGGTAAATGGTTTATAAATTACAAGCAAAACTGCAGCATTCATTATCGCCTTACTCAAGTTAAAGGGTAAAAGCAATTTCGGGAGCAATGAAACAACCATAGATCTTTCTACACCCATATAATACGGTGTAATAAAAATATTTGCCATCAACATAACTGCTGTCACAGAAAACACTGATGTGATAGCAGATATAATAGCTCCAGAAAAGTTTCTTTTGTATTTATATATAATTCCGCATGCAAAAGTAAAGGATGCGCTTGAAAGAAAATTCATTATGAGTCCGTAAACTCCCGTATCACTTACAGTAATAAACTCTATAAATGCCACGAGCGCTGCAGATACAACACCCATTATCGGACCGTATAATAAAGCGTTTATTGACAATATTGCATCCTTGAAATCAAAAGTAAGAAAACTTACCTTAAATCTGAATACAAACATAGCCAAAAAAGCAATCGCACAGACCATTGCAGATACAGTCAATTTCCTGATATCGATTTTGTTCTTCATAAAAACCTCCAAAAATTAAAATTCCCCAAAGCATAAAAACTTTGGGGAATAAAACAGCAAAATACTATTTTTATAAAACTTCTATCATCCGGACTGTACCGTCGGCTTTGGAGTTACACCAAATCAACCTTACTTTTTACGCTAAGGCTCGTGGGCTTTTACCACCGGTGAGGAATTGCACCTCGCCCCGAAGTTATTTACAATAAGGATTATATGACATTCTTTTCAGTTTGTCAATACAAATCCGCAATATATAACTAATTTTTATTATATTCACATAAATCAGACAAAAAGCAATTTTCGCACATAGGCGAACGCGCAGAACAAACCTCTCTGCCGAACTGCACTATTCTATGACAAAAATCGGACTGCTCTTCTTCCGGCACGTATTTTTTTAAAGCTTTTTCCACTTTTAAAGGATTCTTCTCTTTTTCAGAAGTAAATCCGAGTCTACCTGAAATACGTATACAGTGCGTATCGGCAACAATGGCAGGAAGTCCGTAAATATCGCCTAAAAGCAGGTTAGCAATCTTCCTTCCCACTCCCGATAACGTCAGCAGATCATCCATATTGTCGGGCACGACGCCGTTATATTTTTCAATCAACGTCCTGCACGATTCTTTAATATCCTTTGCTTTCATACGGTAGAGTCCGCAAGGCTTGATTATATTTTCAAGCTCTTGTATATCGCATTCAGCCATACTCTCAAGCGTAGGGTATCTTTCAAAAAGCGGAACTGCCACAATATTCACACGCTTGTCAGTACATTGAGCCGACAGCCTTGCAAGAACAAGCAGCTTCCAAGGCTCGCCCTGATATTCCAAAGCACACTCAGAAGAATAACGCTCTTTCAGCCTATCTGTTATTAAAACGGCTTTTTCGCTCAGTGCCTTTTCTTTTGACGTCATATTATCTTATCTGTCCGTCGCCCGAAACGAGATATTTAACGGTTGTCAAAGCCTCGAGCCCCATAGGACCTCTTGCATGAAGCTTTTGTGTCGAAATGCCTATCTCAGCGCCAAATCCAAATTCATTTCCGTCGGTAAATCTTGTAGATGCGTTTACGTACACCGCCGCCGCATCAACTGACTTCTGGAAATACTTTGCCGCATCAATATTCTTCGTTATAATAGCCTCGCTGTGCTTCGTATTATATTTGTTTATATGATTTACAGCCTCTTCTACGCTGTCAACGACCTTAACTGCGATAATATAATCGTCGTATTCTGTCGCATAGTCTTCCTCGGTTGCTTCTTTTGCATCGGTGAGAATTTTCAAAGTCGTTTCGCATCCGCGTATTTCAAGACCAAACTGCTCCGATTCCTTTGCAAATCTAGGCAAAAATTCTTCTGCAACGTCAGTATGAACAAGCAAAGTTTCAATCGCGTTACAAACGGAAGGTCTTTGGTTCTTTGCATTTGACGCAACTCTGACAGCCATATCAATATCGGCGTCTTTGTCAACGTATAAATGGCAGTTACCCGCACCCGTTTCAATTACCGGCATTTTTGCATTTTCCACAACGTTTCTTATAAGTCCGGCACCGCCGCGGGGAATAAGAACGTCTATATATTCTCTCATAGTCATAAGAACTGATGCGCCCTCTCTCGAGGTGTTATCAACAAATCCTAAAGCATCAGCGCAAAGTCCGTTAGCTTCCAATGCATCCTTCATCAAAGAAACGAACACTCTGTTTGTATTTACAGCTTCCTTGCCGCCACGAAGAATTACGGCGTTACCCGTCTTTATACATAGAGCCGCCGCGTCAACAGTTACGTTGGGGCGCGCTTCATAAATAATGGCAACAACACCAAGCGGAACTCTTACTTTTTTTATTTCAACTCCGTTAGGAATAGTCCAAACGTCCCCGAGGCCAAGAACGTCCTTAAGTCCGACAAGCTCGAGCATAGCATCGCTTATACCCTTTATTCTGCTTTCATTCAACGTAAGACGGTCAACCATAGTAGGAATAACACCGTTCTTTTCGGCATTAGCGACGTCGATTGCATTCGCCTTCAGTATCTCATCTTTATTCTCGATAAGCTTTGCGGCAATAGTCTTAAGTACGTTGTTTCTCTGTGGCAGAGTGCTGTCAGCCATTGACCTTTCCGCAGATTTTACGGTCTTGCAAAGCTGTTCGATATATTCGTATATTTCTTTAGTAAATTCCATATCAATTCCCTTTTCCGAACGATTCTGAATTTATTTTGTAAACGGAGCAAAATATGATCCGTGCTGTATTCCCTCGTAAAGCATATCGTAAAGGATAGAAAAATCTTCTCCGCTTATTATCATCATAGGAATACCGTTTCCGCAAGCAATTTCTGCAGCATGGAGCTTGGAAGTCATTCCGCCGGTACCTCTTGCCGAACCTGCGCCGTCAGCGCAAGCGTAAAGAGATTCATCAACCCTTTCAACTCTTTTAAGCATTTTTGCATTGGGGTTAGTTCTGGGGTCGCTGTCGTAAAAACCGTCGGTATCACTCATATTTATAAGTAAATCAGCATCTGCCAATACGGAAACGTATGCAGACAACGTATCGTTATCACCAAATTTTATTTCATCAAAAGCTACAGTATCATTTTCGTTTACTATCGGTATACAACCCATCTTAAGCAAAGTAGCAAAAGTATTTTCCGCATTCGTCTTGCCCGTAGGATTGTTAACAGTATCGCGGGTAAGAAGTATCTGAGCAACCGTATGACCGTATTCACCGAAAAATCTTTCGTAAATCATCATAAGTACACCCTGACCTACTGCCGCCAAAGCCTGTTTTTCTTCAACTGACGTGGGTCTGCGCTCAAGATTAAGCTTGCCAATTCCTGCGCTTACCGCACCCGAAGATACAAGAACTACCTCTCTGCCCGTATTTTTGAGGTCGCTCAAAACACGGCACATTTTTTCAATACGCTGCAAATTAAGCTTGCCGTTTTCATAAGTAAGTGTGGACGAACCAACCTTTACCACTATTCTTTTCGCATTTTTTACTTTTTCCATAGCCTCTGTATTCTTTCTGTCAAAAAAATTTTAAAAAACCCTTTTAATATTAATAAAAATATATTATAATGGTATTATATTATATTCTTCCTGTTTTTTCAAGAGGATTTTGTATTTATTTGTGTTTTTAAATATTTAATGTATAGATTACGAAGGAGAAAACTAAAATGAAAGAAAAAATCACTTTGGTCGTATCGGGTGTAAAAATAACTGTTGTTACGGAAAACGATCCCGAATATGTAAAGAGTCTCGGCAGATTGCTTGAAAAACGCGTAAGCGACCTTGTTATTTCATCGACATCCTGCTCCAAGAACGAAGCTCTTTTGCTTTGCGCCTTGGATTATCTCGACGAAAGAAACAAGCTTATGAAAGAAAATGAAGAACTTAAAGAACAGCTTGCAAAGCTTAAATAAAGGACAAGCATTATGATGAAATTTGTTAAATACACGGGCTTTCCCGTTTTGTGCGGAATAGTACTCGGAATGATGATTGCATCGTTGACAAAAAACGTAAGCGCATTGTCGTGGCTTTCGTTTGGTCTTAATTTTGGAATGACATCCCCCCTTGTTCTTGACCTTAAGCTTATAAACCTTACTTTCGGTGTTACTGTCAGCTTAAACATAGCAACTATCATCTGTATTACACTCTGCCTTATTGTTGCAAAATACATATACAAGAGATAAGCAAAAGATAAGGATTTTTTATGAAAATAATATTGGCATCAAAATCCCCGCGCAGACGGAAAATGTTAAAAGAGCTTGGAATAAAATATACTCTTTGGAACGGAGAGGCTGACGAAAGTGTTTCAAGGGAATACAAGCCCCATACACTTGTAAAGCTATTGGCAAAAAGAAAAGCTTTGGCGGCATACAACGATATTAAAACAAAAGATACGCTTATTATTTCAGCAGACACAGTTGTAGCTTTAAACGGTAAAATTTTAGGCAAACCGAAAGACGATAGCGATGCAAGAAATATGCTTCGCAGTATGAGTAACACAAATCACTCAGTTTACTCTGGTGTTGCTGCAATCTACAACGGCAGAATTGTTTGCGATTACCAGAAGACAGACATAAAATTCCGTGATATTACCGATAATGAAATAGAAAGATATCTGAAAACCGGCGAACACAGAGATAAAGCGGGTTCATACGGTATTCAGGAAAAGGGCGGATATTTTGTTGAGAAAATAAACGGGGATATAAATAACGTTGTAGGACTTCCCGTTTTAAAGCTCAGAAATATGATACTGAAAGAATTCAGTATAGATATTTTCAATTTGGAACAATAAGAATTAGATTTTTAATGAGGTGTTAAAGTGGCAAGAACAATCGGTGTCGATTTAGGTACTGCAAACACGTACATATACAGAAAAGGCAGAGGTATCGTCGTCAGAGAGCCCTCTGTTATTGCGATAGACGAAGAAAAATGCAAGGTCGTAGCCCTTGGTGAAGACGCTTACGAAATGATAGGCAAAGAGCCCAACAACGTTAAGGCTACACGCCCGATAAAAGACGGAGTTATAGCTGAATTTGATATAACAGTGGCTATGCTTCACGGATTTATCGTTAAAGCGGCGGGCAAAGGAAGCCTTAACCGTCCTAACGTGGTTTTGGCTGTTTCTCAGAGCATTACCGAGGTTGAAAAAAGAGCGCTTGAAGAAGCGGCGGCAGAAGCGGGAGCAAGAAGCGTTGCTATTGTGAAAGCTCCTTTTGCGGCGGCGCTCGGAGCAGGATTGCCAATTGAAGAACCAAGAGGAAGTATGATCGTCAACATTGGCGGGGGTACTACCGACGTTGCAGTTATGAGTCTCGGCGGAATAATAGAAGCGGATTCAGTCAGAGTCGGCGGAGATAAGATAGACGATTCTATCCTCTCATATTTAAAGAGAAAATACAATTTAATCATAAGCCCTATCGACGCTGAAGAATTGAAAAGAAAAATCGGTACTCTTTCTCCCCATGCAGAAGAAAAAACGGCAGAGGTGTATGGAAGAGATGCGGTAAGCGGACTTCCGCTCACTGTAAAAGTAAAAAACACCGAGCTTATTGAACCTATTACAGAACAGATAGCTCACATAGTTTACTGTATAAAAACAACCTTGGAAAAACTGCACCCCGAGCTTTCCTCAGATATTCACGACTACGGAATGACTCTTTCAGGCGGGGGAGCTTTGCTTGACGGATTGGCAGAATATTTTACAAAGCTTTTCGGTTTTGAAGTAAGAGTGGCGGAAAACGCAACCGACTGCTGTGTTGAAGGAATACAGAAAATTATCGACCTGTTCCCACAGTTTATCTCATTCAACGATTGATAAAACGTCAGGAGAAAAAGAAAAGTGAAAAATCTGTTTCAAAACAAATTTATGATAGTGCTTATAGTAATTTCCATACTTCTTGTAGGCACTACGTCTTTTATATCGGCTTTAGGCTACACATCCTACGTCAGAAATGCCATAGGTATTGTTCTTACGCCCATACAAAAGGGGGCAAATTATGTTTTTGACAGTATTGAAAATATTTTCTCCGATAAAAACGATTATAAAAAACTAAAAGAAGAAAACGAAAACCTCAAGCTTATGCTTGCAGAAAAAGAGAGCGAGCTTGCAAATGCAGAGCTTACTTTAAAAGAAAATGAAAATTTGAAAGACTTTCTCGGTTTAAAAGAAGAACACCCGGACTTTGTATTTGCAGATGCAAAAATTACCGGCAGACAATCAAACAGTTATTCTATAGTTTACACTCTCGACAAAGGAACCTATCACGGAATTGAACCCGGTATGCCCGTTGTGGATAAATACGGTGTTATCGGCTGTATCAGCGAGGTCGGTTTGACCTGGTCAAAGGCAACATCGGTTACCGAGCCCGATTTTTCGGTAGGCGTTATAGTCGAAAGAACGGGCGAGGTCGGTATTTCAAGCGGCACCTTCTCAGCATCAAAAGACGGATTGTGCGTTGTTTCTTATTTGCCCGTTGATACGGATATCAAAGCCGGTGACAGAATTATTACGTCGGGTAATAATTCAATTTACCCCAAAGGACTGCTTCTCGGCACAGTAGAATCAATAAAAGCTGATCCCGTTTCAAGAGAAATTCAGGCTTTAGTTAAACCTGCTGCAAATCTTACGGAGACAAGCTCGGTAATGATAATTACCGATTACGGTATAATATATGAATAAGCACTTTAACGCAGGAATTATTTTTGATATATTACTTTACGGAACGCTTCTTATTTTGCTTTCCGTTTTACAAACGACCCTTATCCCACGTTTCCCGATATACGATTCTGTTCCCGACATTATGCTCGGCGCTGTTTGCTGTATAGGCATATACCGAAAAGAAAAATGCGCCGCTGTATTCGGACTTATAGCAGGACTCTGCTCTGACGCGCTCGGAAGTGTGGGATTATCTTTGTTGCCGCTGTTTTATACTCTCGTTGGCTATTTTTCGGGACTTATTGGCGACAACGCAAGAGAAAAGGCTCGCTTTGCGGCATTTCTTATCACAATCCCCGCCGTTTCTTTTGCGAAAATTGCTTTATCTTTTTTCCACCACATTATAAATTATTACGAAACAATTGAATTAGGACAGCTTTTTTTGTACACGCTCCTGCCCGAATTTGTTTACACCTTGTTCTTGTGTATTCCTTCTTTCTTGCTGGTAAAGCTGTTTGATATTCCGTTAAACATTTTAAGAAAGAGAGGCGGTTATCGTTGAAAAAGACAGGCAGATACCATTTCAGATATATATTGCCAACGTCCCTCTTTATTATTATTTGCGTATGCTTTGCAGTTCGCATCGTATTTTTACAAATCAACGCGCCCGAACTCCAATCATCATCGGAGTTGTCGGTCAGAACACTGACCGTTAAGGCTATAAGAGGCGAGATATACGACCGCAACGGAGTAAAACTCGTTTCAAATAAATACAGCTATAACGTGTATCTTGATGCAAATACGTTTCCGAAAGCAAATTCTGAAAGCAACGATGCTTTAATAAAGCTTATTGATATTCTTCAAAAAACGCCCGACACACAATTTCCCGTAAAAAATGGCTACAAAGATGCAGAATACAAAGATTTAGACATAAACGGCTCAGAGTATAAGGGTTTTATAAAAATGCTTGACAGATTCAGTCTGTCAAGAAATACTACCTGTAAGGATTTTGTAAGTTTTTTGGCAAAACGTTACGGTCTTATTGACCAAAAGGGCAATTTTACCGTTGATGAAGAAAAGGTAATTCCCATAATGTCGGTCCGCTATGAATCGGAAAGACTTAATTTCAGTGTATTAAATCCGTTTACAGTAGAAAAAAATATTTCAATGGATATTCTGACAGCAATAGAAGAGGCAAATATTGACGGAGTTGAAATATTGAAGACCGCCGAAAGAGAATATAATTACCCGCAGTATGCCGCTCATATAATTGGCAGAACGGGAAAAATACAGGCGGCAGATTTAGAATATTACACCGAAAAAGGCTATCCTATGGACGCTATCGTAGGCGTTGACGGAGTCGAAAAGGCTTTTGAAGAATATTTGCGCGGCATTGACGGAACTCTTGTAGTCGTAGAAGATAAAGACGGAAACATTGTTGACGAATATTACAAAAAAGAGCCCGTTGCGGGAAATGACGTTTATCTTACTATTGATATCAATATGCAAAAGGTCGCTGAGGATTCCCTCGACTACAATATTAAGTATATAAAAGAAAAAGCGGAAGCTGAGATAAAAAAAGAAACTGAAAAATACACCGACGCAAACGGAAACATAGTGGACTGGGCGGATATTCCCGAATATATAGGCGAAGACGTAACGTCGGGGGCGGCTACCCTTGTTAATCCAAACACGGGAGAAATCTATGCAATAGCATCTAATCCGACATTTAACCTTTCAACGTATCTTCAGGATTACAGCAGTTTGCTTACTGCCGAAAACAGCCCCTTATATAACCGCGCACTTATGGGTACTTATGAACCCGGTTCAACTTTTAAAATAGGTGTAGCAGCAGCAGCGCTTGAAAGCGGTGTGATAAACAGATATACTACTGTTTATGACAGCGGCGTATACAAATATTACCCCGACTTTCAGCCTGAATGTTGGATTTATAAATCATATGGCTATGGTCACGGAAACGTGAACGTAGTGTCAGCTATTCAGCATTCGTGTAACTACTTTTTCTATGAAACTGGCAGACTTCTCACTATTGAAAGAATGAACGAGTTCTGTAAAAAAATAGGACTTGGTGAGAGCACGGGAATAGAGCTCCCCGAGGCAAAAGGTATTCTTGCAGGACCCGAATATTCTTCATCAATAAATAAACAGTGGATGCCGGGTGATACCGTTCAGTCTGCCATCGGACAGTCTGACAATACTTTTACCCCCTTACAGATATCAATGTATCTTTCGTCTATAATAAATGGCGGAACAAGATATAAGGCACATTTGCTTCACTCAGTTCGGGAATTTGGCTCAAACAAGGTTATTTACGAAGCTGTTCCCGAAACATTGAATAAGATAGAATTGTCGGAAGAAACCGTAAATACTCTTAAGATAGGTATGAAAAACGTTATGGAGAACGGTACTGCCGCGCCCGTATTCTCTGACTATCCGATAGAAATGGGCGGAAAAACGGGCACAGCACAGGTAGGCACCAAAAAGAGTAATAACGGTATTTTTATGGCTTTTGCGCCGTACGATAAACCCGAAATTGTTGCGTCCTGCGTTATTGAGCAGGCGGGTGGAAGTAACGACGTCGGTGTTACTATCAGAAGAATGTTTAACCAATATTTTAATATAACCGAATAAGAGGACTATTTCCATTTATGAAAAAAACTTTACTCGCCGTAATAATGCTGACAGCGCTTCTTTTTACTTTTTCGTGTAGTAAAAAACTGCCCGATACAAGTGAATTTGAATGCGAATTCGATAAGAAAAACAAAACGGTATCAATTATCGGCTATAACGGAAACAATGACGAAGTGGTTATCCCAGAAAAATTTGGAAACTTTACTGTAACCTCAATAGGCAGAAACGCCTTTTCTAAAAAATACGATATCTCAAAAATTACTATCCCCGACACTGTAAAGACGGTAGGCGACAGAGCCTTTGAGCTTTGTATCGGTATAAAAGAAATTACGCTTCCCAATAATTTGGAAACTATCGGAAACGCCGCATTTTCTAACTGCAGAAACATTAGAAGAATAATAATCCCCGAAAGCGTTTCAAAAATAGGCTTAAGCGTGTTTACCGGCTGCACGTCACTTGAGAAAATTGAAGTCGCATTGGGAAATAAAAACTACACTTCAGATAAATACGGCGCTTTGTTTGATAAAAATCAAACGATTCTTATTCAGTATCCACTCGGCAGTCAGCGTACTAAATATGAAATGCCCGATACGGTTACTGTGATAGAAAGCTACGCTTTTGAAAAAGCAAAAAACGTTGAAGACATTACGTTCTCAAAAAACTTGAAAACAATTAAAAGCTACGCCTTCCAATCCTGCGGAATAAGAAATGCAATTTTGTTTGATAAGTTAGAGGGAATTGGAAACTTCAGCTTTAATGAATCAAAGCTTACTTCAATTACATTTGGAAAAAATGTTAAGACTATCGGAGATTCAGCTTTCAGTTGGTGCACTTCCCTTTCTGAAGTTTCGATTCCGTCGGCAACGGATAATATAGGTACATCATCATTCTTTATGTGCACTTCCGTTGAAAGATACAACGTTGAAGAAGGTAACGAAAATTATACCACCGACTCCTGCGGCGCTCTGTTTAATAAAGATATGACAGTTCTGATGTACTATCCCGTTAGCAATACCGGAGAAGAATATGTAATTCCAAATACCGTACAACAAATTTCGGCAAATGCCTTTTCTACTTCATTAAACCTAAAAAAAGTAACCATTCCCGATTCTGTTGAAATGATAGGCGAACTTGCTTTTTCCCAATGTCCGAACCTTTCAGACGTAATATACGAGGGGACCAAACCTCAGAATATTGCAGAAAACGCCTTTGAAAAATAAAAATTATCCCCATCGGCTTTTACATTAAGCCGATGGGGATTTTTTATTACCAAAACGGGAGAAATGAAAAATACTCCTACAAAATTAGGGTTTATTTCCTTTTGTAA
The DNA here is from genome assembly GCA_015065455.1 of Oscillospiraceae bacterium. GTDB lineage: Bacteria > Bacillota > Clostridia > Oscillospirales > CAG-272 > RGIG1995. The sequence goes on along the minus strand of SVQI01000017.1, from coordinate 12,627 downwards.
TACAATAATATAAACGAACTCATAAGACATTAACCAATAATAATTCTTTCGTTTTTCTCTCCCTCAGTCATTTTCTAACGAAAATGCCAGCTCCCTCGTCAGATGGAGCTAAAAAGTTAGATTATTTCGGGAAAACGGACGTATAGCAAAAACGCCTCTACAATTTTAGGGTTTATTGTCTTAGCCGCGTGTTCGATTGTCATCCTTGAGCAAGCCGCCGCGAGATTCTTCACTACGCTCGAGAATGACAACGCGGCGGCGCAGCGAAGGATCCCGAACATGCAGTTTCTTATAAGCGCCGTTCCCTACCAAATTAGGCAATACCATTTCTGCAAACAAAAGGGGGGTACCGAGGGAGGAACATTTTCATTAAAAAAACAAAAAGTATAATCTAACCTTACATCTTTCGCAAACGATGGGGGTGCAAAGGGGGTAATCCCCCTTTGTCGTTTGCGGGGTAGGGGTTTATAGGGGCGGGGGAATCGAAACCCCTGCCCCTATATGCCTTCTTTGGTTACTTTCTTGGCACGCAAGAAAGTAACGTAAAAAAGAAAAAGACAATAATATCTAATTAAAACGTTTATTCTTCTCTCCCTCAGTCATTTTCTAACGAAAATGCCAGCGTCTACTGCGGTTCGGTCACGGCTCGGCTCTGACATCACACCGTGATGTCATTCACTCCCTCGCCGCCGCTTCGCTACCTCGTCAGATGGAGCCTAGAATTACGCGCTTCCCGCGTAAAAAGGCACAGATTGTCAGGAGCTTCGCTCCCGAACCCACACAAGAGGTGCACTTTTGAAAAAGTGCCCTCTTGACTCCCTCAAAACTTTTAATAAAAAATATTATATTAATTTTTTAAAACAATAAAAAAAGACTGCTTTTTTGATAAGGCAGTCTTTTTTTATTATATGTATTACTTTTCGGGATCAAGTAAGGGCCAATATGCTTTAAGATAATCAATACCTGACCAAATTGTCATAAATACCATAAATGCTACCGATACGTAGCTGAGTATATGATACTCGCTTACAATAGTATTTGCAAAAAATGCAGGTTCAAGAATCATAACAAGAATACAAACAATCTGTGAAACCGTTTTTATCTTTCCGAGATATGCCGCCGCAATTACAACTGACGCACTGTTTGAAACGATCATTCGAAGAGAAGTAATTGCTATCTCACGCAAAATAACTATAAACGTCGCCCAAGCAAATATCATAAAGAATACTTTGTCGTAGGATATTGTTGTAAGAATTGCAATATATCCGCCGATAGTCATAAGCTTATCAGCAACAGGGTCCATAAACTTTCCAAAATCGGTAATAAGATTGTGTTTTCTTGCAATTTTTCCGTCAAGCATATCTGTAAGTGCAGTAAGACCGAAAATAATTGCCGCCGCTATTCTTGACCAGAAATCACCAAGAACGGGGAACATTATAATAAACATAAAAAACGGTATCATAACCATTCTTAGAACAGTCAATTTGTTTGGAAGATTCATTTTCATAATCTTTTTCTCCTGTCAAAAATTATTGTTATTTTGTTTCGCCTATCAAGTCGTAGTCAAGTGTTTCGGTAATTCTTACGTTGTATATTTTTCCCTCGGGCAGTCTCTTTCCACAGGTAAAATATATCTTTCCGTCAATTTCAGGAGCGTCTGCCTGACTTCTGCCGTAATGAGCGTTGGAAACGGGATCGTAACCCTCACACAGCACCTTGATCACCTTACCAACCTTTGCCTCGTTCTTTTCTCTGTTTATATCATATTGCATATCCATAATGATATCGCAACGGTCCTGCTTTACCTGTTCGTCTATCTGATCTTCAAAATCAAAAGCGGGTGTTCCCTCTTCTCTTGAATATGTAAATGCACCCAGTCTTTCAAATTTTGTTTCCTTCAAATATTCGCAAAGCTCAACAAAATCTTCTTCCGTTTCACCGGGGAAGCCAGTAATAACGGTTGTTCTGAGAGTAATATCGGGAACAGCCTTTCTCAGTCTTTCAACCGCGCTCTTTATTACAGCCTGGCCTCCGTGTCTGTTCATTCTCTTGAGCACGTTTTCTGAAATATGCTGAATCGGCATATCGATATACTTAACGACTCTGTCGTTATTCTTGATTTCCTCAACAAGCTCATCAGTTATCTTGTCGGGATAGCAATATAGAAGTCTTATCCACGGAATAGACGTTTCATCTGTTATTTTTCTTATAAGCTCAGCAAGCTTATATTCACCGTAGAGGTCAACTCCGTAACGAGTGGTATCCTGAGCAACGAGCGTAAGCTCAAGAGCACCTAACGCTTCAAGGCTCTTTGCCTCTTCAACGATGTCTTCCATAGTTCTGCTTCTGAATTTTCCTCTGATAGAGGGAATTGCACAATATGCACATTTGTTATCGCAACCCTCGGCAATCTTCAGATACGCCATATAATCGGGTGTCGTAACAAGTCTGTCTCCGCCAAAATCATAGGTATCTGTATCGCCGTATTTTTCAACAAACTTTTTATTTTCAACGCTCTTTACTACGTCTACAATATCGTGAATGGATGCAACACCCATAAGTGCATCACATTCGGGAATCTCCTTTACTATCTCGCCCTTATATCTTTCTGCAAGACAGCCTGTGACGATAATACCTTTGCAGTTTGCATTTTCTTTAAGCCATGATGCATCAAGAATATTGTCTATCGACTCCTGCTTTGCACTCTCGGTGAAGGCACAGGTATTAATTATAATTATATCCGCTTCGCTCTCCTCGGGCGTAATCTCATATCCCGCCTTATATAGCTCATTGAGCATAATTTCGGTATCTATAAGATTCTTCGGACAACCAAGCGAAATAAAACCGATTTTATTCTTCTTCATTTTCTTCAAGCAACCTCGTATATGCATATTTTATCTCAGCATAACCGTAACCATATCTGGCCAATGCGGCATTTACCTTTTGCGCGGTCTTGCTGTCGCGTATCTTTTTAATCAAATTCTTCTTGCGGATCAATTTTATACAGTTTTCCTTAAAATCTACGTTCGATACGCAATCTTCAAAGTTTTCACCGATAAGCTCTCTGTCAAAACCTTTTTTCTGAAGCTCAAGCTTTATTCTTCCTCGTCCGTACAGCTTCTTATCAGCCAAGTATTCCGTATACGAACGAATAAGCCTTGCATCGTTTATAAGACCAGCTTCTTTGAGCTTGATTACAGCCTCATTTATCGCGTCGTCGTCAAAGCCTCTGTTACGAAGTTTGTCACGTAAGCTTTTTTCGGTATTATCTGCAAATACAAGTATATTTGACGCGGCAGTCATAATATCCTTTGCAGATCTATCTTCAAAACCGCTCTCTATATTTTCCGAATCCTTATAATCTTTCATAACGGATTATTCATTCTCAAGATCGGCAACGGAAACTTCAAAGTCTTCATCAAGATCGATTCCTTCCGACTGCGCGCTCTCTCCGTTCTTAAATCTTTCGAGAATTCTTTCTTCAACAAGCTTAAACAGCTCGGGATTATCTTCCAACGCCTGACGCGCGTTATCTCTTCCCTGCGCGAGACGGTTCCCGTCAATATAGAACCAAGCGCCGCTCTTTTCAATAATTCCCATTTCAACGCCCACTTCAACAAGCTCGCTTGACTTTGATATACCCTTACCGTACAAAATATCAAATTCAGCAGTCTTGAAAGGTGGAGCAACCTTATTCTTAACGATCTTACATTTAACTCTGTTACCGTACGATTCAGAACCGTTCTTAAGTGTTTCGATTCGTCTTATATCAATTCTTACAGATGCGTAATATTTAAGCGCCGTACCGCCTGAAGTAACCTCAGGGTTTCCATACATAACACCAATCTTCATACGAAGCTGGTTTATAAAGATTACTACACAATTCGATTTTGCAATAGAACCGGAAAGCTTACGCAGAGCCTGCGACATAAGTCTTGCCTGACCTGCCACCTGAGCGTCTCCAATATCTCCGTCGATTTCCTGCTGTGTAACGAGCGCGGCTACCGAGTCAACTACTACAACGTCAACAGCGCCCGAACGAACCAATGCGTCAAGAATACCGAGCGCTGCCTCTCCGCTTTCAGGCTGCGATACGAGAAGCTCGTCAACGTCAACGCCGATAGCTGCGGCATACTGAGGATCAAGCGCGTTTTCAACGTCAATATACGCTGCAGTTCCTCCCGTTTTCTGAACTTCTGATACAACGTGAAGCGCAAGTGTGGTCTTACCCGATGCTTCAGGGCCGTATATCTCAATTATTCTTCCTTTCGGAACACCGCCAACACCCAAAGCCAAGTCGAGAGACAATGAGCCTGTTGATACGGCAGTAACGTTCATATTCGTATTTTCGCCAAGCTTCATTATAGAGCCGGCACCGTGATCCTTAGTTATCTGCATAAGTGCAGTCTGGAGAGCCTTTTTCTTTGCTTCCTTATCCTGTATCTGACTAACAGTTTCAGTCTTTTTTGCCTTCTGTGCCATAATTTTCATATCCCCTTCTTTTTATCTGTAGACGATTAAAATCTTCAAAAAATTATACACTTACATATAGAATTATTTTATCAAATTTTAACCGTTTTGTCAATCTTAACAGCATATCTATTATACTTTATTTACAAAATATTATATACTTTTTGCAAATACTGTGATATAATAGCATAAGTTTAAAAAATTGTCTCCCCAACGTTTTAATTTATTTAAGAATTAACTACTAAGCTTTTTTATGAGGTTAAAAAATGGCAGAAAAAAATTGCCGTCTCGGTACTGTCGGCGGACAGGCAGTAATCGAAGGCGTTATGATGAAAAACAAAGATAAATTTGCCCTTGCGGTCCGTATGCCAGAAGGAAACATAAGAGTTACCGAGGACAAGTGCGAAAGTATCAGAAACAAATATAAATTTTTAAATCTCCCCATAATAAGAGGAGTCGTAAACCTTATTGAGTCCTTGGTTTTGTCAATGAAAACGCTGACAATTTCAGCAGACGCTTTCGGAATTGAGGAAGAGGAAACCAAGTTTGAAATATGGCTTAAAGAAAAATTTGGAAAGAGCCTTCTCGACGTTGTAATGGTAATATCAATGATTCTCGGAATTGCGCTCGGCGTTGGACTTTTCTTCTTTCTTCCACTTTGGCTTTCCTCGTTCGTTTCAAAGGGAACGGGGGGCGATACAAAATGGTACGCTACCCTCATAGAAGGCGGAATAAAGATTGGTATTTTTGTTCTCTACATCTGGCTCGTTTCATTTATGAAAGAAATCAAGCGAGTTTTTGAATACCACGGCGCTGAACATAAGACGATTTTCTGTTATGAAGCAGGAGAGGAACTGACGCCCGAAAACGTCAAGAAATTTAAAAGATTTCACCCCAGATGCGGCACAAGCTTTATTTTTGTAATACTGCTTCTCAGCATTCTCGTTTCCTCCGTAGTGTATTCACTTCCGTTTATTAAATCGAACCTTTTTCTTAAGTTTGCATCAAAGATTCTTACTCTTCCCCTTACGGTTGGCATTGGATACGAGTTTATAAGATTTGCAGGCAAGCATGATAATAAATTTACAAGACTCTTGTCAGCTCCGGGACTCTGGATGCAGAGATTGACCACAAAAGAACCTGATGAAACGCAAATCGAAGTAGCAATAGCATCACTCAAGTGTGCGCTTCCCGAAGAATTTCCCGAGGCAAGAGAATTATACAATCCCGAAGAATACAAAAAGACGGAAGACAACAAAAATGAATGATATTGATATTATAAAATCATATTATTCGGGCGATGAACTGAAAGAAGCTCTGAAAAAATACGACGAAGGTATTCCTGCAGCTTATATCATTGGTGAATGGGAATTTTTCGGTGACAGTTATTACGTAAATGAAAACTGCTTGATTCCACGGTGTGATACCGAAAGAGTCGTCGAAAAAGTTCTTATGAATTTAAAGGATTCTGACAGCATTGCAGATATATGTACGGGTTCGGGCTGTATTGCAATTTCCGTTCTGAAAAGAAAACCGAACTCCACAGGCATTGCACTCGATATATCAAGCAAGGCTATTGATTTAGCAAAGAAGAACGCTGACAGAAACGGTGTACAAAACAGACTTGAATTTATATGCGCTGATATATTTACTAATCCGTTAGGAGATCGAAAATTTAACGTGATAGTATCAAATCCGCCTTACATTAAATCGTCAGTTATGGAAACACTGGACGACTATGTAAAAAAAGAGCCTTCTATTGCGCTTGACGGTGGATGTGACGGTATGGATTTTTACAGACATATAATTTCAAGCTGTAAAAACAATCTTGAAGCTAACGGCAGTTTTATTTTTGAAATAGGCTTTGATCAGGAAAATGATATTAAGCTTTTAGCAAAAGAATATAATTTTGACTGCGAAATCACAAAAGACTACTCGGGTAATCCCCGCGTTGCATTATTAAAACAATGTATTTCTTTGGAGGAAATATGAAAAAAACACTTAAATTACTCAGCTTAACTCTTGCTCTCATAATGTCCGTTTCAGTTCTTGCGGGCTGTTTTGGCAGAAAAAAAGGTGAACCCCCTGTATCAACATCAGACAAAAGAGTTGTTATGACACTCGGCGGTTATAACGTAACGTATGACTTTTACAGATACCTTTTCCACAACACGAAAGACTTTCTCTCCAACGGCGATGAAAATTATTGGAATCAAGAAGGAAATGACATTGAAAAGGTAAAAGAATACATTATAGACTCACTTAACGATACCTACGCTATGTTTGCTCTTGCAGATAAATATGACATAAAGCTTACCGATTCGGAAAAAAGCTATATTGACTCAATCATTGAACAGAGCAAGGGCACTATGAGTGATGAAGACTTCGAAAAATCACTTAATGAAAGCTATATGACAGAAGAGCTTTACAGATTTATTCTCGAAATACAGCAGCTTGAGTTATTAGTATATGATTATATCATTTCCGAGGATAGCGGTATAATATTTGCAGACGACAAAACTGTTAAAAACGCGGTCAATAACGATTTCGTAAGAGCAACACACATACTCTTTATATTTGCAGACGAAAAAGAAAGCACAGAAAAGATGGCTTTGGCAGAACAGGTTCTCCAAAGACTTAAAAACGGTGAGGACTTTGAGACACTGAAAGAAGAATTCAGCGAAGACACAGGTCTTAAAGGAAACGCTCACGGTTACTACTTCATACGCGGTGCTTATGACAACGCATTTGAAGACACAGCCTTTAACCTTAAAGTCGGTGAAATGAGCGAAATAATCACCAGTGATATCGGATATCATATTGTAAAAAGACTCCCCCTTGAAGAAGATTATATTGACGACAACCTCGAGGATCTGCGCTCTCAGTATTTAACATCAAAATACTATGAAATAATTGAAGAGACACAAAAAAACTTCAAGACAGAGTATAAAGACGAATACAAAGATATCAAACTCGATTCGTTTAAGTGATATATATGAATGAATATATAAAGGGTATTATAATAAAAGGTCTCGGCGGCCTTTATGAAATCCACACCGAAGACGGAAACAGAATAAACTGCAAAGCTAAGGGATCATTCAGACACGACAGGATAACTCCCTATTCGGGTGATAACGTTATTGTAAGACAAACGGACAAGGGTGCTGTAATTGAACAGATAACCGACAGAAAGAATTATCTGATACGCCCCCCCGTTGCAAACCTCGATATACTTTTTGTTATTATTGCGGCGGCAAAACCCTCTCCTATATTGGCAATAACAGACAAGCTTATATCTATTGCCGAATACAACAAGATAGAGCCCGTTATAATCGTAAGCAAAACCGACCTCGATGAAACAGAAGCTGATAGAATTGCTTCTATATACAAAAAATCAGGATTTACCGTTTTTACGTCAAGCATTGACAGCGATAAAAAGTCACTTACAGAGTTTGTAAAACAACACGCAAACGGCAAGATATCTGCATTTGCAGGAGCATCAGGAGTTGGAAAGTCAACGGTTATAAACGCTTTATTCCCCAAGCTTTCTTTGGAAACGGGCGACGTAAGTCACAAGACAGAAAGAGGAAAGCATACAACCAGACACGTAGAGCTTTTCGGACTTGATTATTTAACCGATGATGATAGTATGACAGGTTATATAGCCGATACACCGGGATTCAGCCTTATTGATTTTACAAGGTTTGATTTTTATAAAAAAGACGACCTTGTTTATACGTTCAGAGAGTTTGACGAGTATCTCGGTACCTGCAAATACACAAAATGCTCACACACTTCCGAGGACGGATGCAAAATTATTGACGCGGTTGAAAACGGAATAATTCCAAAAGAACGCCATGAAAGCTATATAGAAATATATAACACGATAAAAAACAAGCACGATTGGGACTAAATAAATACATAAAAAAACGGATGTATAATATACATCCGGTTTTTTATGTATTATTAGTGGTTTTCAGATTCTATTTCATCAATATCGGATTCCATATATTCACGCACTCCAACACGGCGCTCGTTTCTCTCCCTCTCAACCTCGTCTGAAAGCAGGTCCTTTACATAGCGTGAATTTTTTACATGAAGTATATCAAATTCAGGAGTTGATTTATCGGCAGAGCAACAATGAATTGTGCCAAGACCAAACAATCTTTCACCAAACGAACGCTTCAACGTTACGTCCATAATTCTGTACAGTCTTACTTCTTCTTCCTGTGTATTCAAAAAGCCTTTTCTGATCAGCAACTTATCTTCCGTCAGGTAATACTTAGTGAACGACCAGGGGAGACCGAAAATAATTCTTTTACGATCCTGCCATGTGTAATTTACAGTGTCTTTTATTGCCATATAGATCACTCCTTTTTATTTCTTCTTGTTATGTTTCTTAGGCTTTTTCTTTTTTACTGAAAAACCGAAATTGCCTATCTTTTTGCCAAGCTCAAAATATTCTCCGTGAGCAAATGCGCACAGCTTTGCTCTTTCGAGATGAAGCTTTCCGTCTTCTCCAAGTAAGCTTTCATCAACGTTTATTGCAGTTATATCAGCAATAAACATATGGTGCGAGCCAAGCTCAACAATATCTGTAACCTTGCATTCAAGATTCATAGGACATTCTTCAATAATAGGACAGCTGACAGTTTGCGCCTCTGACTTTGTAAAACCACATTTTGCAAACTTATCAACCTTTGCTCCCGTATATATTCCGCAAAAGTCCGCTTCTTTTACAAGCGAAGAGGGTGTAAGATTTATCACAAACTCTTTAGTGGATTTAATAATTTCAAAAGAATGTCTTTGAGGTCTTACAGATATATAAGTTTTAGGGGGATTTGAATTTAGTATTCCCGTCCATGCAATTGTGATAATATTGGAATTATCCATATCACCGCACGATACCATAACCGGCGGTACAGGCGCCAAAAGCGTTCCGCCCTTCCATACAACCTTGCTCAATTCTTTACCCCTTCTTTTCTTCAATAGCAAGCTCTATCAGCTTATCAATAAGACTTGAGTACGTATATCCGCTATGTATTGCCATTTTGGGATAGAGGCTTATGGAAGTAAATCCGGGAAGCGTATTTATTTCGTTAAATACGATTTTTTCCTCTTCTCCGCATACGAAAAAGTCGACTCTTGAAAGCCCCTTGCAGTCAAGACACTTGAAGATCTTTTCTGCCGTGTTTTTTAAATTAATCCAAGTTGATTCTTTAACACTTGCAGGAATCTGGCTTGTAGATGTGCCGTTGTTGTATTTGTCGTCGTAGTCATAGAAATCGGCATCGGAAATAATTTCTCCGCACGTGAGCGCTATTGGGTTTTCGTTACCGATTACAGCAACCTCAACTTCTCTGCCGATGACGGCTTCCTCTATTAAAATCTTTCCGTCATACTTTTCTGCATTTTCAATGGCATTTTTAAGTTCAGCTTCGTTTCTTGCTTTTGAAACGCCAACCGAAGATCCCGAGTTTGCAGGCTTAACAAATACGGGGTATCCCAAATTTTGTTCAACGTCAGCCTTTATTGCTTCAAATTCCGTTGCGACCTGACCTTTTACAACATAGACGCATTTTGCAAGAGGAATGTTGTAATTTTCAAGAAGCATTTTTGTAAACGCTTTATCCATACATACAGCAGAAGATGCAGAACCCGGACCTACGTACGCTACACCGCACATATCAAGCATTCCCTGAAGTCTGCCGTCTTCACAATATGCTCCGTGCATAACAGGAAATACTACGTCAACAGCTACTCTCTCGAGCGTTCCGTCAGAATTTACAGCATATACGGCACGGTCGCCATAGCTTGTTGAGAATAAAGCTTTTCTCAAAAAGGCTGTGCTTTCCGCCCACGTGTTGTTGACGATATTTTCGTCTTTTCCTTCGTACAGATACATCTGACCGTCTCTTGTTATACCGACTTTGATGATATTATATTTTTCTTTGTCAATATTGCTGAGAACAGAATAAGAGGACTTTAAAGAAACCTCGTATTCGGTGGAATTACCGCCAAACATTATGCACAAATCTATTTTTTTGTTCATTTAGATCATCTCCAAAATAATTTGTCTATATTACTATTTTATTCTATCATAACCCAATATGTTTGTCAATAAAACCGTTTATCCACCGATCGTATATAAGTCAAGATAATAAAGAAAGACTGTTGTTTTTAAGGATAAGATTTAAACCAATCCCTGTCAAAGAAAACAAAGAATAGAATTTGAACAGACATTATGCTTTCGTCCTCAAGTCATCTAAACATAAATTATAAAAGCCTCCGATTTGCTTCAAATCGGAGGCTTTCGGGGTTTAGGACCATTTTGTTGGGATTTCATCTACAAAATGCCAGTAGTTTTGAGGTTTTTCAGCGGGTTTTTCGCTTGAATAGTAAACCATAAACGGATGATAAGTGATACCATCCTTGACAGCTGACCATTCCTGTTTTGTTCCCATATAGTAAATTGTTTTAAGATCGTAGCAACCATTAAAAGTGTCACCGCTGATTGATGTGATTCCCGCGGGGATCACAATTTGTGTCAATGCCGTGCATCCGGCAAATGATTGTATACCATTCAAAAACTTTAGATTTTCAGGAAGTGTAACATCTGACAATTTTACACAGGAATTGAATGCGTTTCCGCCAATTACGGATACTGTATTGGGTATAACGATCTTTTCAAGATTCTTGCAACCATAGAAGCAATTACCGGGTATGGAAGTAATGTTTTCCGGCAAAGTAACGGAAGAGAATGAGCAACCTCGGAATACACCCTCTCCCAATAAAGTAATTGTATTAGGGAACTGGGTTTCGGAAAGGGAGCAATTCTCGAATGCATAGCGTCTGATGGAAGTGATTGTGTCCGGGAAGTTGACCTTCTTAAGATTCGTACAATCCTGGAACATATAGATTTCAACGTATTTAAGCCCCTTGGAAAGTGTTACCTCCTCTAAGGCTTTGCATCTGGAAAATGCATACTGATCGATTCTAGTAACGGAATCAGGAATTTCGATAGTCTTCAGTGCGCTACAACCTTGGAACGCTTTTTGATGAATAACCGTAACTGTTTCAGGGATTATAACTTTTTCAATTGGTTTGGATGCGAATGCCGACACACCAATACCGATAACTTTCAAACCGTCAATTGTTTCCGGTATGATTACTGTTTTGTCAGTACAGGTACCCATGCCTGTAATCTTAATAGTGGAGGGATCATCCTCAACTACCTTGTAAGTAAGACCAACGGAGTGTTTGATCTCCGGGATGGACTCTGATTTTATTGTCTTACCGCATACTGAACACTTCAAACTGCGTTTACCTTCAGCTTTATCCGTTGCAGCTTTATCAACGATCCATTCGCCTTCGGTGTGAGGAAGCGTATCTATATCTTCGGTATCTTTCTTTCCACATTCACAAGTACGAGTCTTTTGTCCTTTTTCTCCACAAGTTGCGGATTTAATGACCTCCCATTCACTCCACTCATGTGTATGCGATTCAGTTTTGTTGGTGTCGTTATCTGCATTTTTGCTATTATCATCACCACTACCGCAGGATGAAAGCATCAAAGCACAGACAAGAACAAGAATAATTGTGTAAAAAATGTTTCTTTTCATTTTCATCACCCTATTTTTATTAAATTAATGTTACCTTCTAAATCTAATTTTAGCACTTTTTTATAATAAATACAATAGTAAAATAGTAAATTTTATCGGTCTTTCTAATAAAACATTGTTATAAACCGGATGTCGAGTCAGGTGTGCCCCGAAACACAGTAGAACGTCTCCTGCCAAATCAGAATATATTGTATATTTAAATCGTTCGTTTTTCTCTCCCTCAGTCAAAACTTCGTTTTTGACAGCTCCCTCATCAGATGGAGCTAAAAAAGTTAGATGTTTTATAAAAACGGGCGAATAGCAAAAACGTCCCCGCAGGATTAGGATATATTATTTTACAAAACTTTTTAAACGGCGGGAGCAAGCCCCCCGCCCTACAATTTTGGCAATATTTCCTCTGCAAACACGGGGGAACCGAAGGGGGTGTCCCCCTCGGTCGTTTAGTGGTTGGGGGGTCGAGGGGAGGGGAGGATCGGAACTCTCCTCCCCTTTGTGCCTTCTTTGGTTACTTTCTTGGCACGCAAGAAAGTAACGT
>SVQI01000005.1:35735-110062 GCA_015065455.1 Oscillospiraceae bacterium | reverse complement strand
TAACAGCGCCAATGGCGGCACTTGTTGCAGCAATTTTGAGTGATGCTACTAAAACCGGTGCTGCAGCACCTCCAGTAACAGCAGTAGCAATAACACCAACCGCAATAGCCGCTGCTCCAATTGCAATTTTTGCTAAATTCGTTTTCCATTTAGGCCAATAACCGTCCTGATCATTCATATTAACAGGATTGTTCCAACAATATGCATACAGGTTGTATTGTGCAATATTTTCGTAATCAGCGTCCAGTACAGCAGTATCATCCGCATTTATAAATCTGCCAATTTCCGGATCGTAGTACCTTGTACCTGTTAGATAGAATCCCGTCTCGCTATCGTAGTAATATCCACGATATCTTATTGGGTTAGTTTGACCTATGGTGTTTGCGCGTGTTCCTGTTACGCTGAGTAAATCTCCCCACGCTCCATAAGTATATTCTACCACAATATTTCCAAAATTGTCAACTATACCTATTACGTCGCCTTGCAGATTGAATGTGTAGTAATAGTATTCCTCTGTTGTTCCGTTTTTAAGTATAAATCCGTATTTGTTTCCGCTTTCGTCATACAGGAACAGCATATATTCACTGCCTGTTCTCTGGCCGTAAAGTATACCGTCTGCCCAATAATATTCGGTAGTTATACCGTTTACTGTTTTAGTTGTTCTTAATCCGTCAGCATTGTAAAGATAATTTACACTGCCAATGCCACCTGTGACAGACGCTAACTGCCTACCGTTTACCCATGTAAACGACATATTATTTCGGTATGTAAGCGGATTACCTATTTCATCATAAGTAATGGTCTGACCGTTAAAGCTTGTTAATTTATCTTTCCAATTTCCATCGGTATATCCGTAACTTTTTATTACACTACCATTTTTCTTAACCTGTGTAATATTACCGCCGTTATCATAAGTATAGGTATAAGTATTTCCACCATAGGTTGCAGAAACAAGCTGATTTAACGCATCATAAGAATAGCTTTCTATGACACTACCGTTTTTCTTAACCTGTGTAATATTACCTAATTCATCATAACTGTATTCTAATGTGTCATAACCGTTTTTTACGCTTTTTACAAGGGTTGTGGTTGTTCCTTGTGTTGCACCCTCAAGATAGCTGTACTCCGTTGCAAACGGTGTAGCAGTATTTAAGATTTTTCTGTCAAGTCTGGAAAGTATATCATAGGTATATTCTATTTTTTGTGTATTATTAAGGCTGACACCGTAGATAAGCCCTGTCTTTTGTCCTGAAACTGAGCTATCCCCGTAGATATACTTTGTGTCAAGTGATATATCTGCAACAGACCATACTGAATTGGATACACGGTTATATTTATCGTAAATAAAGTTCAGACGTTGACCGTCAGAAATATTTATATCTGTTATTCTGCCTATAAGGTCATAAGCAAATCCGGTGGTTATACCGCGTAAGTTGTCATTAATCTTTGCTATATTGCCACGCTTGTCATACGTGTATACCCTTGAAGGCACACCGTTTATGCTCTCGGTTTTGACACGGTCCAGATCATCATAAATATAATCCTTATACACACCATGACCGTAGGTAAATCTTGATATCAATGACGAATAATTGTCCCTATACACCGTATTGCTTAAAACATTGTTACCTACAGATATTTGGGTGTTTCTTCCAAATTCATCATAAGCAAAGTTATACACTGTACCGCCTGAAGAGGTTATATTTTTTATATCCCCGTTTGTTTCGTAAACATACGAAACAGTCTTATCATCTGCGCTTACAGCTTCAAGTCGGTCATTAAGCTGATTATATGTATAAGAGGTCGTATTGCCCTTTGCATCCTCTACTGCTGTATTTATTCCTCTTGCAGTATCGTAAATATAAGTGGTTGTATTTCCTCGAGAATCAGTAACCGTATGTGGATAATTACCGTTATCCTGATAGGTCATAGAAGATGTAATTAAATCTGATACTCTCTCAATAATAAAACATTGATTTGGAGAATTGCATTGAGAATAACCGATAATTATACCATTATTGGCTGTGCTTAAATCTTTTACATCCAGACACATAGATTCATTTTTTTGCGGAACTATATAATAAGCATCTGACGAGCTATTATATATAAATCTAAAAAGCTGACCGGAAGAATAAGTCTTATTCTCCAAGCGAATATACCACTGATTTGCACCAAGAGTATCATCGGTAAACGTAATACAAACATTGGAATTTGAAACAGGAGAAATCGTATAATACTCTGTAGTTCCATATCTTTCTATACGGAATTTCTGCGTTGCAGAATCATTGTATTCATACTGCTGTATATTAGTACCGGCAATACATGCTTCAGTCGCATATATATATTTTCCATTATGACGCGCACGAAAACTATATACGCCATTTTCCAGATTCAAACTTCCTCCGTATGATGTAGATGCTTGTACCTCTTTAAAATTCCAACACTGGTCAGGATTCATCTCACCTTGTGCGCTAAGGATAGTAACATTATCTGATGTGACAGGACGGTTAAGAGTTACTATTTTCCCATCAGCAGAAAAAGATGATTTTATTTGATAACTATAATTTTTTTGCGGAATAATATAAAAACGCTGATTATCTCCGCCATTCTGTGTCCAAATAATTACACTTGTATCCTGTATATCCTGACAAGCATATACATCTAACGCTGATGTAGGTGAACTTTGAGGAATTAATATAAATCCACCTTTAGGTGAAGACATTAACTTCCATTTTTGCTCATTGCCGCCTGTAAACGGCACTTCTATAACATTAGTTCCTCCGTTTTCTACGGTAAGATATTCTCCCGAGCTGCATATCTGAATATAATATGTTTTACCGGATTGCAAAGAAGCAGAAGATTCGTTGGCAAATGTTGTTGAGGAAACTACATTACCTTTTTCATCATAAGTGAAATAATTAACCAACCCCTCGCTGCTGTGCGAAGATTTAATGTTTCCGTTATTATCATAAAAATATTCAAATCCTGTTCCCTGCGAATTCAAAAGTTTAGAAATATTAGAATTATCATATTCAAGATTTGAATTTTGACTTGCATAATCTTGTGTTGAAACAATATTTCCGTTTGCATCATAAACATAACTCTGCATGGTATCTCGATACAGGAACAGATTGTCAAAATACGCATTATTACAGTTGTAATTGTACTCTAAACAAACCTCTACATAACTGTAATCTTTTTCAGCAGGAAAAGTATACTGAACAAACTGCCAATTATTAACATGTATATTAAAATCAGCGTTAAACCAATTAGAAGTTCCGTCAGTATATATCATATGTAGATACAGTCCAAAATTGGTTTGGCTATGAAGTGGAATCGAATCGGCTTTACCCCAACCACCGAATGAAAAAACATCTCCCGCTTTACCTGAAACATTTATGGTTTGATACACGCCTTGTCTTGCAGTATTTTTTCCTGCAATCATCATATTGCAAGTATCACCGCCAGCTAGCAGGTTATTAGTATTAATTCCACCTACCGTATTGCCAGTTGAACTGGAAAAGTCTATAGGTTGGCTACCAACACCGCTGTTTTTTTCAAAACTTGAATTGCTTATAAGGTTTATATTATTAGCCGTATCACCCTCTTCAAGTTGTATACTGTCTATGTACATAGAGCCTTTTGCATAAAACAAACCAACGCTGATTCGGTTTATATATTCATTTGGCTCAAGCGCAACCGTAACTGATATTCTTTCAAAACCGTTATTATTTGTAGTGTTGGTTGACCCTGTTTTAAAAACTTGGATAAATCGATTACTGCTTGTTACTAACTGAAGTCCGCCGCCAAAGCCTTCAGATTGCACATTCTCATACTTTACATATGCCGACAAAGTATAGGTTTTACCATGTCCTAAACCTACACTTTGGAGAATTGCAGAAGAATCTGCAGTGCTTCCTGATGTGACTAGTATGCTGTTTGTTGAAAGCAAACTATGATCTGTTACAATAGACCTTGTACCGGATGATCCCTCTGAATATTGTAACCAGTATGAAAATCCATTTGAAAATATGGGGTTATAGAGAAGATTATCTACATACATATCTCCGTTCGACGATGTAGCAACTTTATTATTTGAAAATATTCCGCTACTATTTGTCACAGTGGGAGTATATGTTTGATTATAGATATTTTGATGGTTATCATAAACACAAGTAACTCTTCCAAAATTATCAAATTGATATGTAAGCTTTTTGTTATTTAGATCTGTAACTTCTGTTTGATTATGACTGTACGAAAAGCTAACAGTATTTCCGTATGTCCCATTTTTACCAACAATCGATACATTTTTCACTCGATCGTTTGCATAATAATCATAATTCAACCGAGAATTATCAGGTGCGTGTACTTTAGTAAGCTTGTTTCCGATATATTCGAAAGTTGTTATTGTTCCATCGGGATATTTTATTGTTTGAAGATTATTATTTGAATATGTGAATTCTGTAATTCGATATGCGTTATCCACGATATTGATAAGCTTACCACCCTCACCGTAATTCAAACTATATACACCGCCAGATGAAGTAGTTATACCTACCGGACAATATGAATTTAATATAGGAAAATATCTTATATTTATTGAATTACCATTAGAGTCAATAATTTGCCGTAGAAAATTGTTATTATCAAATTTTAATTCAGTATTGTTTTTATTGGTAATCTTTCTAATTAATTCACCTTCACTTATATCAGAATAAGTCAACCCCAAACCATCTTCATCAACAATTTTTCCGTCAGTTGTTTGAACAAAATAGTGTTGTGTTCCATCCCCATCAGTATATTTATATTTAACGCTATTATTGCCTTCAATTGTTACCGGTTCAAGTTTTTGAACAAAATTAAGTCTCCATCCATTTCCATAATACTGATTCAACCCAGAAGAATCAGTTGTAGCGGAATTAGAATTGTATATATGAGAAAGTGTAAATCCATTTATTCCCGAATTGAACGAAGTATCATTGTGTGTGTATACTAAATTTCCGTTATATAGATTTACATATCCGGTGCCGGATAGTCCTAAATTTTGAGACTGATAATTCCAATAATCCTCAAGACCAACTGTATTTCGATAAGTTATTTCAACATGTTTTGAAAGTGATCCATAATATGTACTTTGTTTAGCAAAGTAATAAACCTGCTGATCAGAAGTAACTTCTACATCTTCATCTTCATATTTTAGCATTATGCCATAATTTGTTGTATCTCCACGATGCCATTTGCTTACCAGACTTGTCAAATCATAGGTATCAAAAGAATTACTTAGGTCCTCAGTATAATTTTGCGTATTTACGGTTGCATAATCAACAACAGTTGGGTTATAAGACGGCATATTGTCCCACCAAGTTTCCATTTCATCAAAACCGGATGTTAATTCATGCACAGTAATATTTATTCCATTATTAGATATATACATTATATCATCATATATAGTTGACTTATGATGAGTTAAATATAGTTTGGCACTAACAATGGTATCTGTTTTACCAATTTCAGCAGGAATATCAAATCTTAACAAACCACGCAAGATTGTTTGCTTAGAGGCTACAGTTTTAATTCTCCTACCTATGTTAATAATCTCCCAGTCGCCTTTTATGTTAGTATCCGTTGCAAATTGCATATTCCCCACATATGTGTCTTCAACTGGTTCTTTAACAATTGCTTTAAACATTGTAGGGTCTATCCTTACAGGATATTCTCGGTTTTTCTGAGAAAGCCACTCATAATTAGGTGTATAGACAAGCGTATATCCTGTTGTTGTTTTTGTAAGTGTTGTTTCAATTTCTGAACTATGTTCTCCGGCTGCATCTAACATATACGGACTCGCCATCACATATATTTCAGTGCCTTTATCATCATAAAAACTTATTGAATTATCATTGTTTTTTACAGCCGATTTCGCCGAAGTCACTATTTCAAAAGCAAATGACTGTTTTGATTTCTTATTTAAAACAATAGTTTCTTTAAGTTTATTACCTGATACATCGTATTCAATATCTATATCTGCTTTAACAGATTTATATATAGCTCTATCACTATTATTTTGAACAATTGTTTTATCCGATTTACTGTTTTTGGGTTTTACTTTATTTAATTTTTCAATTGGTTTGTTTAAAGCCCCTACTAATCGAAATTTTACAAAACCGTTTTCATCTGAAAACTCTATATATTCTTCACAGCTTTCGGGCAATTTTGCTTTAAATGAATTAGCACTATTTTCATAATATATTTTACCGTTGCTTTTGGTTTGGATAAGAGTATTATCAATTTCAAGATATTCTTGTCCTTTTTTATAATGCACCGGCTGAGGATATATACACGCTTTTATAGTACCATCGCTCATAGCAAAATATTTAGTAGTTTCATCACGTTTTTCGTTTATTTCGTATAATATTTCAGATTCAACATCCGTTTGTTCAACAGTTTCTAAACTTGATTCTTGAAACGATGAGTCAATGATACTCTCAGCAGAAACTAAACTTGGTTCTTCAAACAATGAGTCAATAATACTCTCAGCAGAAACACTAAACGGAATACTGCAAATAAATAACGCAATAGCAAGTATAAACGCTAATAATTTTTTTAAAGATTTCATTTTATTAACCCCTTTCAATAATTTTTAGACTTTTTAATTTAAACATAATCAAACTTACTGTTTGCTTAGTTAAATGCCACGCAGATAAAACTAAAAATGTCCTCCCCTCCAATGCAATAAAATTTCATCCAGCAACAGTAAGATTTAACCCATCCATAAGGACTAAATATAAAAAAACAACCCTTGTCGGTAGACAAAGGTTGTTTCTATTATGGTCGAGATGACTGGATTCGAACCAGCGGCCTCTGCGTCCCGAACGCAGCGCTCTACCAAACTGAGCCACATCTCGTTTTATCATACCCGCTTATTTTATCAAAACAAAACTCTTTTGTCAATACCTTTAATGAAAAACCACTCGATTACAAAAAACAAATAACCCTTGACTGCATCTTCATTTACCATTTTGCAGCCAAGGGTTATTTATTCTCTGTCTTGATATCTAACATCTATGATTAACCTCTCTTTCTTATATTTACGACCAACTTTAAATTTTCCCGATCCTCTTATCAACGTTTCATTCTTTACACACATTTTCTCTTAAGCGAGATCATCTTTCGTAACTCTGATCGGCTACTCTGTTTTAAGTTTGCCGTATTTTTGATAACTCACAAACCAAACTTTGTTTTATCTTGTTCTTTTGGGAATCTACCTCTTTCCGTATTCTTTAAAACTTTTTCTCAGGTTCGCTTCTTCATACACCTTGAACTATTGTGCTTACCGGGTATCGCTTTTTCTCAAACCACTTTACAAACGTTATTTGAATTTACTCAACCCCATCTCTATATTATAGGCTGTTTTTTACTTAACCCCTTATCTCTTCGCCTTTTATTAAGAGCTTCGGTTTTTGTTTACCTGTACATTGGACTCACCCTTTCTTCGCTTATATAATACCATATATTCCATACTTTTGCAATTCGCATTTTATACAAACTTCATTATTTTCTTTTATACAGATAGCAGAAATTTGTATGCTTTGACTGCTAGAATGTTAATTTGTATTGACATTAACATATTTTTATGATATAATGATTTTGTTAGTTTGTTACATTTGCATATAAAAAACACCTTTATTGGTATTTACCAATAAAGGTGTTTTATTTTTTGATAGTCGATAAAAAAGACTTTTATTCTATTTTTATCTTTTTCTCAGCCAACCGACTGTCCGTATACTCCTTCAACAACGTATAAACTACAGCTGTAAGAGGGATAAAGAACACTATGCCAAAAAGTCCCATAAGCTTTCCGCCGACAAGTGCTGCAATAAGAGTCAGTAGCGGGGTCAATCCAACAGAATTTCCTACAACGTGTGGGTATATAAACTGTGTTTCAATAAACTGGATCACACAAAATACAATTATGCTTATAAGAGCCTGCATCGGACTTACCAGGAGTATAAGGAATGCACCGATAAAACAAGCCGCAAAAGCTCCAACATAAGGTATAAACGCGGACAATCCCGTCATAATTCCTATTATTCCCGCGTAAGGCAATCGGAATATTAGGAAGCTTATGGTTATCAGAGCGCCAAGTATACAAGCCTCTATACACTGTCCCGATAAATATTGGGCAAACAATCTGCAAGTCAAATGTGATACGTCGCAGACCTTGTCAGCAATATCTTTTTTGAGGGTAACGTAAAGAAGTTTTTTTGAATGTCTCTTTACCGTATCCTTACTTATCAAAACATATATAGCAATAACGCTTGCAAATATAAAGCTTACTATTCCCGACACGGTTTGAGTAGCAAAATTCATTACAGATACTAAAACCACGCCTGCACCGGACGTTATTTTACCAATAAGTCCGTTTTCATCAAGAGTTGCCAACCATTCGGTAGCTTTGGAAGTATCTATATTGTATTTTTCAAGCAGTGATATAAGCTCGGGTATCTTCTGTTTCAGAAGCGCAAATATACTCTTTACAGACTCGACTATTTCAGGAACAGCAAGAACACCAACCACAGATACTACAATAAGAATACACAAAATTGTCAGGAATAAGCATATTACATTTATTATCTTTTTATTCGGTTTTTTCTTCGCTTTCTTGAACATCCGGTCAAAAAGACGTGCAAAAGCAGACATAGGTACATTTAGCACAAAAGCAATAATAAGACCAACAACTATCGGAAGTATCAGTTTTACCACACCTGAAACAAAATCCCACACCTGTCCTATATTCATTACAACTGCAAAAAGAACAATTGCAAACGCTATAAGAGTCATTATTGCTCTTTTTAACTTTTTATCCATACCTTACGCCCCCTTCTTATATTCAAGGCAAATTTATATTAACCGAAAATACTTTTTTTAACCTTTATCTCTCCAACACTAAAACCGAGCGCTGTAACAGCATTTTTTAATTCTTCATCGGATACGTCTTTCTTTAACGTAATAACGGCGTTCTTTTTTGACAAGTTAACCTTTGCAGTTACACCGTCTAATGCATTTAATGCCTTTTCTGCATTTGCTCTGCATTTATCGCAATGCATACCGTTTATTTCCATAATCTTTTTCATTTACTTTGTTTCCTTTTCTTATTTATCAAATGAATTGAGCATATCTACACGAACCTGATGTCTTCCGCCCTCATACTCTGTACCAAGAAAAGCATCAACAAGCTCAAAAGCAAGTCCCGCACCTACAACACGTTCCCCAAAGCAAAGTACGTTTGCATCATTATGCATTCTCGTTGCCTTTGCCGAAAACGTATCAGATACACAAGCAGCTCTGATTCCCTTGTGTTTATTAGCCGCCATAGACATACCGATTCCCGTTCCGCAAACGAGAATTCCCATATTTGCTTTTCCTTCCTGAATAGCGCAACAAAGCTTTGATGCATATTCAGGGTAAGCTACACTTTCAGTTGAATTAGTTCCAAGGTCAATATACTCTATACCCTTTTCTTCAAGATGTTTTTTTACCTGTTCTTTTAATGAAAAACCTGCGTGGTCGCTCGCAATAACGATAGGTAACATTTCTAATAGCCTTCTTTCTTTGTAATACCTTTATTGTTCTTTATTAAGTCTTTCGAGTCTTTCCCTCTCCGCCTGAGGAACTCTTAAATACGTCGGCTTCAACACTCTGTCAGTATATTCGCCGTCTTTGTTTTCGTTGTATTTTTTTAACGCCGTCTGCGCTACTGAATAAGCATTTTGTTCACGGAGAAGAATGGGAGTTTCCATAGTCTTTACATCTACTGTTCTTACAGCTAAATCATAGCCGTCGCCGCAAAAATATATGTCTTCCTTAAACTCCGCAAGCTCATTTTGTAATTCATTCAGCGGAATTGCCCTATCCTCTGTCAACCTTGTAATATTCTTACCGTCTGACATAAACAAAGCATTATATACCTGTTCACGACGGGCATCCATAACAGGACAAATTACTCCCTTGAAACCTTTCAGATTATAAGCCAATGCTTCAAGTGTAGACACCCCTACACACAGCTTATCTTTACCGAAAGCCAGTCCTTTCAAAAGCGATACTCCGATTCTGACTCCGGTAAAAGAGCCCGGACCGTCTGATATTGCAAACATATCAATATCGTCTATATTCATCTGAGCCGTTTTCAAGGCGTTTTCAACCATCGGCAACAAGGTTTCGCTATGATTCAAACCGGCGGTAACAGAATAAATGCTTATAAGTCTTTCTTCCTCGGAAATACACACCGAGGCAGTCTTTGCCGTAGAATCAAGAGCAAGAATCTTCATAATTATTACTCCGTAATCTTTTCAATTTTTATGTTTCTTCCGCACCCGTCATCTATCTTTGATATTTCTATACGATAGTATTCGTCGGGAATTGCAAACGGAATATTTTCGCACCACTCTGCAACTATAATGCAATTTTTGTAGTCATAAAAGCCCGTAGATTCGAGATCATCCTCGCTTGTTATACGGTACATATCGTAATGACATATCCTATATTCGCCCTTGTATTCGTTCACTAATGCATAAGTAGGACTCTGAACGTAATCATCGGGACATATAACTGATGCGAGTCCTCGAACAAAAACCGTCTTTCCAACACCTACGTCACCGTAGAGAGCTAAAAAAAGATTATCGCCCGATATTTTCTTCATATCCTCTCGGATAATATTTGCAAACTCTTTTGCAACAGCCTCTGTTTCAATAGCAGAGGCTGTCACTGTTTGTTTAACAAGTTCTATCATTTTTTAGAATAATCCTGTAATAATACCGTCATCGTCAACGTCAATGTTTTCTGCTGCAGGAACTTTAGGAAGTCCGGGCATTGTCATTATATTGCCAGTCAAAACAACGATAAAGTGAGCGCCCGCAGAAAGTGTTACGTCACGAACAGTAACTGTGAAATTGCTGGGTCTTCCGAGAAGAGCAGGATCATCGGAAAGCGAATACTGTGTCTTAGCAACGCATATAGGATACTTCTTATATTTTTCATCAAGAGCTTCGATCTGCTTGATAGCATTCTGAGCCTGTGCTGTAAAGGTCACGCCGTCAGCACCGTATATTTCTTTTGCAACAGTTTCAATCTTCTCGCAAATTGAAAGTGATTCATCGTATATAAACTTGAAGTTTGCTTCTTTTTCGCAAGATTCAACTACCTTCTTTGCAAGCTCGATTCCGCCGTCGCCGCCCTTTGCAAATACATCGGAGAGGGCAAATTCTGCACCCTTCTTTTTACAAACTTCTTCAATATAGTTGAGTTCAGCCTCGCTGTCGGTATCAAAGCGGTTGATTGCAACAACACAAGGAACGCCAAACTTTGCAATATTATCAATATGAGCTTCAAGGTTGCATATACCCTTCTTCAATGCTTCGAGGTTTTCTGTCTTAAGCTCGGTCTTGGGAACTCCACCATTATATTTCAAAGCACGAACTGTAGCAACAAGTACGATAGTAGAAGGAGCAATTCCTGCCATACGGCACTTGATATCGAGGAACTTTTCAGCACCAAGGTCAGCACCGAAGCCAGCTTCTGTAATAGCGTAATCTGCAAGCTTAAGCGCAAGCTTTGTAGCTCTTACAGAGTTACAGCCGTGAGCAATATTAGCAAAAGGACCGCCGTGAATAAGCGCAGGAGTGTTTTCAAGTGTCTGAACAAGGTTAGGCTTCAAAGCGTCTTTAAGAAGAGCTGTCATAGCGCCGTTTGCCTTGATATCGCGGCAATAAACGGGAGATCCGTCGTATTTATAAGCAACGAGAATGTCACCAAGTCTTTCCTTAAGGTCTGTTACGGAATCCGCAAGACAAAGAATAGCCATAACCTCACTTGCAACGGTAATCATAAAGTGATCTTCACGCGGAATACCGTCAACCTTTGAACCAAGTCCGCAGATCGTGTTACGCAACGCTCTGTCATTTGTATCCGTTACTCTCTTGAAGAGAATTCTTCTCTGGTCAATGCCAAGTGCATTTCCCTGGTGGATATGATTGTCTATCATAGCGCAAAGCAAATTGTTTGCAGCTGTAATCGCATGGAAGTCACCTGTAAAGTGAAGGTTGATGTCTTCCATAGGAACTACCTGAGCGTAACCGCCACCTGCAGCGCCACCCTTTACACCAAACACCGGGCCAAGTGAGGGTTCACGGAGAGCAATAACAGCCTTCTTTCCAATCTTCTCCATAGCCTGTCCGAGACCGATAGATGTTGTAGTCTTACCTTCTCCTGCGGGAGTAGGGTTGATTGCTGTAACAAGTATAAGCTTTCCGTCCTTTTTGTCGGAATTACGCTTAATAAAATCGTTAGTAATCTTCGCCTTATATTTTCCGTAAAGTTCGAGTTCATCGGGGTTTACGCCTAATTTTTCAGCAATTTCGGTAATAGGCTTCATAGAAGCGTTTTGTGAAATTTGAATGTCAGTAAGCATTATGTATGCCCTCCTGTAAAAAAATCATTATTCAGGTTAATTATAACATATATTTTAAATCATTTAAACAGTAAAATCAATATTTTTTCAAAAATATTGATTTTTTTGTAATATTTTTAATTTTTTACTGTCAAAAACGCCCTTTACATTATATTTTTTATGTGTTATACTATTATGAATAAAAACAATGTAAAGCATCTGCCCGTGGCACAGCTGGATAGCGCGTCAGACTCCGACTCTGAAGGTCGTAGGTTCGAATCCTATCGGGCAGGCCAAAACAAAAAATCCCATTTCGACGTATGTCGAAAGGGATTTTTTGTTTTGTATTATTCATTTTTTTTATTTACTATTCATCACTCATTCGTAAGGATTACAAATAAATAATGAATAGTTGATTATAATAATAACCTATGATACATTGTAAATAATTTAATAATACAAAAAAGGCAGAGCATTTAAGCTCTGCCTGATTTTTGTATATAATCAGTTATGATTATTCAATGATTTCGCTTACAACGCCGGAACCAACTGTTCTACCGCCTTCACGGATAGCGAAACGGAGACCCTTTTCGATAGCTACGGGTGTAATGAGTTCAACTGTGATGTTTACGTTGTCGCCGGGTTTGCACATTTCAACGTCTTCAGGAAGACCGATAACACCGGTAACGTCTGTTGTTCTGAGATAGAACTGAGGTCTGTAACCAGAGAAGAAGGGCTTCTGACGTCCGCCTTCTTTTTCAGTAAGGATATAAACCTGACCTACAAACTTTGTGTGAGGCTGGATAGAACCGGGCTTACAGAGAACCTGTCCTCTTTCGATTTCGTTCTTTGCAATACCACGGAGGAGAAGACCTACGTTGTCACCAGCTTCAGCCTGGTCGAGAAGCTTGTGGAACATTTCAACACCTGTAACAACTGTTGTCTTGTTTTCGTTAGCGAGACCAACGATTTCAACTGTGTCAGATACTTTAACTGTACCACGTTCAACTCTACCTGTAGCAACTGTACCACGACCGGAAATGGAGAATACGTCTTCAACAGGCATAAGGAAAGGAAGATCGCTCTGTCTGTCAGGAGTAGGAATGTATTCGTCAACAGCGTTCATGAGCTCAAGGATAGGAGCGTATTCAGGAGAGTTGATATCAGAAGATGTGCATTCAAGAGCTGTACGAGCAGAACCACGAATGATAGGTGTGTTGTCACCGTCAAATTCGTACTGAGAAAGGAGATCACGGATTTCCATTTCTACGAGTTCGAGAAGTTCTTCGTCGTCAACAAGGTCTGTCTTGTTCATGAAAACAACGATCTGGGGAACGTTAACCTGACGAGCAAGGAGAACGTGTTCACGAGTCTGCTGAAGGGGACCGTCAGATGCTGCAACAACGAGGATTGCACCGTCCATCTGAGCTGCACCAGTGATCATATTTTTAACATAGTCAGCGTGTCCGGGGCAGTCAACGTGAGCGTAGTGACGATTAGCTGTTTCATATTCAACGTGTCTTGTATTGATTGTGATACCTCTTGCTCTTTCTTCGGGAGCATTGTCGATCTGATCGTAAGCCTGGAACTCGATCTTATCGTTTGTAAGAGAGAGTGTTCTTGTGATAGCTGCTGTAAGAGTTGTCTTACCGTGGTCAACGTGACCGATTGTACCAATGTTTACATGGGGTTTCGTTCTTTCAAATTTTTCCTTAGACATTTTTCAATTCCTCCTAAGTTTTATTATTTATTTTCTTGATTCTTCATTCTTGCAGAAACAAGTGTTTCCATAATTGATTTCGGAACTTCAGCAAAGTGGCTGGGCTCCATAGAGTACTGACCACGTCCCTGTGTCTTGGAACGGAGGTCTGTAGCGTAACCAAACATTTCAGACAACGGAACAAAAGAGTTGATTTCCTGTGCGCCTGAAACTGCTTCCATAGACTGAATCTGTCCACGTCTTGAGTTGATATCACCGATTACATCGCCCATGTAATCTTCAGGTGTAATTACTACAACCTTCATAACAGGCTCTGTAAGAACGGGATCTGCCTTCTTCATCGCATCCTTGAACGCCATAGAACCGGCAATCTTAAATGCCATTTCAGAAGAGTCAACTTCGTGGTAAGAACCGTCTTCAAGTGTTACCTTAACGTCAACAACGTTGTAGCCTGCAACAGTACCGGTCTGCATAGCACCCTGGATACCTGCATCAACTGCGGGAATGTATTCCTTAGGAATAGCACCACCAACAATCTTGTTGATAAATTCGTAACCCTTACCTGCTTCGTTAGGCTCAATAGTGATCTTAACGTGACCGTACTGACCTTTACCACCTGACTGACGAGCATACTTCGTATCGGAATATGCAGCACGTCTGATAGTTTCCTTGTAAGAAACCTGAGGCTTACCTACGTTAGCTTCAACCTTAAATTCACGAAGCAAACGGTCAACGATAACTTCGAGGTGAAGCTCACCCATACCCGCGATGATAGTTTGTCCTGTATCATCGTCTGTATAAGTCTTGAATGTGGGGTCTTCTTCTGCAAGTTTTGACAAAGCAATACCGAGTTTTTCCTGACCTGCCTTTGTTTTAGGCTCAATAGCAACACGGATAACAGGATCCGGGAATTCCATTGATTCAAGAATAATGGGATGCTTTTCATCACAAAGTGTATCACCTGTAGTTGTATTCTTAACGCCTACAACTGCGGCAATATCACCTGCATAACACTTGTCAATATCCTGACGCTCGTTTGAGTGCATCTGAAGAATACGACCGAATCTTTCACGCGCGCCCTTTACAGAGTTGAACGCTGTAGATCCTGTTTCAATAATACCCGAATAAACACGGAAGAAGCAAAGCTTTCCTACGAACGGGTCTGTCATAATCTTGAATGCAAGAGCTGCGAAGGGTTCTTCATCAGATGAAGGACGTGTTTCTTCCTGCTCTGTATCAGGGTTTATACCTGTAATGGCAGGTACGTCAATAGGTGCAGGCATATAATCAACGATAGCGTCGAGAAGCTTCTGTACACCCTTGTTTTTATAAGATGTTCCACAAACAACGGGAACGATCTGGTTAGCGATTGTTGCCTTACGAATAGCAACCTTAAGCTCGTCTACTGTAATTTCTTCATCGTTGAAGAACTTATCAAGCAAAGCATCGTCTGTTTCAGCAACAGCTTCAATAAGCTTTGCACGGTATTCCTGAGCCATTTCGAGCATATCTTCCGGAATGGGTTCGATACGCATATCTTTACCTAATTCATCGTAATATACGTCAGCTTCCATGTTGAGAAGGTCGATGATACCTCTGAAAGTATCCTCGGCACCAATCGGGAGCTGAATCGGCACAGCATTCGCCTTAAGTCTTTCGTGCATCATATTAACAACACGGTAGAAGTTTGCACCCATAATATCCATCTTGTTAACATAAGCCATACGCGGAACGCCGTATTTGTCAGCCTGACGCCATACAGTTTCAGACTGAGGTTCAACGCCGCCCTTAGCACACAATACTGTTACTGAACCGTCGAGAACTCTGAGAGAACGCTCAACTTCAACAGTAAAGTCAACGTGTCCGGGGGTATCAATGATGTTGATACGGTGGTTCTTCCAGAAACATGTGGTAGCAGCAGATGTAATCGTGATACCTCTTTCCTGTTCCTGAACCATCCAGTCCATCGTTGCGCCGCCGTCGTGTGTTTCACCCATCTTATGAGTCTTACCTGTGTAGAACAGGATACGCTCTGTGGTTGTTGTCTTACCGGCGTCGATATGTGCCATAATGCCTATATTACGTGTTTTTTCAAGTGTATATTCTCTTGGCATTATAATATCTCCTTATTATGCGGCATTATTAATATCTGTAATGTGCAAAAGCTTTGTTAGCTTCAGCCATTCTGTGTGTTTCTTCTTTCTTTTTGAAAGCACCGCCTGTGCTGTTGATAGCATCCATAATTTCGTTCGCGAGTCTTTCAGACATTGTCTTTTCACCGCGAGTTCTTGCGTATGCTGTCAACCAACGAAGGCCGAGTGTCTGTCTTCTTTCTGCTCTTACTTCCATAGGAACCTGATATGTTGAACCACCTACACGGCGAGCCTTTACTTCAAGTACAGGCATAACGTTTTCCATAGCAGCGTTAAACTGTTCGAGTGCGTTCTTTCCTGTCTTTTCTTCAACAGCTGCGAATGCATCGTAAACAATTTTCTGAGCAACACCCTTCTTACCATCATACATAATGTTGTTGATGAGCTTTGTTACAAGTTTAGAATTGTACAAAGGATCGGGCAATACATCTCTTTTTGTAATTTGACCTCTTCTTGGCACGGATCTTCCCTCCTTCATAAATGATAATGAATTCATAGGTACTCGAAGAATAACTTCGTACATGCTTTTTCCGAGTCGGTCAGTTATTTATATATAAATAAGTACCGGTCATTCGGATAATCGCAATGACGATATTCATGTGTTACCTTAAAAATAACTTGATGCTAAGACTTACTTAGGTCTCTTTGCACCGTACTTGGATCTGCTCTGCTTGCGGTTTGCAACGCCCTGAGCATCCAAACTACCTCTGATGATGTGATAACGCACACCGGGGAGGTCTCTAACCCTTCCGCCTCTGATGAGTACAACTGAGTGTTCCTGAAGGTTGTGACCGATACCGGGGATATAGGTTGTAGCTTCAAGACCATTTGTCAAGCGAACTCTGGCAATCTTACGAAGAGCTGAGTTAGGCTTCTTAGGGCTTGTTGTAGAAACTTTGGTGCAAACACCACGCTTCTGAGGAGCACTGAAATCAGTGGGAACGTTCTTAATTGTGTTGAATCCCTTCTGAAGCACGGGTGCTTTAGACTTGTACTGCTTTTCTGCTCTGCCCTGTCTTACTAACTGGTTAAAGGTTGGCATATTCTTCCTCCTTCTTCAATATTTTCTACCCTACAAATAGGCATAATTATGCCAAAGCATAGGTAGATATGTTATATTATACCATCGCCTCTTATAATTGTCAAGAGCGATTAAATTTATGCAATTTTTCTACGTTTTGCACAATTTTCATACAGAACACAAACCCAACATTCACATTTTTCACTACTATAACTAAAATACATATGTAATTAAAACGCAAAAAAAGAGAGCCTTTTTATAAAAGCTCTCTTTTTTATAATATTATTCTTCAACAATAGCCGTCTCTGTCTGTTCAGATTCGTTCTTATCAATTTCTACACTGCGGTATCTCTGAAGACCGGTACCTGCAGGAATAAGCTTACCGATAATAACGTTTTCCTTAAGACCGAGCAAGTGGTCAACCTTACCTCTGATAGCAGCATCTGTAAGAACCTTTGTAGTTTCCTGGAATGATGCAGCAGAAAGGAAGGATTCTGTAAGCAATGCGGCTTTTGTAATACCAAGCAATACAGGAGATACTGTAGCAAGACAGAGATCGCGCTCGCCTGCATCAATTCTTGCCTGAATTGCGGCATTTTCATCATTATATTCGTTAACGTCAACCATAGAGCCGAGCAACAAGTTTGTATCACCCGAATCCTCAACTCGAACCTTACGTGTCATCTGACGTGTAATAACTTCGATATGCTTGTCGTTGATTTCAACAGACTGCAAACGGTACACACGCTGAACTTCGCGGATAATGTAGTCATATACCGCGTCAAGTCCGCTAACTCTTGCTATGTCAGCAGGGCTCATATAACCTTCAGTCAAAGGCTGTCCTGCACTTACGTAATCACCCTCGGCAACAATTATGCTCATACCGTAAGGAACTGCATAAGATGAGCTTTCGCCCGTTTCAACAGAAGTAATAGTAACGTTTCTTGTTCTCTTAACGTCCTGAATAGTAACGTTACCGGAAATTTCAGCAATAATAGCTGTCTTCTTAGGTCTACGCGCTTCAAAGAGTTCTTCAACTCTGGGAAGACCCTGCGTAATATCTGATCCGGCAACACCACCGGTATGGAACGTTCTCATCGTAAGCTGTGTACCGGGTTCACCGATAGACTGAGCCGCGATAATACCAACAGCTTCACCAACGTTAACCGATTTACCTGAAGCAAGGTCAGCACCGTAACATTTTGCACAAACGCCGTGTCTTGCTTTACATTTAAGAACAGTACGGATATATACCTTTTCGATACCTGCAGCAATAATTCTGTCAGCATCTTCTTCAGTCATCATAGTATCGCCTGCAACAATTACGTTATTGTTTGCATCAACTACGTCACCGATAGTATAACGTCCAACAAGTCTGTCCTTGAACGGCTCGATAACATCTCCGCCATCCTTGATTGTGCTTACCCAGTAACCTTCTGTCGATCCGCAGTCATCCTCACGAACGATAACTTCCTGAGATACGTCAACGAGACGTCTTGTAAGGTAACCGGAGTCGGCTGTACGAAGCGCTGTATCCGAAAGACTCTTACGAGCACCTCTCGCAGCGATAAAGTATTCAAGTATATTAAGACCTTCACGGAAGTTCGACTTAATCGGAATTTCCATCGTACGTCCGTTTGTAGCAAACATAAGACCACGCATACCTGCGAGCTGACGCATCTGTGTAATGTTACCACGGGCACCGGAGTCACTCATCATCTTGATTGAGTTATAACGGTCAAAGCTTGTCTGGAGTGCTGCAACAACGTCTTTTGTTGTCTTTTCCCATACCGCGATAACGTTACGGTAACGTTCTTCTTCTGTAAGTTCACCGTACATAAAGTGTTCCTGGATTTCAGCAACCTTATTTTCAGCTTCGCTGATCAAGGTGTACTTTTCGGGAGGAATCGTAACGTCTGCGTAAGAAATAGAGATAGACGCCTTTGTGGAGTATTTATAACCTAACTTCTTGATATTGTCAAGAACGGTAGCTGTAACTGACGCGCCGTGAATTTTGATACAACGGTCAACGATCTGACCAAGCTGTTTCTTGCCTGCAGTAAACATAATTTCGAGGTCAAGGAGCTTTGAAGGATCGCTTCTGTCAACAAAACCGAGGTCCTGAGGAATTATGCTGTTGAATATAAGTCTTCCGAGTGTCGCGTCAATAACGCCGGTAACAGTTTCACCGTTTATCTCACGCGAAATACGAACCTTAATAGGAGCGTGAAGTCCGAGCTGCTTATTTTCATAAGCCATCATAGCTTCATCAAAATCACGGAATACTCTTCCCTCGCCTTTTTCGCCCGCCTTATCTATTGTAAGATAGAACGAACCGAGGACCATATCCTGAGAAGGAACTGTTACTGCTCTACCGTCAGCAGGTTTAAGCAAGTTGTTTGCAGAAAGCATAAGGAAACGTGCTTCTGCCTGAGCTTCTGCTGAAAGCGGAACGTGAACAGGCATCTGGTCACCGTCGAAGTCCGCGTTAAACGCTGTACATACGAGCGGATGAAGTTTAATTGCTCTACCCTCTACAAGAACAGGTTCGAACGCCTGAATAGAAAGACGGTGAAGTGTAGGAGCACGGTTAAGAAGAACAGGATGTTCTTTAATAACGTTTTCAAGTGCGTCCCATACATCCGGATCTACTTTTTCTACCTTCTTCTTAGCCTCTTTAATATTAGATGCCTTCTGTGTTTCAACAAGGCGCTTCATAACAAAGGGCTTGAAGAGTTCAAGTGCCATCTCTTTAGGAAGACCACACTGATAAATCTTAAGTTCGGGACCAACAACGATAACCGAACGGCCTGAATAGTCAACACGCTTACCGAGAAGGTTCTGACGGAAACGTCCCTGCTTACCGCGGAGCATTTCTGACAACGACTTCAAAGGACGGTTGTTAGGACCTGTTACGGGTTTACCTCTTCTTCCGTTGTCGAACAAAGCGTCAACAGCTTCCTGAAGCATACGTTTTTCGTTTCTTATAATAATATCGGGAGCATTAAGCTCGATAAGTCTCTTAAGACGATTATTTCTGTTAATAACACGACGGTAAAGGTCGTTAAGGTCTGACGTTGCATATCTTCCACCGTCAAGCTGAACCATAGGACGAATTTCCGGAGGAATAACCGGAATTACATCAAGGATCATCCATTCGGGTCTGTTACCGGACTTTCTGAAAGCTTCAACAACTTCAAGTCTCTTGATTATACGGAGCTTTTTCTGACCTGTTGCAGTTGCAAGCTCTGCCTTGAGCTCTTCTGCGAGCTTTTCGACGTCAAGCTCTTTGAGAAGCTCTTTTATAGCTTCAGCACCCATACCAACCTTAAAGTCGTTTTCATAACGCTCAAGATTATCTCTGTACTCACGCTCTGTAAGAAGCTGCTTCTTTTCAAGAGGGGTTGTACCGGGATCAATTACTATATACTGAGCGAAATAAAGAACCTTTTCAAGTAAACGGGGAGAAATGTCAAGAAGGAGACCCATTCTTGAGGGGATTGCTCTAAAATACCAGATATGAGAAACGGGAGCCGCGAGTTCGATATGTCCCATACGTTCACGGCGAACCTTTTTGGTTGTAACTTCAACACCGCACTTTTCACATACCTTACCCTTATAGCGTACTCTCTTGTATTTACCGCACATACATTCCCAGTCCTTTGTAGGACCAAAGATACGTTCGCAGTAAAGACCATCTCTTTCAGCCTTAAGCGTTCTGTAGTTTATAGTTTCGGGACGCTTAACCTCACCCGATGACCAAGCTCTGATCTTTTCGGGGTCAGCCAGACTAATGCGTATAGAGTCAAATATATTATGTTCCATGCTCTGTTCCATTTTCTTTTCTCCTTCCATCAGTCATCACCCAAGTCATCGTCGTAATCCTCTCCGTCATCATCGGAGTAGAATTCGTCGTCATCATCTGTTTCTTCTTCAACGAAATTGTCCATAACATCATCAGTTACAACACTTTCGCCAACTTCTTCTGCAGTAACATATGTTGCTGCTTCACTTTCGTCTTCGCCAATCTTAGCAAGCTCAATTTCATTTCCGTCCTTATCAAGAACGCAAACGTCAAGTGCAAGTGCCTGAAGTTCCTTAACAAGAACCTTAAACGATTCGGGAATACCGGGACGAGGAATATTCTGTCCCTTAACAATTGCTTCGTAAGTCTTAACACGTCCTGTAACGTCGTCAGACTTAACTGTAAGAATTTCCTGAAGTGTATAAGCCGCACCGTAAGCTTCAAGCGCCCAAACTTCCATTTCTCCGAAACGCTGACCACCAAACTGAGCTTTACCACCCAAAGGCTGCTGTGTAACGAGAGCGTAAGGACCTGTTGAACGAGCGTGAATCTTATCGTCAACGAGGTGGTGGAGCTTGAGGTAGTACATTACACCGACTGTAACAGGGTTATCAAACGCTTCACCCGTTCTGCCATCGTAAAGTATAGACTTACCGTCAACAATCTTGAGCTTTCCTGCTTCAAAAAGCTCCTTCATATATTCTTCATTTGCAATTTCTTCATCTGCAAGTCTTCTGATATCCTTGTCACCGTTATCGTTTATAACTTCTTCAAACAAGGGCTTGCCGGTTACGTTTTCGTTCGGCAATACGTCACGATAAAGACCTGCCATTGTAAGACATTCTGTAATATCTTTTTCGGTTGCGCCGTCAAATACGGGAGTCATAACCTTCCAGCCCATCTTTCTCGCTGCCATACCGAGATGCACTTCAAGCACCTGACCGATGTTCATTCGAGAAGGAACGCCGAGGGGGTTAAGAACTATATCAAGAGGAGTACCGTCTGCCAAGAAAGGCATATCTTCGGGAGGAAGAATACGGGATACAACACCCTTATTTCCGTGACGTCCGGCCATCTTATCTCCGACCGATATCTTTCTCTTCTGAGCAACGTATACTTTAACAACCTTGTTTACGCCGGGAGGAAGATCGTCTGAGTTATCTCTTGAGAATACTTTTACGTCAACAACAACACCGGATTCGCCGTGAGGCAATCTGAGAGACGTATCTCTTACTTCTCTTGCCTTCTCGCCAAAAATAGCGCGGAGAAGTCTTTCTTCTGCAGTGAGGTCTGTTTCACCCTTAGGTGTAACCTTACCTACGAGAATATCACCCGCTTTTACTTCAGTACCCTTTCTTACGATACCTTCGGGAGTAAGATCCTTAAGACCGTCGGCACCAACGTTGGGGATTTCGCAAGTGATTTCTTCCGGACCGAGCTTTGTATCACGGGATTCGTGCGAATATTCTTCTATATGAATAGATGTATATACATCATCACGAACAAGACGTTCGTTAAGCAATACAGCATCCTCGTAGTTATAACCTTCCCAAGTCATAAATCCGATGAGAGCATTTTTGCCAAGAGCAATTTCACCCTTGTCGGTTGCGGGACCGTCTGCGATAACCTGTCCCTTTTCGATATACTCACCGCATTTTACTATCGGAATCTGGTTAATACAAGTACCCTGGTTAGATCTCTTGAACTTAATAAGCTGATATGCATCTTTTCTTCCGCTTGATGTACGGATAACGATTTCATCTGCAGATACGCGTTCAACAAGACCGCCTTCTTTAGCAACCACAACAACACCGGAGTCAACCGCTGCTTTGTATTCCATACCCGTACCAACGATAGGCGAGTCTGTAACAAACAACGGAACTGCCTGCTTCTGCATATTTGAACCCATCAGCGCACGAGAGTTGTCGTCGTTTTCAAGGAAGGGGATCATAGCTGTTGCAACAGACACAACCATCTTAGGAGAAACGTCCATATAGTCACCCTGAGATGCGTCTATTTCAATAATATCAGCCTGATGTCTTGCAGTTACTCTCTTATTTACAAATTTATTATCTTCTGTCAAAGGCTCGTTAGCCTGAACTACCGTATAGTTATCTTCTATATCAGCAGTCATATATTCAACCTCATCAAGAACAACGCCCGTTTCCTTATCGATACGTCTGTAAGGAGCCTCAATAAAGCCATAATCGTTAATTCTTGCATAAGTTGAAAGATATGAAATCAAACCGATGTTAGGACCTTCAGGAGTTTCGATAGGACACATTCTACCATAATGAGTATAGTGTACGTCACGAACTTCGAAGGATGCACGGTCTCTCGAAAGACCGCCGGGACCGAGAGCTGACAAACGACGCTTGTGAGTAAGCTCTGCCAAGGGGTTGTTTTGGTCCATAAACTGAGACAACGGAGATGAACCGAAGAATTCACGGATCGCAGTAACAACAGGTCTTATATTAATGAGGTTTTCAGGACTGAGCGTATCGTTATCCTGAATTGTCATTCTTTCCTTAACTATCTTGTCCATACGGGAGAAACCGATTCTGAGCTGGTTCTGGAGAAGCTCACCTACGCAACGCAAACGACGGTTACCCAAATGGTCAATATCATCAACACTACCGATATCGTGAGCAAGTCCTACGAGGTAGTTAATTGATGCAAAAATATCATCTTTTGTGATATGTTTAGGCGAAAGCTCAGCAATTCTGTTCTTTGCCTCTTCAATAATTCTTTCTTTGTCGCCATCGCAGTTTTCAGCAATCTCAAGCATAACTGAAAGTCTTGCCTTTTCGTTTATACCTGCTTCCTTGAGGTCAAAACCGAATACTGTTTCCGGATATACCATACCGTTTGAGAAAACCTTAAGAGTGTTTCCTTCTTCTGTATATATGGTAGCCTCGTTTACACCGTTTCTTTCGATGTTATTTGCAATCTCGCGGGTCACTTCTGTTTCAGCATCATAAAGAATCTCGCCTGTAATGGGGTTTACAACAGGAAGCGCAAGTATTCTTCCGACAAGTCTGTTTGCAATTCCCATCTTCTTGTCAAACTTGTATCTACCAACGTTTGCAAGGTCGTAACGCTTGGGATCAAAGAACAGATTGTTTATGAGTATCTGAGCACTCTCAACCAACGGAGGTTCGCCGGGACGGAGCTTCTTATAAATCTCCTTCAGAGCTTCATCGCCAACAGTAGTGCCGTTCTTCTGTGCCTCTTGGTTCATACCGTCTTTTTCGAGAGTCTGAACGATCTTGGGATCTTCTCCGAATAATGCTTTAATTTCAGCATCACTCTCAATACCCAATGCACGAATAAGTACAGTTACGGGTATCTTACGGTTCTTATCAATACGTACGTAGAATACGTCATTTGCATCTGTTTCGTATTCGAGCCATGCGCCGCGATAAGGAATAACCGTCGCCGTGTAAAGCTTTTTACCGGTCTTATCGATAGAACTATCATAGTACATACCGGGCGAACGAACGATCTGCGAAACAATTACTCTTTCCGCACCGTTGATAACGAACGTTCCATTTTCGGTCATAAGCGGGAAATCGCCCATAAATACGTTCTTGTCAACAACTTCGCCTGTTTCCTTATTATACATACGTACGGTAACTCTCAAAGGAACTGCGTAGTTTACATCTCTTTCCTTACATTCCTCGACGGGATACTTCGGATTGGGATCAACTGTGTAATCCACAAACTCAATGTAAATATTGCCTGAATAGTCAACTATAGGCGATACATCGCGCAATACTTCTTTCAGACCTTCTTCAAGGAACCACTGATATGATTTTTTCTGTACCTCAATCAAATTGGGCATATCGAGCGTTTCGTCGATTTTAGAAAAACTCATTCTGACATTTGTTCCAAGCTTATGGGGCTTGACCATGCAACAATCACTCCATTCAAATTAATAGGCATACCAAAAAGTCCCCCTGATTTACACTCTTTTTTCTTCCGCTACCCCTACGGCATGCTGGTTACAGCCAAATTATAAGCTGCGGAAAAATCAAAGACTGTACGCCACGGAAATTCAGTGGTATGTCCTCAACATTCATTATTCAGAAACTGCATTTCACAAAAAAAGCAGTATACTTTCTTTACTTTTTCAGCCCCCAGCGTTTTTTAAGACGTTGTTCACAACACTGTTTGGGCAGTATATAATATTATCATTATTTACAATAATTGTCAACAGATTTTTCTCCCCCAAATCAAAATTAACAAAAAATTAATATTTCAAAAAAATTACAAAAAGACTTGATTTTTACCAAAAAGTGTGCTAGTATATACACTTGATAGATGTATAAGTTTTTCAGGGAGGTGAAATACATGCCTAACATTAAGTCCGCAAAGAAGCGCGTTAAAACTATCGAGGCTAAAACCTTACAGAACAAAATGCTTAAGACCGCTCTCAAGACAGCTATAAAGAAATACGAAGCTGCAATCGAAGCAGGTGAAAAGGAAGTTGCAGCAGAAACATACAAAGCTGCTGTTAAGAAGCTTGACAAGGCAGTTGCACAGGGTCTTCTCCACAAGAACGCTGCTGCTCGTAAAAAGAGTCAGTTTACTCGCAAGCTCAACACAGTAAACGCGTAAGTTCAGACGATGATTATGCTAACTCATATTGATTGAGTTAGCATTTTTATTTTCTCCTTATTTTTCAAAACAAAAAATGCACACCGCAGTGTGCATTTTTTATTTTTAACTAATTTGAATAACCGTAGTGCTTTCTCTTGGAGCTTGTCTCGAAGTTCGGAATGGTTCCAAGAACAGATATACCGTATTTTTCTCTGATAATCTCACCATCGGAAACCGTATTGTCAAAATACATAATCATCAATATAGCAAAACACGATACAGCAAAGGCAATAATAAAACCTAAAACCATATTTTTAGCAGTATTGGGCGAAACAGGATTCTCATTAACCTTGGCGCCGTTTTCTTCGATAACCGAAACTTGTATACCTGCAACGTTACGAACTATAAGCTCAGGCGCTTCCGCTGCAACCGTATTACATAATAACGCAGACAACTCAGGGTCTGTCGTTCTTGCTATTACGTCTATAAAATTCGTTTCACCTTTTTGAGAAAAGGAAAGCGCACCCTTAACACTCGCAACGCTGAACTTATCTCCTGTCTGGTCTTCTATTTTTTTAGAAACCTTTTCAGCCATCTCGTCATGCTCAAGAACAATAACACAGCTTTCTACAAGCTTAAGTGTGGTTTGGATATCATTTATATTTACTCCCGAGGTCCAGTCAGAGTTATTCACACTGACCGTAATCTTCGACGAGTACATAGGAGTTGCAAAAAAAGCGGAATATACAAACGCTCCGGAAACTCCTATAACACAGCATAGTAAGATAATCAGCCAGTTGTCAAGCAATTTTTTAAAGTACGACTTTAAATCGATACCTTCCATTGTCTTCTCCATCATTCTTTCCTCTCTTATCTTTTTTTACAATAACACACAATAGTATAACATAAACAATAAAAAAAATCAATACACTTTAAAATATTGTCAAATACATTTTTTAACCGCAAAAAGTATATACATACACACAACAAATATCAGAACTATTTCAATAAGGATATATACTTAAATATGTAAATAAATACATTTATTTCTTGAAATATTCTTGACATAGTTTGAAAGGTGTAGTATCATTAAAGAAGATAGATAATTTGAGCGTCAATTATATAATTACGCTATTTTTCAACTGTAAGGAGATGCAAATATAATGAAGGTATTAGCAATAGGTTGCCATCCCGATGATATTGAAATCGGATGCGCTGGAACTCTCGCAAAATATAAAAAACTCGGTCACGACGTTACCGTTGTACACGTATGTAACGGAAACCTCGGACACGTAATCATCGAACCCGAAGAACTTGGCAAAATGCGTATTCAGGAAGCTAAAAACGCAGGGGCTCTTGCAGGAATCAACGTAAGAACTCTTGACATCGGCGACCTTCTCGTTTACGGAGACAAGAAAGAACACAGAGACAAGATGACAGCACTCATTGCTGAAGAACAGCCCGACGTTATTATTACGCACTGCCCCGATGACTATATGCCCGACCACAACGCTGTAAGCCAGCTCGTTTTTGATGCAGCATTCGCAGCAAGCGTTGCGCATTACCCTGCTGTAAATAACAATCCTGCAAAGGTAACTCCCATTTATTATATGGATACACTTGCAGGTGTCGGATCGCTCCCCACAGAATACGTTGACATTTCCGAATTTATTGATCTTAAACTCGAAATGCTCGAATGTCACGAAAGCCAGCTCACCTGGATGCGCGACCACGACAATATCGACTTTGCGGAATTTGTAAAGACATGCGCTCGTTTCCGCGGTATTCAGTGTGGCGTACAGTATGCAGAAGCATTTACAAAATGCATGTTCTGGCCCAAGGTTGTTCCCGGAACACTTCTCCCCTAAGTAAATACAAAAATATAATATATAATTTATAGGAGGTTCATTCAATATGGATTTCATGTCAACCGTTAAAGGTTCATTACTCGAAGGTTTCTACCCTGCAGGTTGGGATTTCGACAAAATCAACGCTTGTATGGATTTTGCTCCCGAATCAGCAACAGAACCCCAGGCATTCTGGCACAAGGATTTTACTCCCGTTAAGTGCGATAACATTTATGCATTCGACACTCTTATGGGCCACGAAATTGCTCTCAAAATCAAAGAAGCTAAAGAAGCAGGCGAAAAGATCGCTTTCATTCTCCCCGTAGGCCCTATGGGTATGTACAAGTGGGCTGTTTACTTCCTCAGAGAATGGAAGATCAAATGTGACCACGTTTATACATTCAATATGGACGAATGGGCAGACAGCGAAGGAAACACACTCCCTTCTACAAACAAGGCAGCATTCCAGTGCGCTATGGAAGATGCATTCTTCAATCCCCTCGGCGAATACACAATTCCCAAGGATCAGAGAAACTTCGCTACAAAGGCAAACCTTCCCACATATCCTGAAAAGATTGCAGCTCTTAAGGCTGAAGGCGCAAAGCTCATTCTTGTATTCGGTATAGGCAGAATGTGCCACATCGCATTCTGGGAACCCCAGTTTGCAGCTGAATTTGCAACAGACGAAGAATGGAAGAAGCAGTGCTACCGCATTGGTGCTAAGCTCCATCCCCTTACAATAGAACAGAACGCTATCACAAGCTTCAAGTCACGTACCCCCCTCGTTCCTTGCCGTGCAAACACAATCGGCCCCGGTCTCTTCTTGCAGGCTGATTACATCATTGGCGGATGCGACGGCGTATTCAACCGTGGAATGCAGTGGCAGGGTATGAGCTTCTGGATGACTCTCCGTCATGGTCCTACAAGATGGATCCCCTCCAGCTATATGCCCACAATGCCCGGTAAGTTGTTCTTCCTTGAAGACCTTGCTGGTCCCCTCAGTGCTGAATGTAACTAATCTATATTCATTCTCTCCCCCGCAACAATGCGGGGGAGTTTTTTATATCCACCACTAACAAACATAAGCCCGTACAATTTTAGATTTTATTATCTCACAATCCATTTCAAACAGGACGTCGAGGCAGGGATTCCCCGAACCACACGTAGTAAGGTTTTTGGGGACTCGTGAACGTCGCCCCCTACAAAACAGACAATACCATTTCTGCGAACAAAAAAAGGGGGAACCAAGGGGGTATCCCCCTCGGTCGTTTGCGGGGTAGGGGTTTATAGGGGCGGGGGAATCGAAACCCCTGCCCCTATACGCCTTCTTTGCTCCACTTTCTTTGCGCAAAGAAAGTGGTAAAAAAGAAAAAACAACATTATCTGTTAAAACGTTTGCTTTTCTCTCCCTCAGTCATTTTCTAACGAAAATGCCAGCTCCCTCGTCAGATGGAGCCGAGAAATACGCGCTTCGCGCGTAACAAGGCACAAAAAGTCAGGAGCTTCGCTCCCGAACCCACACCAAAGGCGCTTTTTGAAAAAAGCCTCTTTGGAAACCGCAAAAACTTTAAATAGATAATCATTTATTATTTTTCTATATTATTTTTTTAAAATAATATTTATATATGCGCTTTCAAAAAAGTGCCCTCTTGACTCCCCCAAAACTTTTAATATAATAATATATATTATTTTTTAAATAATATTTTTAGTGTGCTTTTTGAAAAAAGCATCTCTGGATGAACGCAAAAAACTTATATATGATAATCATTTGTTTTATTAAACAAAAAAAGCTCCGCATTAAAGCGGAGCTTAATTTCTTGTTATAGTTAGGACAAGTCAAACTTGCTGTATGTACTCTTAATATCTGCTTCGATAGCTCTCTGGAGTCTCTTGTATGTTGAGTTGAGGTTTGTATTTCTAACGTCAAGGTCAACGAGCTTCAATCTGATACCACCAAAGTCATAGTACAAACCAACGTCATAAACACGTCCGTTCTTAATGATTTCAAGGTTAGCTTCAGATTCTACGTCCTGAGTATATCTTCTCTTAAGAAGCTTATCGTACCAGCACTGCTTAAGGTCAAGGCTGGACAAGTAGTTCATATCTTCGATGATGTCTGCTGCTCTTGCAAGTTCTTCGCCTTCAAGCGTGTTAGGCATTGCGAACATAGCGCAGAACAACGGATACATTGATGTGTAGTTTGTCTGTTCTGAATTATACTTGGGGAAAGGAACTATACCAAATTCGCTTTCCATGTCAGCAAACTGGTGAATAATGTTTGTTCCTTCATAGTGGAAGAGATAGAGGTCCTGGCAGAACAATGAACGCATGTAGTCCCACTTATCAGGATATCCATGAGTTTCACCGCTCATATCATTGATACACCATGAGCTAGCTGAGCTAAATACGTCCTTACACTTTTCGTATACTGTTACAGCTTTGTTTGTATCAAACAATGTAACAACAGGCTTACCTGTAGAGTCGTTTGTTGTAACTCTCACGCCTGAACCGTAAAGGAACATTCTACCGTTGTGGTATTCATAAAGAGTACCGTATCTGTCAGTTTCGGTGTATTCACCGTCACCGTTTACGTCTTGGCTTACAGATTTTACAAGGTTTGCCCAGTTATCGATGGTCCACTCATTATTTTCCATATATTCATAAGGACTTGTGAGGTTTTCATCGTTTGCGATAAGAGCCTTGTTGAAGTATACAACGAATGCAAGCTCCTGAACGTTAAGGTCACAGTTTGTGAAGTAAAGCTTTTCACCGATCTTAAGGTCCTTTGCTGCGTTGCCGTCCCAATATGACTTTGTCATATCGAATCTGTCAACACTGTTAAGGTCGAGAAGAAGGTTTTCTCTTGCCAATGTAGCAAGGTCCTTTGCTGTACCTATAATTGCGTCAAACTCTGTACCGCCGCCCATTACCTGAGAACGTACTGTTGTGATAAGGTCTTTTACCTGCATCTGCTTAAATGTTACGTTGTACTTTCTGGTAAGGTCGCTGTTACGTCTGTAAACAGCGTCAAGAATATGGTTACCTGTTTCGCCGTCGGAAACCAAGTAGTTTACCGAGTATGCGCCGGTTCCATCCAAGTACGGCTGGCAGATGAATGTAAATTCATGACCTTCGTAGTCTTTCTGCTGAATGTTAGGATTTTCTTCATTGTGGTTTG
This sequence comes from Oscillospiraceae bacterium, assembly GCA_015065455.1. GTDB lineage: Bacteria > Bacillota > Clostridia > Oscillospirales > CAG-272 > RGIG1995. The sequence goes on along the minus strand of SVQI01000005.1, from coordinate 79,294 downwards.
TAATAAACCATTCGCCGCCGCCCTGTTCACCTGTGGGTTTGTCTTTACCGCCACAAGCCACCAAGGAGGATACTACTGTAATAGCAACCAAAAGAAAAGCTAACAATCTTGCTAAAGATGTTTTTTTCATAGCGAACTCCTTTAAAAAAATTTTTAAATTATTACATGTATAGTATACCTATCACCGACACCTTTGTCAATGCTTGTTATACAAATTTAACTTTTTGTTTTTAATTATACTTGCTTTTTTATAAATAATTTCTTATTTAGTCTATTTTTGTTAAAAAAACAGCTGTTAATCGTACTCGTAGTACTTCTTTACCTTTGAGAAACTAACCGCTTTTTCCGGATCTTTCAAGTATCTTTCAAGTGCCTTTCCGGTTCCAATAGCCACGCACGAAATCGCATTTTCTGCAACGCGCGTCTTAATACCAGTCACGTTTGCGGTCAAGTGGTCAAGTCCGTAGAGCATACTTCCGCCACCCGTCATCACTATTCCGTTTTTCGTAATATCCTTAAGCATCTCCGGAGGTATCTTTTCTATAACTGCGCAAACTGCCTCAATTATAGCAGTTACGGGTTCTTCAAGAGCGCCAACCATTTCCGATGACGTAAGTTTAACAGCCTTAGGCAATCCATCAAGAAGATTTCTGCCCTTTACTTCAATATTAACAGTCTCTTCTCTCTGCCACACCGTTCCTATCTCTTGCTTAACCTTTTCTGCGGTTCTCTCTCCAATAAGCAAGTTATATTTTCTTCTTACGTAACGCGCAATTGCCTCGTCAAACTTATCTCCGCCTACTCTTACAGATTCGGAAAAAGCAATCTGCCCGTAGGAAATAACGGCAATATCGGTAGTACCGCCCCCTATATCAATGACCAGCTTCGCTTCGGGCTCCATAATATCAAGTCCGGCGCCAATAGCAGCTGCGAGCGGCTCTTCCACAAGATAAGTATACCTTGCCCCAAGCTGTGTCGCTGCATCCCTTACAGCCCTTTCCTCAACATCGGTTATGCCACTTGGAACACACACTGCAACGATAGGCTTGAATATCTGAGAAACGGATATTGCTTTCTTCAGAAAATGCTGAAGCATTGTAAGAGTAACCTCGTATTTACTGATTACCCCTTCACTCATAGGCTTTATGACCGAAATTCCGGGCGGTGTCTTGCCGAGCATAAGAACAGCTTCTTTTCCTATTTCTATAAGTTCACCCGTTTCGTCATTAACAGCAACAACAGACGGTTCGTCAAGAACAATTCCCTTACCCTTTATATATATAAGAACAGACGACGTTCCAAGATCGATTCCGATATATCTTGCCAAACAAAACTCCCCCTTTCAATCAATTCCCTATTTCTATCTAACCAATTATACAACATCTTATTCTTTTTTGCAACAGTTTTCATCTGATTACAAAAAAATACATTTCGTCGTTATCAATATATACAAAAAAAGCTCCGCTTAATAAACGGAGCTTTAATTCCTTATTCAATTACACTTAAGACGTCAAGCCAAAGTCTTTATAAACATTCTTAATATCATTGTTTATAGCCTTCTGAACTCTCTTATATGTAGATGAAATATTGCTTGTTCTTACGTCAAGGTCAAGAAGCTTATTCACAATACCGCCGAAGTTGTAATAAATACCGATATCGTATACACGGTTATTTTTTACAAGCTCAAGGTTTTCTTCGGATTCTGTATCCTGTGTATATCTTCTCTTGAGAAGCTTTTCGTACCAAGCGTCTTTAAGGTCGATACTTGAGTAGTAGTTCAAATCTTCAATAATATTTGCTGCTCTTTCAAGATCTTCTCCCTGCAAAGTATTAGGCATTGCAACCATTGAACAGTTATAGGGATACATAGAACAGTAGTTTTCCTGATCGGAATTATACTTCGGGAAAGGTACTATACCAAATTCACTTTCCATATCAGCAAACTGGCCTATAATACCTGCACCCTGATAGTGGAACAAATACAAATCCTGACAGAACAATGAACGTGCATAATTCCACTTGTTTGTAAATCCGTGTGCGTCACTGCTCATTTCGTTTATACACCAAGAAGATTGACCCTTAAATACTTCTTTACATTTTTCGTAAACCTTTACGGTCTTATCTGTATCAAACAGCGAAACTCTCGGAACACCGTCTGCACCGTTCGTTGTAGCTCTTACTCCGGTACCGTAAAGGAACATTCTTCCGTTATGATATTCGTAAAGGTTACTATATCTGTCCGTTTCCTCTTGGTTACCGTTACCGTTAACGTCATCATATATCGCAGTAGCGAGAATTGCCCAGTTATCGAGCGTCCATTCGTTATTAGCCATATATTCGTAAGGGCTGGTAAGATTCTTATCCTTTATAAGCTGCTTATTAAAGAAAACTACGAACGCAAGCTCCTGAATGTTAAGGTCACAGTTTGTGAAAAACAACTGCTCGCCAATCAAAAGCTGTTCTGCAGCATTACTATCCCAATACGACTTTGTCATATCAAATCTTTCTACTGTGTTAAGATCAAGAAGAAGGTCTTCTTTTGCCATAGTAGCAAGACGCTGAGTATTGTCAATAATAAGGTCAAATTCCGTGCTTCCACTCATTACCTGAGAACGTACTGTCGACAAAACGTCAGAAACAACGATCTGCTTAAAAGTAATGTTGTATTTCTGAGAAAGCACGCTGTTTCTCTTGTAAACAGCATCAGGAATAAGGTTACCTGTTTCGCTATCAGAAACCAAATATCCAATATTGTAAGCGTTTCCGCCCTGTGTTATGAAAGCAAATTCATATCCTTCATAGTTCTGAGCAGGAATATTCGGGTTTTCTTCAGAATGGTTATAGATGGTGTCCTGAACGTCTTCGACAGGCTCCGGCGGCTTTTTCTTACAAGAAGCAAACATCGACAACAACATAATTGCCATCAACATTAAAGCCAATATTTTTGAAAAATTCTTGTTTTTCATACAATTCTCCTTAACAAAACTTATAAAAAAATTATATCAAATTGTACACAATTTGTCAACAATCTATGTTCAAAAACTACTTTTTGTTTTAAATACGTGTATAAAAATTGTGAATAATGACCAATGTCGTATTTTTATGTGTTAATTTGTAACGTTACGCATACAAATCGTAATTTGATTTGTAATAATTTGGTTTATATACTTGAAATGATATTTATGTTATGTTATAATATATAAGTTAAAATGGGTTTGTATACACAGATAATACGACTATTTACTTTCAGAAAGGATAATTATATGTTACTTTTCAAGAACAGTCTGTCACAAGAACTAAAAAACGTACTTGACAGCATAAATTCTTCTCACGGTCTCGATGAAGAAAAAATTGCGCAGATGTTAGAATATCCCCCCGACGAAAAAATGGGAGATATTGCACTTCCCTGCTTTAAGCTTTCAAAATCGCTCCGTATGTCTCCCGTTATGATTTCCGAGAAAATCGCATCGGAGCTGAAACTTGAAAATATAGAAAAGATAGAAACGGTAAACGGCTACCTCAACATCTATATTAAAAGAAGTTATTTTTCAAACCAAATTCTCAAAGGCGTTTTGGAAAAGGGAGAAAAATATGGTTCTTTTGATTTTGGAAAAGGCAAAACGGTCGTTCTTGACTACTCTTCCCCCAACGTTGCAAAGCCTTTCCACATAGGCCACCTTGGAACAACTGTTATTGGTCATTCTCTCAAAAAACTCCACGAATTTGCAGGTTACACCTGCGTTGGTGTAAACCATCTTGGAGACTGGGGAACACAGTTTGGAAAGCTTATTGTTGCTTATCACCTCTGGGGAGACAAGCAGACAATCGAAGAAAAAGGAATCGACGAGCTTGTTGCTCTCTACGTAAGATTCCACAAGGAAGCTGAAGAAAATCCCGAACTGAACGACAAAGCAAGAGCAGAATTTACAAAGCTCGAGCATTTTGACGAAGAAAATATGAAGCTTTGGAGATGGTTCATCGACATAAGCATCGAAGAATATAAGAAGACATACAAACAGCTTGACATTGAATTTGACAGCTATTGCGGCGAAAGCTTTTACAGCGATAAAATGCCTGCCGTAATCGAAGAGTTGAAACAAAAGAATCTTCTCAAAATTGACGACGGCGCATCCGTTGTTGACCTTGAAGAATACAAAATGCCTCCCTGTCTTATACTTAAACGCGACGGCTCGTCTTTATATCCTGCAAGAGATATATCGGCAGCTATCTACCGCAAGAATACGTATGATTTTGAAAAAGTTATTTACGTCACCGACGCCGGTCAATCGCTTCACTTTGCACAGTGGTTCAAGGTTGTTGAACTTATGGGATACGAATGGGCAAAGAATCTCGTCCATGTTCCCTACGGCAAGGTAAGCTTAAATGGAGAAAAGCTTGCAACCAGAACGGGTAACGTTATACTTCTTAAAGACTTGTTTGCTTCAGCTATTGACAAGGTAAAGGATATTATGGACGAAAAGAATCCCAACCTTGAAAACAGAGACGAAAAGGCTACCGCTGTCGGCGTTGGCGCTATCGTATTCTACTATCTCTCAAACAACAGAATCAAGGATATAAACTTTATGCTTGAAGACGCTCTTTGTTTTGACGGAAACACAGGTCCCTATGCACAGTACACTTACGCTAGAACCTGCAGTGTTCTTGAAAAAGCAAAGGACATCGACAGAAATATAGAAACAAGCTATGAGATCAACGACAAAGAAAAAGCTTTGCTTCGTACAATTTCAATCTTCCCCGAAAAGATACTTCAGGCACTTAATGAATACGAGCCTTCGGTGATCACAAGATACATACTTGACGTATGTACAGCATTTAACGGTTTCTATCACGATTGCCAGATTCTCGGTGCGGAAGATGAAAACACAAAAATATTCAGACTTAACCTTACAGAAGCCACAAAATACGTTCTCGGTAACGCATTCGGACTTATCTGTATGAGAAAAACAGAAAAGATATAAAGGAGACTTAGTTATGTCAGGACATTCAAAATGGAAAAATATTATGCATAAAAAAGAAAAAACTGACGCTCAGAAAGCAAAAGTTTTTTCAAAGGTAGGAAAAGAAATTACAGTATGCGTTAAGGAAGGCGGCGCTGACCCCACGTCAAACAGCAAGCTCCGCGACCTTATTTCAAAAGCAAAATCCCTCAACGTGCCTAACGACAATATTGACCGTATTATTAAAAAAGCTACTGCTGCAGACAGCGCAAACTACGAAGAAATCGTATACGAAGGCTACGGTCCTTCCGGCGTTGCAGTTATTGTAGAAGCTTTGACAGATAACAGAAACCGTACAGGCGGAGACGTAAGACATTACTTTGACAAGTACGGCGCAAGCCTTGGTCAGACGGGTTGCGTAAGCTATCTCTTCACAGACAAGGGTGTTATTATCGTAGCAAACAACGGCGCAGTTGATGAAGACAAGCTTATGGAAGATGCTCTTGAAGCAGGAGCTGAGGACTTTGTTTCTGACGGAGACATATTTGAAATTTATACAACTCCCGAAGATCTTGATTTTGTAAGCCAGACCCTTAAGGACAAGGGATATTCCATTGAATCAGCTGAAAAAGACAAGATTCCCTCAAACTACGTTACTCTCGAAAGCGAAGACGATCTCAAAAAAATGAGACTTCTTATTGAATATCTCGAAGATCACGACGACGTTCAGGAAATCTATCACAACTGGGACGAGCCCGACGCAGAATAAATATTACAAGGCAGAACGAATAAATTCGTCCTGCCTTTTCTATCATTATCTTTTTTTCTTATGCTTTTTTCTCTTTTTAAAATTGGGAACTCCAAGATATCCCCCTACAGCAGATGCAAGGGCAACAAGAAAGAACATAACCCACTTCAAAAAGGTAGTTTCACCGTTTCCGTCGTTTAATATTAAAGATAACACGAGGACAAAAAACATAAACAAGCCGCCCGTCGCTAATCCTGACAGAAGCCCCATTTCTCTGTTAAAACGGGATGCAACGAATCCGCCTATAAACGCGCCCGCATAAAGAGTAATCATGCTAAGTAAATTTATAAGACTGTCGGGATCCTTGCTTGTATAACAAAAATACCCAAAAGTAAAGATAAGTAAAACAGATGCAAGAATCGCCGCAACAAATCCCTTAACGCAATTTTTTAAAAACGAAGTATTCAAAGAAAAAACACCCTCTCATAAACATCTTTTGATAAATGTCTATGATGGGTGTTGTCTTTTTATTCCAAAAAATTATTCGCAGTCCTCAGCCTTTACGTCAACACACTTTACCGCGCTCTTCAAAATACGGATCTTTGTCTTATCTCCGCTGCTTTCAAGAAGAACTGTTTCTTCTTTGATGCTGATGATCTTTCCGATAATTCCTCCGATGGTGGTAATTTCATCACCAACCTGAAGGTTGTTTCTCATATCCTGAATTTCTCTTTCCTGCTTCTTCTGGGGCTTGATCATAAACAAATACATAAGCAACAACATAAGACCCAAAAGCAAGAGTGAGCCGTACTTTTCCATAAATCCAAGATTTGCAGTTTCTGCCAAAAATCTGTTAAACATATTTTTATGCCTCCGATATATTCTATAATTTTTTCTACAATTATACACTTAAAACCATACCGTTGCAAGTACATAATGTAAACTTTTGTATAACAAGTATTATTTTTACTCTTAAGAATTGCGCAATCTCAGAAAGAGTCTCTGCATATATCTGAATGCGCCCTTGTTTTCGGGATTAGAGAGTGTTCTGTCATCATTCAAAACCGCCTCTGCTTCATCAAACGCCTTTTTTAAAAGCTCCATATCGCAAAGCGAAGCAAATCTGAATTTTATTCCTCCGCTCTGTCTCGCATCTCCCTTGTTGTTCGGGAAGAAATCTCCGGGACCTCTCTGTTCAAGATCGGCTTCCGCTATTTTGTATCCATCGTTAGTCGAACACATAACCTTAAGTCTTTTCTTTGCCTTTTCGCTGTCACTTGAAGAAACAAGAACACAATACGATTTATCCTTCCCTCTTCCGACGCGCCCTCTCAGCTGATGCAACTGCGAAAGACCAAACCTTTCGGCATTTTCAATAACCATCAACACCGCATTCGGCACGTTTACACCAACTTCAATAACAGTTGTTGACACGAGAATTTTTATCTTATTCTGTTCAAAATCGCGCATAACACGGTCTTTTTCCGACGATCTCATCTTTCCGTGAATAAGCCCTATCGGTAAATCGGGGAAGGTTTCGTTCTTCAGAGTCTCAGCAAGGGCTACCGCTGACCTGAGGTTAATTTTTTCCTTCTTTTCTACGTCCTCGGAAGTGAAATCAAAAGGCAGAAGCGCTTCTTCCTCATCATCACTCTCGTCAACCATAGGACAAACTATATAGACCTGATTGTTTTGCGCATTTTTTCTTATAAATCCATTCAACCTCTCGCGGTAGCTTTCGTCAACCAAAAACGTATCGACCGGTTTTCTTCCCGGAGGAAGCTCATCAAGAGCCGATATATCAAGATCGCCGTAAAGAATAAGAGCAAGCGTTCTCGGAATAGGAGTCGCAGACATTACAAGAACATGGGGCTCATATCCGTCTTTTTTGGTTTTATCAGCAAGAGCCGACCGCTGTCTTACACCAAATCTGTGCTGTTCGTCTGTTATAACAAGTCCAAGCTTTTCAAATTCAAGCTTTTCATTGAGTAAAGCATGTGTTCCTATAACTACCTTTGTATCGCCTGCTGAAACGCTTTCATAGATCTTTTTCTTTGTTGAAGCCGTAGTGGCTCCCGTAATCAGAGCCGTCTTTATACCTAACTTTTCAAATATGGGAGCAAGGTCGTTATAATGCTGTGTCGCCAGAATTTCCGTAGGTGCCATAAAAGCTGACTGCGTATTATTTTTTACGGCAACATACAAAGCTATTGCCGCGCAAACGGTTTTTCCGCTTCCTACATCTCCCGACAAAAGTCTGCTCATAGGTTTTCTTGACTCATTCGACATATCGGATAATATTTCTTTAACCGACCTATCCTGCGCTCTCGTTAACGAATACGGCAAAATCGATAAAAACTCGCTTATATCCGTATCTTCCATAGGAATTGCATTTCCGTCTTTTTTGTATTTTTTTGACATTGATAAACCTAATGCAAAAGCATACAATTCCTCAAAAACAAATCTTTCACGCGCTTTTTTTACTTTTTCTATATCAGTGGGAAAATGAATTTCGCGTAACGCATCCTTTAAATTCATAAGTCCCATTTTTTCTGTCGTCTCGGTTCTGAAAATATCGGGGAAATCATAATTTCCAAACTCAAGAGTATTGAAAGCGAGTTCTGTAACAGATTTGACAAACATTTGAGTCAACCCTTCGGTAAGAGGGTATACGGGTATGAGCGACTGAAGCTTTTTCCCTGGGATAACGGGCTCGTATGATGGTGATGAAAGCTCTCTTGTATTGTATTTTACAGACAGCTTCCCGTAAAACCTGAACTCATCACCTACGTGGAAAATATCTTTTATAAACGGCTGATTAAAAAATGTCAATGTACACTTTCCCGACTCGTCAAATGCTACAAATTTGGTAATCTGTTTACGGTTTTTCAGAGTAAAAGTCTGCGGCTTTGTAGCCACAGTAAGCATAAAAGCTCCCACCGTTCCATCGGGAGTCATAGCAAGAGGAAGAATATTGCCCCTGTTCTGATACGCTCTCGGAAAATGATACAAAAGGTCTTCTACGTTATGTATACCGAGATTATAAAAGCATTCGCAACGTTTTTTACCAACACCCGAAAGACTGCCTATCGGTGTAGAAAAATCCACGTACTCTTCCCCCTTTCTCTAATCTAAAAAACATAAGTATAATCAATAAGGCGGAGAAAAATCTCCGCCGTTAATTTATTCAGCCTCATCCACCGAGAAAATATCATTCTTCGGAGGTGTCTTACGGGTAAATAACTTCTTTCCGTCAAAGTTACATCCCGCAGCGAAGTCAACAGTTCTTGCCAGAACATAAAGAACCATACCGCAACCGTATAACACATATGACATATCAAGTGTCATTTTTTGTTTTCCAAGCAAAAGATCCACCAGCTCGGGAATAAATGCGGTTGACAAAAACAGTATAGTAAGATTTGTCAAAATAAAATATACAATCGGTTTCGAATTTCCTATATGACTTCTTGTTTCAAAGAGCTGATAAACCATCAGCAAGATCAACGCGGTCTGCTGAACGATTCTTAAAGGACTGTTTATCAAAACAGAATGGTCAAAATAAACACTCATAAGATATATCAAAGTCCAGAGTATAGGCAAAAATGAAAGCCAGCTTATAACATCGTTATTCTTTTTCCATGTAAAGCTAACCGTCAAATAGTAAATAGCTGTCGGAAATGCAATAACAGAACAAGCAAATCTTAACTTGTACACTATCATCTGCGTACTTCCGAGATGAGCAACCTCACTCTTTGACATAAAAAACATAAAAGCTGTAAAGGCAACTAAAAACGCGCACAAAATACTCATAAAAGAAGTCAAAAACGAACCGTATTTCAACTTTTTCGGCAAAGCGTCCATTCGCATAATAAATGCCGGAGTAAGCATAAAGAGCACGGCAATAACCATGAAAATTCCAAACGCCTCCGGGGTAACAACACCCGTTTTGTAAAGGTCGACACTTTCGTCAATATAGTTATTCTTTACTATATACTGAAAAAAGGTTGCTACTGCCGATATTATTACAGTTAAAACAACGTATAACCATGATACTTTTTTGTTATCGTTCATAATCTTTTCCCTATATTTATTTTTTGTTTCTAATACAAATAATTATACACCATATTTTTCTTTTTTTCAAGTGATTATAGAAAAATGAAAAAAGGACTAAATACAAATATAGTTAAATTTGTCTTCGTTTGATACCTTCTTCATAATAACAGCCTCACGCTTCTGGCTGGTAAGAATAATTGCCTGTGCTGAATTCTCAGTATATTTTTCCGCAATTTTCAACATATTCAAAAGTCTTTCATCGTCAAGCCGGGCAAATGCCTCGTCAAATATAATGGGCATATTATGTCCCGATTTACTGAACAGCTCTGCCAATGCAAGTCTTAACGAAACGTAAGCTATGTCTTGAGTTCCCGAGCTTACGTAGGCAATATCTTTTGTATATGTCGCTCCGTCATCTTCAAACGAATATGTCAATTCAAGCTTATCCGAAACACCGATATCCTTATATTTGCCGTCTGTAAGCCCACTCATCATCTTTCCCGCGCTTGATGCAAGTCCGGGGGCAAGTCTGCCTCTCAAAGAATCTGCCGCGCTTTGAAGCTTTTCATAAGCAAGCATATAAGCATCATATTTCATTTTTAATTCTTCTATCTTGCCGACTGCAATTTTAAGTCTGCTTTCTATGTCGGCGGGCTTATCGGTTTTTGCGCGAAGCTCGGCAAGACTCTTTTCGAGCTCAGTCAATCTTGCAGCTAAGCTGTCCTTAGCCATAACGGCAAAATCGTATTTCTTTTTTATCTCGCTTATATTTTCTTTTTCTACGTTTCCTTCAATGGAATCGTATTGGATTCTGATATTTTCTTCGTCAAAGCCCGACAGTTTTCCTGTAACGGCGTTCATAACTGCCTCGTTCTTCTCTATTTCTCTGTCGTATAAAGCAAGATTGTTATTTATCTCGTTTACGTCTGTCTTAACCGCCTCAAGACAGTCAACAACACCTGCATAGTCCTTAGTATCCGGTACTACGCCCCATTTGCCGAGAACACCCAAAGCTTTAACTATCGCATTATACAGTCTCTGCTCTGCTTCCGCTTTTTTGCTTGCTTTATATTCTTGCATTTCATTTTTGCGAATGAAATAATGCTCCTTTTCTTGTATACTGTCAATAATCGCAAAAAGCTCCTGTCTGTTTCCCGCCGAAAAATCTGTGTAAATACGCTTCTTTTCCGAATTGGACTTAACGTTCATTAATAAACAGAACACACAAACAACAAATGATAATATACTTCCAACAGCAAAAATCGTTACAATGTTTGCTACGAATTTTCCTAATAACCACCCCAATACGCCTGCAATCAAACCGACAACACCAAAAACCATGGCAGAAACGACAAATGTTTTTGCTTTACTGTTTAATGCTGAAAGCTTTTCGGAAACCCCCGACTTTCCGCCATAATTTTTTATTTTTTCAGCAAGCTCTTTCGGATAATCTAAAATTTCCTCGGGCTGTACGTCTTCATCAAAAGACTTTACTTCTTTATCAATGTAATTCAGCTCGCCCTTTATTTCGTCAATCTCCTTAACGTATTCTTGATTTGGAAAAAATCCGTTAACCGTCGTAGCATTTATTATCTCGTCTTTTCCTTTTTTGAATCCGTCAATCTTTTCCTGATATTTTTTCTTTTCCTCAAATCCGCAAAGCACCTCGTAAAGCTCTGCCTTGCGCATAAGGTCTGACATTTTTTCACATTCTTTTTTGTTCTTTTCAATAGAAGAAAGAGTATTTCTTAAAGAAGACTCGTTCTGTATTATCTGTTCGTTAACCGCCCTTGCTTCAGACAATGCTACTGATAACTCGTCTCTTTCTTTTTCGTACAGATCAAGCAGTCCTCTTCCCGTGTTCTTTTTATGCTTTATATGAACTCTGGCTTCGTCAAGTTTTTTCAAAGCCTTTGTCGTGTTAACACTTTCATCTGCGGAATAGAATATATTCTCGACCGCCTGACCGATGCTTTCTCCGTTAAAATATGCGCCCTCGGCTTGTCTTATATAAACAGTATGGGTAAATACATCCTCGGGAATACCAAAGAAATATTCGCCCGGATTCTTTATTCCCGATACGACCGAATTTGAAGCAAGATCAACAACTGTAATATTATCTTTAAAGCCTGCGCCGTAGGGAGCCATCGCTCTCTCAATTCTGAATCTGCCTTTTTCAGTGTTAATGATAATACTACCCGAAACCTCGTTTGTTTTCCAGCTTATATGCTTCTTTCTCTCGCTCATCTCGCCATCTATGGACTTGTTCGAAAGACCGTAGAAAACAAACTTTATGAATTCACTCAAAGTTGTTTTACCCGACTCGTTTCTGCCCTCAATGATATTGATTCCCGACTTCAGATCGTATTCACAATGGGAAAGCTTGCCGAAATTTCCGATTTTTATATTTTCTATATACATACAAATACCTCAAAAATCAATAACGTTGTTTCCGCCAAGGGCAGAAAGTCCGTACTTCAACGCTGAATACGCGATCTGGCGTTCATTTTCGTCCTCACTCTCAAGCATATCCTTTAATTCCTCATAAAAGGCACCTCTGATCGTAGGGTCGTTTTCAAGTTTTTCTATATCATAAAAGGGTCTTGTTTTATTTACTATTTCAAGATAGAAGAGCATTTCTTCAACAGACGTAAAAGCACTCTTTGCTATAACAAGCTCAGGAGACACGTCACCTTCCAAAATAACCCTTACAAGTGCATCTCTTGAATATTGTTTTTCTTCAATAACATTTTTTACTGCGGGTAATACGTCGGAAATATTTTGAGCTCCCGATACGTTCACCCTTTCAATTTCGTAATGACGTTTGCAGAAACGGAGCTTTTTAAAACTAGCCTTCAGTTCATACTTTACCTTTTCAAACTCGCAAAGTATGGCACCCTTGTATCCGCACTCACCAAAATCTCTGCCCTCAAGACAGCCCGAATATGCGTAAAAAGTATCGTCGATCTTTTCAACGTCGCTTCCTGCGTGTATATGCCCCAAAGCGACGTAATCAAAGCCCGTCTCCCTTATTTCCTCAACGGTTATAGGACAACTCGTACTCTTGGCCGCCCCTAATTCGCCATGAGCACACAAAATATTTATTCTTGAATTAAGATTCGGTTTTACATTTTTAAAAGGATTGTATTCAAGAATAGGATTAACAAAAGCATATCCGTAAACATCTACGTTCAATTCCTCAAAAGAAAAACAGGAAACGTTACTGTTTTTAAAAATATAAACGTTGGAGGGAAACTTAATTTTGCCGTATACTCCATTGTCTGTATACGGGTCATGGTTTCCGGGCGCAATAACAAAACGGCACATCGGATTGTCCGCAAACTCCCTCTGGAGCATTGACGCTGTATCTCTCGTCACGTTCTCGCTTTCAAAAAGATCTCCGCTTATTACTACGATATCTATCCCGTTATGCTTCACGTAATTCATCATAGATGAAAACGTGCTTAGCAATTCACTTCTTCTAAGTTCCGATTTTCTCACGTCTCCACACACAAAAGGCGCGTCAAGATGCAAATCAGCACAATGCAAAATTTTTACCATAAAAAATCCCCTCCGTATATTTCTATTATACATCTACTTTAAGTTTTTTTCAACTTTATTATTGAATTATTTATATGTAATGTGATATAATGTATTTTGATGATTAATAAGTGAGTTTAAACAATACACGGAAAGAGGGATAATATGGCAGGATACAGACGCGGACGCGTAAACGAAGAAGTAGCAAGAGAGCTTTCGGCAATCATACGCGAAGTAAAAGACCCCAGAGTTTCAAAGGCTTTGGTCAGCATAACTGCCGCTGACGTTACAGCAGATATGAAATATGCAAAGGTATTCTTTTCTTGCATTGGAAATACAGATAAAAACGAAGTTAAAAAAGGCCTTGAAAGCGCTTCCGGCTTTATCAGAAAGCAAATAGCAATTAGACTTAATCTGCGTCAGACACCGGAGCTTAAATTCTTCCCTGACGATTCTATTGAATACGGTGCAAACATAAACAGATTACTCAAGCAGGTTGAGGATGATTTGCATGATTGAGAATAATATAAATTTAAACGAGATAGCAAATAAACTTAAAGAAAAAAACAGAATTATTATAATCAGCCACGTGCGCCCCGACGGCGATACTTTGGCTTGCGCTTTCGCACTGAAGTCTGTTCTTATCAATATGGGAAAAAAAGTTATATGTACGTCTAATGACAAAGTATCCTCAAGGCTTTCATTTTTGTGCGACAGCGATTGTTTTCTACCCGATGAAATACCGACAGACTATAACCCCGATCTTATAGTGTCCGTAGACGTTGCAAGCGTGTCAATGTTAGGCAACTGCGAAAAGCTCTTATCTCTCGCTGAATCAATAAAAATTGACCATCACTTCAGCAACGACGCTTTTGCAGACTATAATTACGCGGACCCCGACAGCGCATCTTGCTCGGAGATTATCTTCGATTTAGTAAATATAATGGGAGAAATGTCAGATAAAGTATGTGAGCTTCTGTATGCGGGAATAAGCTTTGACACGGGTTGCTTTAAGCATTCCAACGTTACGGAAGGCACCCACCAAAAAGCCGCATACCTTGTATCCAGAGGAGTAAACACTGCTGAAATTAACCAAAAGCTGTTTGGAAATAAGACCAAAAAAGAAATATCAGCCCTGCAGACCGCATACAATTCACTTGAATTTTACGCTGACGGAAAAATTGCCATCGTTTGCATAACAAACGATATGAAGTCGAAAAAAAATCTTGACGATGACGATCTGAGCGATATATCTCAGATTCCTGTCGAAATAGAGGGCGTATTGCTCGGTATTACTCTGAAAGAAAAAAGCGACGTTCCCTGCAACTTCAAAGCATCTATGCGAAGCGTTCCCGGAACGGATGCTTCTGCCGTTTGCCAAAAATTTGGAGGCGGAGGCCATATATGCGCCGCAGGATGCCTTATCGTAGCAGAAAATAAGGACATTCTTGTTCAAAAGGTTCTTGAAGCAGCTCTACCCGAAATTAAATAAAAGGAACAGTAAAACATGTCAGACAATACTCTTATGGGCGTCATCTGCATAAACAAGCACGAAGGCGTAACATCCCATACTATTGTAAATATGGTGAGAAGGCTTTACAACACCAAGCAAGTGGGGCACACAGGCACGCTCGATCCAATGGCAACGGGCGTTTTACCCGTTATGGTAGGGAGAGCCGTTAAAGCTTCCGAATATTTGACGGCAGAGGATAAAGGATATATTGCAGAAATGAAGCTTGGTATTATTACAGATACCGGTGATATTACTGGCAATATTATTTCTCAAAACAGCAATACTCCAAGCTATGAGGAAGTAAAAGAAGCCGTAAACTGTTTTATAGGTAATATAAAACAAACACCACCCATGTACAGCGCCCTTAAAGTAAACGGACAGAAACTCGTTGACTTAGCGCGTAAAGGTATAGAAGTGGAGCGTAACGCAAGAGATATATTTATAAAAGATATTAAATTGGAGCAAGTTTATAATTCCAACAGCGAATACAGACTTGCAGTGGAGTGTTCAAAAGGGACTTACATAAGAACTTTGTGTACCGATATCGGTGAAAAGCTTGGGTGCGGCGCTGTAATGACAAAGCTCAGCCGAACAAAAAGCGGCGGCTTTGATATTAAAAACAGCTACACTATCCAACAGCTCGAAGAGATGACAGAAGAAGAAAGGATAAAACTTCTCCGCCCCATCGACTTACTGTTTTCCGATATTGACGAAGTAATACTTCCACCATTTTTTGAAAGACTTGCACGATGCGGCGTGGAAATTTATCTGAAAAAGATTGGAATTTCCCCCAACGACGCTCCTGAAAATACCCGATTTAAGCTTTGTGGAGCGAACGGTTTTTTTGCTCTCGGAGAAGTACGCTCGTTCCCTGACGGCATGGCTATAAAACCAATTAAACAATTTGTAATAAAATAAATCATCACAAAAATGTGATGATTTATTTTTTTGATTATTTTTTCGTGGACGCCGTCCCCTACCGATCGCACGCAAGAAAGTAACGAAAAAAAGAAAAAATTAGTATTATTTAGTTAAACATTACGTCTTAAAAGCAAGTCAAGCATAGAACTTGACCTCCATCTGAGGAGGGAGGTGGCTCGGCAATAAACAGATATACAGTATAACTATTCTTTGTTGCCGAGACGGAGGGAGAGATATGTGTTAGACTTTTGATTGCAATATTGTTTATATAAAATCGTTCGTTCTTCTCTCCCTCAGTCATTTTCTAACGAAAATGCCAGCTCCCTCGTCAGATGGAGCCGAGAATTACGCGCTTTGCGCGTAAAAAAGGCACAGAATGTCAGGAGCTTCGCTCCCGAATATATGACAAAAGGGGCTTTTTAAAAAAAGCCCCTTTTGACACCGCAAAAACTTTTAAAAAAACAAGTATTTTATATAAACAAAAAAGACGGAATAAACCGTCTTTTTTAATATTTTATGATATCTGAAAATTATCTTATAACTTCCTTGCCACCCATATACATACGGAGAGGTTCGGGAATAAGAATACTACCGTCTGCCTGAAGATTGTTTTCAAGAAAAGCAATAAGCATTCTGGGAGGAGCAACAACTGTATTGTTAAGCGTATGAGGGAAATAGTTGTCCTTTTCTTTTCTTCTAACTCTAATACCAAGTCTTCTTGCCTGAGCATCACCAAGGTTAGAACAGCTTCCTACCTCAAAATATTTCTGCTGACGGGGAGACCAAGCCTCAACGTCGATACTCTTAACCTTAAGGTCAGCAAGGTCACCTGAACAACATTCAAGAGTACGTACGGGTATATCAAGACTTCTGAAGAACTCAACCGTATAAGTATACATCTTCTTAAACCAATCCATGCTCTCTTCAGGCTTACAAATTACAACCATTTCCTGCTTTTCAAACTGGTGAATTCTGTAAACGCCTCTCTCTTCAATGCCGTGCGCGCCAACTTCTTTTCTGAAACAGGGAGAATAGCTCGTCATTGTCTTGGGAAGCTCAGCTTCATCAGTTATAGTGTTAATAAACTTGCCAACCATTGAGTGCTCGCTTGTACCGATAAGATACAAGTCTTCGCCTTCAATCTTGTACATCATATTTTCCATTTCAGCAAAGCTCATAACACCAGTTACAACGTTTCCTCTTATCATAAAAGGAGGAATATAATAGGTAAAGCCCTTGTCAATCATAAAATCACGAGCGTATGAAATAATTGCGGAATGAAGTCTTGCAATATCACCGCAAAGATAGTAAAATCCGTTACCGCTCGTTCTTCTTGCGCTGTCAAGGTCTATTCCGTTGAGTCTCTCCATAATATCAACATGATAAGGAACTTCAAACTCAGGAACTACGGGTTCACCGAATCTCTCTACCTCTACGTTTTCGCTGTCGTCCTTACCTATCGGAACAGAGTCGTCAATAATATTGGGAATAACCATCATTCTATTCTTTACTTCAGCTTCAAGCTCTTCGATCTTGTTTTCAAGAGCCAAAAGCTCGTCAGCAGCTGCACTAACCTGCTTCTTTGCTTCCTCTGCTTCGTCTCTCTTTCCCTGAGCCATAAGCATACCGATCTGCTTACTTACGGTATTTCTCATATTTCTCAAAGAGTCTCTTTTAGCCTTTGCTTCTCTGTTCTGAACGTCGAGTTCAATAACCTCGTCTACAAGCACGAGTTTTTCGTCCTGAAATTTCTTTTTAATATTTTCTTTTACAACCTCAGGATTTTCACGTAAAAATTTGATGTCTAACATTTTCTTCTCCTCTATATTCCATTATTTTTTACAAAAAACATAAAAGCCTTCCGTGTTCCTTAAAAATGCAAAGACAAAAAAGCCTTATTGCATAAAAAGGGACGGAAGACTCCGCGGTACCACCCAAATTGCATATAAAATATGCCACTCTTAAGATAAAAAACATTAAGTTCTATCTCTATGCTGTAAAGGGCACACCCTCCAAAAACTCATCGCTTTCGGCAGACTCTGAAAACGGAAAACAGCCATATCTTCCCCTCGGTTCGCACCAACCACCGACTCTCTGCGCGGTTTTTGGCTGTATTTTTTTCATCAAGCGTCTATATATTTATAAATCTTTTTTTAATTACTTCTTTGCATACTTAGGGTTTACAATCTTACGCCAGTCAAGATCTCCTCTGTCAAGGGCGCACACCAAAACCTCTGCCGTTGCAATATTCGTTGCCAACGGAACGTTATGAATATCGCAAAGTCTTACGATATTATTATCGTTTTCAAAATTGTAATCCGAATCTCTGAAAAACAAAAGCAAGTCTATCTCGTCGTAGGAAATACGCGAAGCGATCTGCTCAGCGCCGCCCTGCTGTCCGGAAAGAAGACATTCAATGTTAAGTCCGGTGGCATCAGAAATATACTTTCCGGTAGTTCCGGTTGCATAAAGCTCGTGTTTGCATAAAATTCCACAATACGCGATACAAAACTGTGCC
The DNA here is from genome assembly GCA_015065455.1 of Oscillospiraceae bacterium. Taxonomy (GTDB): domain Bacteria; phylum Bacillota; class Clostridia; order Oscillospirales; family CAG-272; genus RGIG1995. The sequence continues at coordinate 61,043 of SVQI01000005.1, read as the reverse complement.
ATCAATTCTTTCTTCTTTTCACCTGCAATAATTGCTATCTGCATTTCGTCCTCCCTCTGCATTTTGAAAAAATATATAGTTTATAAGCTTAGTTATTTAAAAGCTTTCTTCTATTCACTCTCTTAAAACCGGTAAACAAGGGAACATTTTTTCCCTCTGTTCTCTTGCAAATATTATTAAAAGCCTTTGCAATATTACATTCCTTAACCTTGTCTATCATTTCTCCGTTGTCCTGCATAAGAACCAACGATGAATCGTAAGGAATAATTCCCACAAGCTTCAGATAGGTCTTATCTATTATATCCACAACAGATGGTTTTTTATTACTATCTTTGCCGGTTGTATCAAACATATTTATTATAAGTCTCTTGTCAACGACGCCAAGCTCCTCAAGCTCTCTGCCCGTACATTCTGCCGCTCTGATTGACGGAAAAGAATGTGTAGCCACAATATAGGCTATATCACTGCAGTATGCCGCAGCAGAAAATTCCTGTCCCGAGCTTCCCGGAGTATCAAGAATAATATAATCAAGCTGATATTTTTCTCTTGCCTCATCGAGCATATCTGAAAAAGCCTTGCTGTCTATGCCGCCCTGCCAGTTAAAAGGAGCGGGCAAAAACAATAATCCTTTATCACGTCTGTCAAAAATAACCGCCTTATCAAGCGTAGCCCTTCCCGATAAAACGTCTCCTGCATCATACACGATTTGTTCTTCTACACCAAGAATAATATCAAGGCTTCTCATTCTGAAATCGCAGTCAACAAGCATAGTTTTTTTGCCGCCAATAGCAAGACGTAACGCCATATTTGCCGCAACGGTCGATTTGCCAACACCGCCTTTAAACGATGTAACCATAACAACCTTACACGACATATTATGCACCTCCGTCTATATTTTCTTTTTTTGCCGGCAAAAAGAAAACTATATTACAAAGATTATATCACACAAAACAAACTTTTGTCAATAATATTTCCCAATTAAACCCCTTGCCATTTTTACAAATCAAAAAAGCCCCGAAGGGCTTTTTTATCTTTTATTTCTTTTTAAAGAATCCAAACAAACCTTTGTTTTCTGTTTCTGCAGGCTGTTCTTCAACCTTTGCGGGTTCAGCTACAGGAGCGGGAGCAGGAGCTGCTTTGGGCTCTTCTCTGCGTTCCTCTCTGTTGTAGGGACGTCTGTTGTTGGGATTTTCTCTGAATCTATCGTTATTGTTTGTTCTGGGGCGGGGAGGACGTCTGTCTTCGCCTTCAAGCTTAGGAAGTGTATCTCTTCTGGAGAGGTTAAGTCTTCCCTTTTCATCTGTTCCCATAAACTTAACGGTAATTATATCTCCCTCGTTACATACGTCTTCAACCTTTTCAACTCTCTTGTTGTCGAGCTTGGAAATATGAACGAGACCTTCCTTACCGGGAGCAAATTCAACGAACGCGCCGATAGGAATAATTCTTGTTACCTTACCTGTATAAATAGCGCCAACTTCGGGCTCAAATACGATACCGTCAATAATTTCCTTTGCAGCATAAGCACTATCTCTGTTTATTGCGGAAATATAGATAGTTCCGTCATCTTCGATATCGATCTTAGCGCCTGTATCAGCAACAATCTTCTGAATAACCTTACCGCCGGAGCCGATAACTTCTCTGATCTTATCGGGGTTGATCTGCATTGTGATCATTTTAGGAGCATATTCGGATACATCTTCTCTTGCCTGAGGAATAGCCTTGAGAATAACCTCATCGATAATATAATCTCTACCCTTATGTGTTACTTCGAGAGCATTTTTGATAATTTCAGGTGTCAAGCCGTCGATCTTAAGGTCCATCTGGATAGAAGTAATACCCTTGTGAGTACCTGCAACCTTAAAGTCCATATCTCCGTAGAAGTCTTCAAGACCCTGAATATCGATCATAGTCATCCAACGTTCACCTTCTGTAATAAGACCGCAAGAAATACCTGCAACAGGAGCCTTGATCGGAACACCTGCATCCATAAGAGCCAATGTTGAGCCACAAACAGATGCCTGTGATGTAGAACCGTTAGAGCTGATTACTTCAGATACGCATCTGATAGCATAGGGGAACTCTTCAACAGAAGGAAGAACGGGAACGAGTGAACGTTCTGCCAATGCACCGTGACCAATCTCACGTCTGCCAGGACCTCTTGATGATTTAGCTTCACCAACGGAATATCCGGGCATATTGTAGTGGTGCATATATCTCTTTGTTTCTTCTGTATCAATACCGTCAAGGATCTGAGCATCGCCTATCGGGCCGAGAGTAGCAACAGTCATTACCTGTGTCTGACCTCTTGTAAACATACCGCTTCCGTGTGTGCGGTTGAAAAGTCCAACCTCAGCAGCCAAGGGTCTGATCTGGTCCATTCTTCTGCCGTCAACACGCTTGCCGTCTTCGAGCAACCAACGACGTACGATCTTCTTCTGGATCTTGTAAATAAGTTCGCCGATAATGTCGGGCATTTCGGGATATTCTTCGCTGAATTTTTCAACAATAGCGTCTGTTATAGGCTGCATTCTTTCGTCACGAACGTTCTTGTCGTCTGTATCAAGAGCAAACATAACGTCTTTTTCACAGAAGTCAAATACCTTATCAAACATTTCGTGGTCAAATTCGCATGAAGGATAATCAAACTTGGGCTTACCAACCTCTGCAACTATTGTGTTGATAAAGTTACAAATATTCTTGATCTCTTCGTGAGCTGTCATAATAGCGTTGTACATATCGTCGTCGCTTACTTCTTTTGCTCCCGCTTCGATCATAACAACCTTATTCAAGCTACCTGCAACGGTAAGCTCAAGATCACTCTTTTCTCTCTGTTCAACTGTCGGGTTAAGAACAACCTGTCCGTCAACCAAACCAACGAACACACCTGCGATAGGTCCGTTCCACGGAATATCAGAAATAGAAAGCGCGATAGATGCACCGATCATACCTGCAATTTCAGGGCTGTTGTCATTGTCAACGCAAAGAACAGTCAAGCTGAGGTTTACGTCATTACGCAAATCCTTGGGGAAAAGAGGTCTGATAGGTCTGTCAATAACACGTGATGTCAAAATAGCCTTTTCAGAAGGTTTTCCCTCTCTCTTAAGGTAACCGCCGGGGATTCTGCCCACAGCGTAAAGTCTTTCTTCAAAATCAACAGAAAGGGGCAAAAAATCAATGCCGTCTCTGGGTTTTGCACTTGCTGTTGCGGTCGCAAGAATTACCGTGTCGCCAAAGCGAACCAAGCAGGAGCCGTTTGCAAGGCCTGCCATTTTGCCTGTTTCGATTACAAGCTTTCTTCCTGACAATTCATACTCGAACGTCTTGTAGTTCTCAAACATTTTCTTCCTCCGTTTTCTTCTCTACGGCATATGTTTTAGCACTTAAATGCCTGTCCGATATTTTTCGTAAAATCAGGCAGATATTTAACTGCTAAACCACTATGCCTTTTTTGTTTTATAAACTTATAGGGCAGAACCGTAAAAATTCTGCCCCATTTTAAGCGTGTTTTATTTACGGATACCGAGTTTTTCGATTATTGCACGATAACGGTTGATATCCTTCTTTGTAAGATAGTTAAGAAGATTTCTTCTACGTCCTACCATTTTGAGCAAACCGCGTCTTGAGTGGTGGTCGTTTGCATTCTTCTTAAGATGCTCTGTGAGAGTATTGATTCTATCTGTGAGGATAGCAATCTGTACTTCGGGAGAGCCTGTGTCTGTTTCGTGAAGCTTGTTAGCATCAATTACCTGTTTTTTCTGTTCTTTCAACATAGTTTTTCACCTCATAAATTATTTTCGTCAAACGTCAGTAAGCGGTCGGTGAAGCAAAGCATTATCGCTTTTTTGTCCGCAAACCGAGTCTGCGATTACATACTCTAGTAATATAACACATTTCCCCAAATTTGTAAAGGGGTTTTCCTCATTTAATATTTTATTTACATTTTATCCCAACGGAAACAGTTTTTCCATATCGGGTTTAAATAACTTATCCTGTCTTTCCACGTAAACTTTAAACGTTTTATCTGTCAGAACCGCTTGATTCAAAGCTCTGTAAGTGGATTCAGCTACAGAATTATAAGCATCACCGTACACGTACGCAAAATCATAGCTTATACTGTCAAATATTTTTCTTACCATATGATAAGATTTTGAATCGCGGAGCGCATAATCAAGAAGGTCTCTTGACCAGGCATCATAAACAAGCGCCGAGGTTTCATTGAATGCACGAAGCAGATCTGGTACGTACTCTGTATTCGTATTGGTTTTGAGAACTGCAAACACCTGTGCATTTTCATTTGCATAGGTATAATATTTTTCCTGCTGTTCGTCGTATTTGGGCATCGGGACTATTCCGTAATTACCTCTGATTTTCGACGCATTTGCAAGGTTATCAATATAAAACAGCACCTTGCCATCTCCAAAATCTTCATAAGCATTAACGGAATAAGTGAAACGAGAAGGGTCAGCTATAACCTCTTTCATTTTCTTCACAAAGCCGTCAAAGCGTTCGCCGTTATCTGCAACAGTAGGAACAACGGTAAGTCCTGTATTAACATATTTCATCCCCGAAGCGCCAAACATAGATTCAATAAGCACCTCTCGGCTGTATGCACCGAGAGTAATAATATCGCCATACTTCTCTTTGCAGGCATCCTTAAGACTCAGCATATAATCAAACGTCCACGTTCCGTTTTCCAAGCTGTTATATATAAGCTCGGTAATTCCGCATTCGTTTGCTACGTCCTTATTGAAGTATACTCCAAAATATGCCCCCGGCGTAATCGCCGAATCACCAACGATCCCGTAAACACCGTCACCCGCAGAAAACTGAACCTTCGATTCGTTATCGTAACACTCTTCAACAAAAGAATCGCCGTAAAGCTCATTCAATTTATAAATCATTCCCTGACCGTGCAAATATCCTAAGCACTTCTGCGGAACGAGAATTAAATCGGCATACTTTGTTCCCGAATTATGAGCGACCCCCACATCCGCCAAAAAATCATCGTATGACACGCGGCGTATATAGAGTTTACAATTCAACTTACTCATAATAAGCTGTCTTTGCATTTCAACAGCCCTCGAATAAGTCGACTCCTCATTTAAAAACATTCCTATCTTTGTGTCATCAACTATAACTATTGTAAAAATCTGATTTCCAAAATCCTTACTCGGCGTATATTCTCCCAACGATTGCTCCGCCGATGCTTTTCCAACATCGAGAACATCTGTCTGCGCGGGAATCTTCTCGATTTTCGCCTCAGTTTCCGTACTTTCGGGCTTTTGACCCGTGCTTCCCGTTTCATTGATAACGATAAAACACGAAGTCAAAGTTCCGAGACACATCAGAGCAACAAGAAAAAGAATAATAATTTTCTTCAACAAGCATTTACCTCATTCTTATTTTATGGTATAAGTAGTTCCGTCTTTCGTATCTGTGAGAATAATTCCTCTTGCGGCAAGCTCGTTTCTTATACGGTCTGCTTCCGCATAATTCTTTGCTTTCTTAGCTTCAAGTCTGAGAGCGATCTGTTCTTTGATCTCTCTGTCGAGATCAGAATCAACATTGTTTTCAACTTTTTCTTCAACGTCCTCTTTGTCAAGGTCAATACCGAGGATAGAGTCACAGAGAATGATAAGCTCATAAATCTTATTAGACTTGGTTTCGTATCTTGCCATATTCCAAACAGCGCCCAAAGCTTTCGGAATATTGAGGTCGTCATTTATTGCTTCCTCAAATTCAGTCTTGAGTCTACTTAATTCTTCTTCACTTACCTGTCCGTCAGCGCCCTTGTGCTTCTTAATCTGATTTTTCAAATTTTTCAGCGACTTCTTTGCGGAATCCATTCCCTCAAAAGTAAAGTTGAGCTTCTGGCTGTAATGAGCGTTAAGACAGAAATATCTGAACACCATAGGAGAATAGCCCTTTTCCTGAAGCTGATCAAGCGTGTAAGTATTTCCAAGACTCTTTGACATCTTACCGCCGTCAACAAGCATAAATTCTCCATGTATCCACCATTTTGCCGCAGGATGACCCAAAAGTCCGCAGGTCTGAGCAATCTCATTTTCGTGGTGTATCGGAATATGGTCTACACCGCCTGTATGAATATCAAATTCTTCGCCGAGATATTTAAGTCCCATAGCCGAGCATTCAATATGCCAACCGGGGTAACCCATTCCCCAAGGAGACTCCCACTGCATAATATGAGTCGGGTCAGCCTTTTTCCAAAGAGCGAAATCTGCAGGATGACGCTTTTCGCTGTTTACTTCAACACGCGCACCCGCCTGGTTTTCGTCAAAGTTCATTCTGGAAAGCTTTCCGTAATCCTTGAATTTCTTTATATCATAATAAATACCGTCGCTTGTCTCGTAAGCGTATCCGTTATCAAGCAATCCCTGTACGAAATCTATCATTTCCTGAATATGCATAGTAGCTTTGGGAACGATCTCGGGACGCTGGATATTAAGTCTGTCGATATCGCGGAGAAATACTCCTGTATAGTATTCTGCTATTTCCCAAGGAGTTTTCTTCTGCTCACGGGCGGTCTTAGACATCTTATCTTCACCGTCGTCGGCATCACTTACAAGATGTCCTACGTCAGTTATGTTCATAGCGTGAAGAAGCTTATATCCGTTCCACTGCAGAGTTCTTCTCAAAAAATCCATAAACACGTAAGTTCTCATATTTCCTATATGAGCATATCCGTATACTGTAGGTCCGCAGGAATAAATTCTTACGGTATTTCCATCAAGGGGGGTAAACTCCCCTTTTTGTCTTGTCATAGTGTTGTAAAGTTTCATAATATATTCTCTCCTGTTTTCAGATAATTATATACTTTTTTCGTTTTCTCTTTTTTCAAGTTCCTGTATTCTGCTTTCAAGCTCAGCAATCTTCTGAGCAACAGGGTCAGGGATATGAATATGGTCAAGGTCGTCTGCAACTCGTTTGTTATTTCTTTTTACGATCTTGGCAGGAATACCTACCGCCGTACAATTTTCGGGAACCTCTGCCAAAACAACAGCGTTTGCCGCAATTTTTGAACCGTCTCCTACCTTAAAAGGACCTAAAACTCTTGCACCCGCACCAACCATAACGTTATCGCCCAAAGTCGGATGTCTTTTGCCGGTATCTTTTCCCGTACCTCCGAGCGTTACGCCCTGATACAACGTGCAGTTATCGCCTATCTCGGTCGTTTCTCCTATAACAACGCCGGAACCGTGGTCAATAAACAAATTCTTTCCGATAGTAGCTCCTGGGTGAATTTCTATACCCGTAAGCACCTTCGCACCCTGACTTATCATACGAGCAGAAAATTTGTGGTTCGCCTTATACAGCTTGTGTGATATTCTGTGCGCCCACAAAGCGTGAAGTCCGGAATAAAGCAACAACACTTCAACCGTGCTCGATGCTGCGGGGTCTCTTTCTTTTACCGTTCTTACGTCCTCGGCAACCGTCTCTTTTATACCCTTTATGCACTTTGCAGTCTTGCTATTTTTGCAATATTGTCTGGCAATCTTAAAAGGCTCGCTGGTTACGACGTCACCAATTACGTCAAACAAATCTTTTTTTACATACTTTTTCATAACACATAGTCTCCCTAAAAACAAAAAAACACCTTTGAATTACTCAAAGGCGGCGAAACATCCGCGGTTCCACTTCGGTTTATAACTTGCGTGTCAAGTATCGCTGACAAAACGGGTGCGATTAACACCTGCTCACGGGCGCACTTCCGTCTGCATTTGTATGCATCTTCCACCAAACACGATACACTCTCTGGTTACAAACACTCGTATGACGGCATTTTCCCGATCATCGCATTATTCTTCTTATATCATTATACACATATTTCAAATTTTGTAAAGTGGTTACAAAAAATTCCTTTTATTCTTCCCTTCAGGTCTATTAAAAAAATTGTAACTTTTTCATCCTAAAATGTAATTTTTTCATTGACAAGAAGAAATATATTATGTATAATATTGATGTATTTTGTGATTTACGGAGGAAAGGATTTATGACTGTATTTGCAAAAAAACACAAAACGGTTCATTCATCACAGTGTAACACACAGCCGTGTTGCAGACTTTTCTCAAAAACCACACGCCAAAAGTGTAATTTTTACGCAATAACCTAAGGACATTCATAGCCGAATGTCCTTTTTGCGTTTTTCTATCATTGTAAATCTAGGAGGACTTGTAATGTTAAAAGCAGCTGTTATTATGGGAAGCGACAGCGATTTCCCCAAGGTAAAGAATTGCCTTGAAAAACTTAAGTACTTTGGTATCCCCTTTGAAACACACGTTTATTCAGCCCACAGAACTCCCGATGAGGCGGCGGCATTTGCTAAAAATGCAAAAAGCAACGGCTTCGGAGTTATTATCAGCGCGGCAGGTAAGGCAGCTCATCTCGGCGGCGTTCTTGCTGCATACACAACCCTTCCCGTTATCGGCATTCCGATAAAAAGCGATGCACTTGACGGTATGGATGCACTCCTTTCCACAATTATGATGCCCCCCGGTGTACCCGTTGCGGCTGTTGCGATTGACGGTTGCGCAAATGCGGCAATACTTGCTGCACAGATTATTGCGCTTTCCGATGAAGGACTTGCAAAGAAACTTGAAGAAGAAAAAATTAAAATGGCAGAAGGAGTTAAGGCAAAAGACGCAAAGCTCCAGGAAGAAATAAAAAATATTTAAACTTTTTGTTTAACTTATGAGAGGAAAAACTATATGTTTGGAAATATTCATGAAGAGTGTGGAGTATTCGGTATTTTTGACCCTGCAAAAAAAATTAACGTAACTCACGCTACGTATTCTGGGCTCTATGCGCTCCAGCACAGAGGTCAGCAGAGCTGCGGTATCGCAGTAAACAACAACGGTATGATTTACAGCCACAACGACGAAGGGCTTCTCAATGAAGTATTTAACGAAATGGTTTTGAACTACCTCAAGGGAAATATAGCCATAGGTCATGTACGTTACGCTTCATCCGAAAACAAGGGCAGAGAAAACAATCTCCCCTACGTTTCAAAATACACAAAAGGACAGATTGCAGTTTCCTATAACGGCTCGCTTGTAGACGCTAACAAACTGAGAGCAAGTCTTGAAGATTCGGGCGCTATGTTCCATACAAGCTCGGACGCTGAAATATTTGCTTATATGATATCAAGAGAAAGACTTAAAACAGTTTCTACCGAACAGGCTGTTCTTAATATTATGGACAGAGTTTCCGGAGCATACTCTCTCGTTATTATGACTCCCAATAAACTTATTGCAGTAAGAGACCCCAAGGGATTCAGACCTCTCTGTATGGGCTCTCTCGGTGAATCTGTTATTTTTGCATCAGAATCGTGTGCCATCGACGCTATCGGCGGTAAATTTATAAGAGATATTCAACCCGGGGAAGTTGTTGCAGTTACAAAAGACGGTGTTGAATCGTTTATTGAAAAATGCGGACAGAAAACATCATCCTGCATATTTGAACACATTTATTTTGCCCGTCCCGACTCGGTAATCGACGGTCAGAGCGTTCATTTTGCAAGACAGGAAGCAGGAAGATGCCTTGCAAGACGCGACAACAACAAAGATATTGCCGACATTGTAATCGGAGTTCCCGACAGCGGACTTGACGCTGCCCTTGGTTATGCAAGAGAATCGGGTATTCCTTACAGCGTAGGCTTAAACAAAAACCGATACATCGGAAGAACGTTTATTCAGACTCAGCAAGGTGAAAGAGAAAATCTTGTAAGACTTAAACTCAATCCTATGCCTGCTGTTCTCAAAGGCAAGAGAGTCGTAATTGTTGACGACTCAATAGTAAGAGGAACAACCTGTGCACATCTTATTGAGCTTGTACGCCATGCGGGAGCTACCGAAGTGCATCTTCGTATTTCTTCCCCGCCCTTCCTTAATCCTTGTTATTTCGGCACAGATATTGACTCAAGAGATAAGCTTATTGCCTGCCGCTTGACTCTCGAAGAAATCAGACAGGAAATTGGCGCAGATTCTCTTGCATATCTTGCAGTTGAGGACTTGAAAGAAATAACAAAAGATACATCACTTGAATTCTGTGATGCTTGCTTTACAGGCAATTATCCTGTACACGTTCCGGGGGAAAACTGATATGACTACAAAAAATATTGCCGTTCTCGTATCCGGCGGCGGAACAAACCTACAAGCAATAATTGATGCATTTAATAACAGAAGAATTGTAAACGGAAATATTGCCCTCGTTCTTTCAAGCAACCCCAATGCATTTGCTTTAGAAAGAGCAAAAAAACATAACATAGACACTTGTGTTATAGAAAAGTGCGATAACAGAGAAGCTTTTTCCGACGCTATTATGCAAAAGCTTGAGGAATACAAGATAGATATTATTGTTCTTGCAGGTTTTATGCACATTCTTAGCGGAAATATTATTGAAAAATACAGAAACAAGATTCTGAACGTTCATCCAGCTCTTATTCCAAGCTTTTGCGGTGAAGGATTCTATGGACTCAGAGTTCACAAGGCTGCTCTCGAAAAAGGAGTAAAGGTTACCGGAGCTACCGTTCACTTTGTAAACGAAATAGCTGACGGCGGTCCTATAATTCTCCAAAAAGCCGTCAATATACTTCAGGGCGACACCCCAGAACAGCTTCAAAAAAGAGTTATGCAGGAAGCGGAATGGGAAATTCTCCCCCTTGCCCTTGACTTACTTTGCAACGAAAGACTTATCGTTGAAAATGATATTGTAAAAATAAAATAAAAATAGACCTATAAAAGAAAGGTGAAATAAAAATGAAAAAACGCGCTATAATCAGCCTGTCGGACAAGACCGGCGTCGTTGAATTTGCAAAACGCCTCGAAAAGCTCGGTTATGAAATTCTTTCTACCGGCGGTACGGCAAAAACATTGACAGACAACGGAGTTGCTGTAACAAACGTTTCAGACGTAACAAACTTCCCCGAATGTCTTGACGGACGTGTAAAGACACTCCACCCGATGATTCATGCAGGCATTCTCGCTATGAGAGAAAACCCCGAACATATGAAACAGATTGAAGAACTTGGCGTTACACCCATTGACATCGTTGCAATAAACCTTTATCCCTTTAAAGAAACAATACTCAAAGACAACGTAACACGCGAAGATGCTATTGAAAACATCGACATCGGCGGTCCTACAATGCTCCGTGCGGCAGCTAAGAACTGGCAGGACGTTGCAGTTATTGTTGACCCCGTAGACTACGACACTGTTACAGGTGAACTTGAAGCAAACGGTGAAGTATCCAAGGATACAAAGCTTAAGCTTTCCTATAAAGTATTTGAACACACTGCAGCTTACGATACTCTTATTTCCGGCTATCTCAGAAAAGAAAGCGGTATGCCTATGTTCCCCGAAAAGCTTTCTCTCACATATGAAAAAGTAAGTGAAATGCGTTACGGTGAAAACCCCCACCAAGCAGCAGCGTTCTACCGCGAGGTTGGTAAGGGATTTGAAGGAACTTTGGCTGCAGCAGAACAGCTTAACGGAAAAGAATTATCATATAATAATATAAACGACGCAAACGGCGCGCTTGATACTATAAAAGAATTTGGCGACGACATCTGCTGTGTTGCATTGAAGCATGCAAATCCCTGCGGCGTAGGCATTGGAGAAACAGTACTTGAAGCATATACAAGAGCTTATGAAGCTGATCCCGTTTCCATCTTCGGCGGCATCGTTGCATTTAACCGCAAGGTTGACTCAAAGACTGCTCAGGAACTTGCAAAGCTCTTCCTTGAAATCATTATCGCTCCCGATTACGATGCAGAAGCTCTCCAGATACTCTGCGCAAAGAAGAACCTCCGTGTTCTCCGTTTGCCCGAAATTGCAACTCCCAACAGAAAAGAAATGTTTGATATGAAGAAGGTTGCAGGCGGACTTCTTGTTCAGGAGCTTAACACCGAAATGTACGACGATGAAGACGTAAAGGTTGTTACTGAAAAGGCTCCCACAGAAGAACAGCTTCGCGATATGAAGTTTGCAATGAAGGTTGTTAAACATACAAAGTCAAACGGCATCGCTCTTGCAAAAGACGGCGCTACCGTTGGTATCGGCCCCGGCCAGACAAACAGAATTACTGCTCTTGAGCTTGCTATCAAGTACGGCGGCGAAAAGGTAAAGGGCAGCGTTATGGCAAGTGATGCATTCTTCCCCTTCGCTGACTGTGTTGAAGCCGCTCACAAGGCAGGTATTTCTGCAATTATCCAGCCCGGCGGAAGTATACGCGACCAGGAATCCATTGATGCTTGTAACAAGTACGGTATCGCTATGGTATTCACGGGTAAGAGACACTTTAAGCATTAAAAAAATTTGGGCTGTTACTTATGTAACAGCCTATTTCTTTTAATTGAAAGGATTTTTTGATTATGTATAAATTCCCAATAGGAGTAATTATAGACGGCTTTAAAACCGACAGACATACTGCAATCGATCTTGCGGCAAGACTTAAGGTTGACGGTATTCAAATGTTTGCGACCAAGGGTATTAACGCCCCCGAAAATATGGACCTTTCAGCAAGAAAGGCTCTGAAAAAAGAGGTTGCCGATGCAGGTCTTATATTCTCCGCGCTTTGCGGAGATATGGGTATGGGATTTGGCGACAGAGAAAGGAATCCCGTTCTTATAGCCAAGCTAAAGAAAATACTTGATCTTGCAAATGACCTTGGAACAAATATTGTAACTACACATATAGGAGTAGTACCGGAAGACCCTAACCACGAAAGATATAAAATAATGCAGGAAGCGTGCGCCGAGCTTTCCGAATACGCTCGTCAAAACGACTCATACTTTGCCATTGAAACAGGTCCCGAAAAATCACAGACACTTTGCCGTTTTATTGAATCATTGGGTAAAGGAGGCGTTGGAATAAACTTTGACCCCGCAAATCTCTGTATGGTAGTTGGTGAAGATGCATCAGAAGCGGCAAGAAATCTTGCAAAACACATCGTTCATACTCATGCAAAAGACGGCGTTATGTTAACACGCGGAAATCCCGAATTCATATACAGAGTTGTACATCCTATCCCTGACGAAGTTAAGAAAATGAAATTCTTCGAAGAAAGACCGCTCGGAGAGGGAGCAGTTAATTTTCCTTTATATCTGAAAACGCTTGAAGAAATCGGTTACAAGGGATTTCTTACGGTTGAACGCGAAGCAGGACTCGACCCTATCCAAAACATCGGGGATGCGGTTGAATATTTAAAGAAAAATATAATATAAAACAAAAACATCACGGCGAACATTTACCGTGATGTTTTTTGTTTATTTTAAAATACCCATTTAACAACGTTTGAATTCTTTTCAAAATTCCTCTTTGCATCATCGGAAGCATATCCGAGAGCGGCAGTGCCCCATACCAAATGATTTTTGGGAACACCTATTTTGTCAAGCTTTTCTCTCACCTTGGGAGAATCACACACGCCTTTAAACTGGTTTATCCATACAGAACCTATTCCGAGAGCATATGAAGAAAGCATTATATTTTCCATAGCAACCGCGCAATCTTCAACTCCATGAGGATTATCTCTGTCGTTAGAACAAAGAATCAAAGCATCTGGCTTATAAAAATTATATCCCTTATCTCTGTTGAGCTCAACTCTCAGGCATTCTGCAAGTTCTTCTATAATTTCTTCATTCTGCACGACCGTAAACTGCCAGGTTTGTCTATTCATAGCACTTGGTGCGTGATATGCAGTTTTTACAATAGTTTCAAGATCCTCTTTGGCTATCTTTTGCTTTTTAAAGCTTCTTATACTTCTTCTTTCCAGCAAACATTTAATTGCGTCCATAGTAAAATCCTCTTGTGTCATATAGAATCAGTTATTATTTAAATACTCAACGTATTCTTCAAGGCACATATCAAGCTCGTGCATCTTGGTCGCGTGGTATCTGCCGACGTATCTGAAATGCCAAGGCTCATACATAATACCTGCTGTTTCTTCCATTTTATCTTCGGGGTATCTGAGAATAAATCCGAATTTATAGCAATTTTCGGCAAGCCACGTAGCTTCGGGCTGGTTTTTAAATGATTGATTTGCTGACGGCAGAGTATGCATATCCACACAAAGTCCCGCCTGATGCTCACTCGTTCCGGGTCTGCTTGAATAAGTGGCAACTTTTTTCTCCGCATCCTCACGACTGAGCCCTCTGTTCATTTCCTGGACAAGATAAACGTCGTAAAAAAGATGGCGCTGATATTCGTAATCTCTGTATGCGCTCATTACCGACAATGGATATCCGCTCGGAGTATTAGTTCTTATCATACCGCAAGCCTCAGCCTCGAGCATAAGTGCTTCTAAAGCTTTTGCCGCATATTCGCGAAGCTTTTGCGTGTTACGTCCGTCTTTTCTCGTACTCTTTACAGCCACAAGGTCGGGCGGAACGTAGTCAGCCGAAAGGGGATTATCTTTATTTATAAGAGTAAGATACGCGTCTCTTTGTTCACCCTGCGGGTTCATATACATTTCATAAACCGAAAGGTCGGCTTTGAATTCGGGAATAACGTCGGGCTCGGGTTCTTTAGTATCGGCCGGAGCATCCGTAGTAATCTTTTCTTCGGTCGACGTATCTTCTTCTCTGCCCTTCGTCTCGTCATCTGTAGTTTGAACCGTAGGCTTAAATCCGCCGTCTCCGTCAGATTTTCTAACTAATGAAACGATTCCAACAATAAGAGCAACGCACAGAGCAACTATTGCCAACATACAAATAATAACAACCATAAGTCTTGCAAACTTATTATATTTTTTCTTCTTGTACTGAGTTGGGCGGCGTCTCGGCTGTCCTTGATAAGATTGCGGACTTCTTTGTGTATTATATCTGTTTGAGTTTCTGTTGTAATTATTGTTTTGCATATATCTTCACCTGAATAAATCAATTTTCCAAATCATTGTCTCCGTCAGATATACCGACGAAATAAGTCTTTGCCTTTTCTTCTTCGGTAAGTGAATCTTCGAGTAACGATGATGTCATTTTACTGTTTTTCAGCTTAAAAGTTATCTCTTTTTCCTGATATACACCGGAAACATCTTTTGTTGTTTGCCTGATAACACTCAGCGTAGATTTTTCCTCATCAAGCAACAGTTCAATCCCATCGACGTATTCTTCAAAAAATTGAGCGGGAACGTATATCTGCCCGTCCTCTTCGATTACGTTATACTTAAGTCTTACCGTATTTCCGTTTATTTCCGCAAACGGAGTCCCTTTGACAAAACGAACGTTTTCGCCGCTTTTAATATCGGTAATAAATCTGATTTCTTTTGTATCTCCCGTTATGGTAAAATCAAATTCCTCAAAGACAGTAGTCATATTTATATACATAACTCCGTCTCTGAAGTATTGTTCCGGATTTACTCTGACAGAAGCAGTATTATCAATTTTATTTGACGGACCAACCTTCACCGATAATCTTTCAAAAGGAGGTGCATCGGTCTTAACAAGATTAGCATAAAAAATCACTGCCGTAATTGATGAAAAAATAATAAACACAAGTGAAAAAAGAATTACGTTTGCAAGAACCACGGGGCTTATTCTCTTCTTTTTCTTTTTTATTCTGTACCCCTGCGCTCTTTTGGCGGTTCTCTTAATTTCGGGCGAGTCAGGATTAATCCTCTTTGTTTCCTTGGCAGTTCTTCGCTTTGCCGGAGTCTGTTCTCTTATATTCATTCTTGCGCCGACGTTGACTGGTCTACCCTGCTTGTTCGCCGAAGAAGGACGGCTATTTGAAACATTCTGTCTATTCTGTCCATTCTGTACGCCATTTTTGTTTGTCATTTTTTTAGGCGCAGTTTTTTTCTGATTTTTCCCGACGTTATTCTTTTTGTCTGCCAATATACTCACCTCCGTTTTCACGTATTTTTTTCGGTATAATATTTTATCTCATTCCGAAAAACAATAAGAAAATTAATGATACGATTATTTTTATTATCGAGGCAAATTCCACTGTTAAATACATAAATACACTCCGACAAAATTAGTCTTCAGATTTATCTTCCATTTAATTAATTATATAAATATAATTAACCCCTTGAAATTAATTTATTATAACACACCGCCAGTAAAATTGCAATAGAAATACCCAAACGGTATTAATATGAATTTTTTTACTTTTCCCCTTGACAAAGGGGAGACTACGTGATATAATTACACGGTAAAAAGAAGCAGAACGCTCCGTTCTCACCTGCACGGCACAGACTTGTACGGGTTAATAAATGTTGTACGGCTATTTTTGCCATACATATATTTTGTACGGAGTTGTTATCGGTTTCGTGCAATTTTTTATTTTTCGGAGGTGTTTTATAATAAAAAACACGAACAGCAAAGACAACATAATCAATGAGGACATCAAGTCCGAGCTTAAGTGCTCCGACAGCAAGATGTTCAGAGTTATTTCCAACGACGGCGAACAGCTCGGTATGTTGAGCTTTATAGATGCATTGGAAACAGCATACGATAAAGGGCTTGACCTTGTACTTATGTCTGCACAGTCCGACCCGCCCGTATGCAAGATTATGGACTACGGAAAATTCCGCTTTGAACGCGACAAACGCGAAAAGGAAGCAAAAAAGAAACAGCAGACTATCGAAACAAAAGAAATTCAGCTTTCGTGCAGAATTGACGTAAACGATTTCAACACAAAGGTTAACCACGCTCACAGATTTTTGAAGAGCGGAGATAAGGTAAAGGTTATCGTTAAGTTCAAAGGACGCCAGATGACACACCTTGAAATCGGACAGCAGTTACTCGCACAGTTTGAAGAAGCTTGTAAGGAGCTTGGCACGGTTGACAAAAAGCCTACGCTTGAAGGCAGATTTATGTCAATGATGATAGTTCCCGTTAAAAATTCAAAGTAATAAAATACACAAAAATATTTTAGAAGTTTGCGGTACCAAACAAAAAACGGTACAATGACGCATAAACCAGAAAGGAGTCCATTATTATGGGAAAAATGAAAACACACAGCGCCTCTGCTAAGAGATTCACTCTCACAAAGAGCGGCAAAGTAAAAATCAATCACTCGCATCACCGTCATAACCTCGGTCTTAAGAACGCAAAGCGTAAGAGAAGCTTGAGAAAAGCTGGTTACCTTAGCGAATCTATGGCACCGACAGTAAGAACACTTATTAAATAATTGATAAATTGATTGAAAGCAGGAGGATAATACAATGGCAAGAGTTAAAGGCGCTATGATGACTCGTAAGAGAAGAAATAAAATGCTCAAGCTCGCTAAAGGCTACTGGGGCGCAAAGAGCAAACACTTCAAGATGGCTAAACAGGCCGTAATGAAGAGCGGTAACTACGCATACGTAGGAAGAAAGCAGAAGAAGAGAGATTTCCGTGCACTTTGGATCACAAGAATCTCTGCTCAGGCAAAGGTAAACGGAATCAACTACTCACAGCTTATGCACGGTCTTAAGCTCGCAGGAATCAATCTTAACAGAAAGATGCTTGCTGAAATTGCTGTTTCCGATAAGGACGCTTTTGCAGCAATCGTAGAAAAAGCTAAAGCTGCACTTAAATAAGTTATAACACTAACAAAAACCCGGATATTTCCCGGGTTTTTGTGCTACAAAAGGCAAGGTAGCTTTTTGTATACTTTTGTAAAAACCACACTGAATTTTATTACTTTTGAAAAAAAGGGAGGATATATTTTTGGATATTATAACGAGCAGAAACAATCCGCTTGTGGTGGAAACTGCAAAACTCAAAGACAAAAAACACCGTGAAGAAAACAAATCCTTTCTTTTTGAAGGCATAAAACTCACAAGAGAAGCAATAAGCTCGGGAGTGGAAATAGAGCGTATTTTTCTCACCGAAAAATGCTCTGAAAAGCATCCCGATATTGCAGCCTTAAAAAACAGCGTACTCGTATCCGACTCGGTTTGCCAAAAGCTGTCGGAAAATTCAGCCCCCGAAGGAATAATATGCCGCGCAAAGTATCTTGACAATCTACATAAACGCTATGATAATGCTGACAGCATTGACTTTAGCAAAGCTTGTCTGATTCTGTCATCCATTCAGGATCCCGGAAATATGGGCACTATCGCAAGAACGTCGGCAGCTTTCGGAAAAATGACGCTTATAATTTCAAGTGACAGCGCAGATATTTACAATCAGAAAACGATCAGAGCTTCTATGGGAGCTATGTTCAGAATATCGACTTACAGAACAGACGATCTTTGTAAAACTATCGAAGATATAAGAAAAAAAGGTTTTCCCGTTTACGCTACAGCCCTTACAAAAAACGCCGTTCCGATTCAGAAAACGGAAAAAATCAAAAACTGTTGCTTCGTTATGGGCAACGAGGGCCACGGACTTGACTCAAAAGTCATACAAAGCTGTTCGGGAACCACAATAATTCCAATGGAAGCAGGTGCCGAATCGCTTAACGTTTCCTCGGCGGCATCAGTTATACTTTGGGAAACATACAGGTAAAAAAATTACAAATGGAAAATTTGCTTTATTGGGTATGGCTGAGCGAAAAATGCGCTCCCGATACCCCGACATTCAGTATTTTATATCACACCTTCGGTTCTGTGGAAAAGATATATTCAGCCACAGAGGAAGAACTTACAAAAGTTTTTTCACTTAACAATAAGCAAATAACAGCCCTTTCGGACAAAAAAACCGACAGAGCTGTAGAAATACTTAAAATCTGTCAGAAGGAGAATATCGGCATACTTCCTTACGGAGATGAACTGTTCCCTTCAAGACTTCGCACGATTAAAAATCCACCCGTTCTGTTATACTACAAAGGACGCCTTCCCGATTTTGATAAAGAGGTGTGTATAGGCACGGTAGGCACTCGTACTCCCTCACCCTACGGTTGCAGATGCGCTTATGAAATATCGTTTGATTTAGCGCTAAACGGAGCCTTTGTTGTCAGCGGAATGGCTTTTGGAATAGACTCGGTTTGTCACAAGGCGGCGCTTGATGCCGGTGGCAAAACAGTTGCAGTTTTGGGCTGCGGTGTTGATATAGTATATCCTAAAGAAAATTCAGAGCTTTACGATAGTCTCAGCGTTAGCGGAACTTTAATTTCCGAATACGCACCCGGAACAAAAGCAACGCGTTATTCGTTTCCTCAAAGAAACCGTATTATCAGCGGTTTATCGCTCGGAACTTTGGTTATTGAAGCGCAGATAAAAAGCGGAGCTATGATTACCGCACAAAAAACAAAAGAACAAAACAGAGATCTTTTTGCAATTCCCGGAAGACTTGGCGAATACAACAGCTTAGGACCTAACAGTCTTATCCAATCGGGAGCTATTGCAGTAAAAGATGCAAACGACATTCTGCGCGAATATGAGTTTCTGTATCCCGAAAAAATCAGGCTTAATCCAATAAAAAACAAAGCAAACAATTCTAAATATAATCCCGAGAATGCCGTTTTGCTAAAATCAAAACCGAAAAAAACGATTCTTCAACAAAGTTTTTTCAAAAAAGAAGAATTCGAAAATATAACTTTAAAAACCGAAGAAGAAATACTTCCCTCTTTTGATAATCTCCCCGATGAGCAGAGAAAGGTCGCTTTATGTTTATCAAAAAACACACCAAAAACTCTTGAGGAAATTGCAAAAGACACGAATATTTCCGTTTCGGACATAATGTCTTCATTGACAATTTTAGAAATTCAAGGTATAGTAAATGCATTACCCGGCGGATGCTTTATTCTTTCATAACGCTCCGTCAAGATAATATTAAAAATAAATCCCATAAAATATATGAGGTGTATAAATGTCAAATCTCGTTATAGTGGAATCTCCCGCAAAAGCAAATACAATTAAAGGTTACCTCGGCAGCGGATATAAGGTTACCGCATCCAAGGGCCACGTACGCGACCTTCCCAAAAGCACTCTCGGCGTGGATATAGATAATAATTTTGAAGCTCGTTATATAAACATAAGAGGCAAAGGCCCTCTCATAACAGAGCTTAAAAAAGAAGCAAAGAACGCAAATAAAGTTTTCCTCGCAACTGACCCTGACCGCGAAGGTGAGGCTATTTCCTGGCATCTTGCCAATGCTCTCGGCATTGATCCTTCAAAGGCAAAAAGAATATCTTTTAACGAGATTACAAAAAGCGCAGTCAAGGCAGCAATAAAAAATCCCCAGCCCATAAATATGGACCTTGTAAACTCACAGCAAACACGCCGTATACTTGACAGAATAGTTGGCTACAAGGCAAGTCCTTTTCTTTGGAAGACCCTTAAAAGCGGTTTGTCTGCAGGCCGTGTTCAATCTGTTGCTACACGTCTTATCGTTGAAAGAGAAGAAGAAATAAGAGCTTTTGTTCCGACAGAATACTGGACGATTACAGCTCAGCTTCTTAACTCCCAGTCAAAAGGTCTCAAGGCTGTATTTTACGGAGATAAGAACGGCAAGATGGAGCTTGGCTCAAAAGAAGATGCAGACAAGGTCTTTGATGCTGTTACAAGCGGAAACTTTGTTGTTGAGTCTGTGAAAAAAGCGATTAAAAACCGCAATCCCGCTCCCCCCTTTACAACTTCAACACTTCAGCAGGAAGCGTCAAGAAAACTGAACTTCCGTTCACAGAAGATAATGCAGATAGCGCAGGAGCTTTACGAAGGTGTTAACCTCGGAAGCGAAAACGGCGGTGTACACGGTCTTATAACCTATATGCGTACAGACTCACTCCGAATTTCGCAGGAAGCATCGGAAGCGGCTGAAAACTATATAAAAACAAAATACGGCGAAGAATACTACCCTTCTTCAAAGAGATTTTATAAATCAAAATCAACAGCTCAGGATGCTCACGAAGCCATCAGACCTTCGTCTATGAAGTTTGATCCCGATAATATCAAGAAATATCTTTCTTCCGATCAATACAAGCTTTATAAGCTTATCTGGGACAGATTTTTGGCATCACAGATGGCATCAGCTCAGCTTAATACAGTTAATGCAGAAATCGTATCAAACGGATACGTATTTCATTCAAGCGGTTACAACGTTAAGTTCCCCGGATTTTTATCAGTTTACGATCCCGGTGATTACAGCGAGCTCGGTGATACCGAAAAACAAACTAAGCTTGTTGAAGTATCCGAAGGCGAAATTTTAAAACAGAAAGAAGTTTTGCCCGAGCAACACTTTACAGAACCCGCTCCAAGATACACTGAAGCATCATTGGTTAAACAGCTCGAAGAAAAAGGAATAGGCAGACCCAGTACGTATACACCTATTATTACCACCATTATTGCAAGAGATTACGTTACGAGAGAGGGAAAATCGCTTAAACCCACATATCTTGGTGAAATGACAACCAAGCTTATAATGGAAAACTTCCCCGATATTATTGACTATAAATTTACAGCTCAGCTTGAAGACAGACTTGACGCTATCGAAAACGGAAACGATAATATGCTTCACGTTTTGTCTGAATTCTACGAAGGCTTCAAAGTATGTCTTGCAAAGGCAGAGGAAGCGGCTAAAAACGGCGAAATAGATATTCCTCCCGAAGAAACCGACATTATCTGCGAGCATTGCGGTGTTAAAATGATAGTTAAAAACGGAAGATACGGCAAGTTTGCCGCATGTCCCAACTACCCCGAATGCCGTAACACAAAGCCTCTTGATAAAAACGGAAAGCCCAAAGAAGAGAAAAATGAAAAGAAGGAAACCAAGGAAGCAGAAAAAACAGGTATGACTTGCGAAATATGCGGTTCAGAAATGGTTATCCGTTCAGGAAAATTCGGTTCTTTCTATGCGTGTTCGGCTTACCCCAAATGCCGTAACACAAAACAGATAACAAAAGATACGGGCGTTAAGTGCCCCGTTTGCGGCTCAAAAATCGTTACCAAACAGGGCGGTAAAAAGCACATTACATTCTACAGCTGCGAAAAATATCCCGAATGTAACTTCTCATCATGGGATATTCCTACAAACGAAAAATGCCCCGAATGCGGTGATATTCTCCTCATGAAGAAGAGAAAAAAGCTTGTATACTGCAGAAACGAAAAATGCAATTATAGCCGCGAAGAAACAAAAAAAGACTGATATAACTAACAATAATATAAATAATTATGGAACAAAAAAAGATAAACGTATTCGGCGGAGGGCTGGCAGGCTGCGAAGCCGCTTATCAGGCGGCAAAGAGAGGAGTCTACGTCGACCTCTACGAAATGAAACCTCAAAAAATGACACCTGCGCACACAAGTGATAATCTTGCAGAGCTCGTTTGCTCGAACTCTCTGCGCAGTAACTGTCTTACCAACGCGGTGGGTCTTCTCAAAGAGGAGCTTAATCTTATGGACTCTTTGATAATGCAGGCTGCTTACGCTACTCAGGTAGAAGCAGGCTCGGCTCTCGCTGTTGACAGACATAAGTTCTCCGAATACATTACAAAAGAAATCAAATCCAATCCTTTTATAAACGTTATTGAGCAGGAAATAACCTCAATTCCCGAAGACGAGATTTCCGTCGTTGCAACAGGTCCTTTGACGTCGGATATTTTTTCGCATTATCTTGAAGAATATCTCGGAAAATCTCACTTATCGTTTTTTGACGCATCTGCGCCCATCGTTGAATATTCAAGCCTTGATATGAACAAGATATACGCCGCATCGCGATACGGCAAAGGAGAGGCTTCATACCTCAACTGTCCTATGACAAAAGAAGAATATGATGTTTTCTACGAAAATCTTATCAATGCAGAAGAAGCTCAACTCAAAGAATTTGATAAGGACTCTCAGAAAAAGCCGAACGTTTTTGAAGGCTGTATGCCCGTTGAGGTTATGGCAAGACGCGGTTATGACACTCTGCGCTACGGTCCGCTGAAACCTGTAGGTCTTCCCGATCCAAAAACCGGAAAAGAGCCTTACGCCGTTATTCAGCTCCGTCAGGAAAATGCGGAAAAGACCATGTACAACCTCGTCGGATTTCAGACACATCTTACATTCGGTGAACAAAAAAGAGTTTTTTCTATGATTCCGGGCCTTGAAAACGCAAACTTTCTTCGTTACGGGGTTATGCACAGAAATACGTTTATAAATTCCCCGAAATGTCTGAATCAGTTCTATTCTATGCGAGAAAAACCGAACGTATTTTTTGCAGGTCAGATGACGGGAGTTGAAGGCTACGTAGAATCGACTTCAAGCGGCTTTGTTGCCGGTGTAAATGCGGCAAGATACGCTAAAGGCGAAAGCCTTATAGACTTCCCCAACATTACCGCAATAGGCGCTTTAGCTCACTATATAAGTGATGAAAACGTCGTGAATTTTCAGCCTATGAACGCTAATTTTGGACTTGTGGCAAACCTTGAACAAAAGGTAAAGGGTGGAAAACGCTTTAGAAACGAAGCATTGGCAAACCGCTCTTTAGAATACATAAACATAATCAAATCAGAAATCTAACTCTGATTAATAAAAATACTTTTACTTGTTATAACATATAGTTTGGGAGATAATCTATGAGAATTATACTTGACGTTATGGGTGGAGATAAGGCACCTGAACAATTTGTTGAAGGAGCAGTTACAGCTGTAAAAGAATTCGGCTGTGATATTACGCTCGTCGGAGATGAATCCATTATATTGGCGGCATTTGCTGACAATGAATACCCAATGGATAAGATAGAAATTGTTGACGCGCCTGAATTTATAACTATGGAAGACTCTGCTATGAGCGTTGTACGCGAGAAAAACACCTCGTCGATGAACGTAGGCTTAAAAATGCTGGCAGAAGGCAAGGGCGATGCGTTTGTAAGCGCGGGTAATACAGGAGCTCTTCTTGCAGGAGCTACGTTTATCGTAAGAAGAATCAGAGGTCTCAGAGCCGCTATCGGCACCATTCTCCCTTTGGCAAGACCTACCCTTCTCGTTGACTCAGGCGCAAACATAAACGTTACTCCCGAAAATCTCGAACAGTTTGCAAAAATGGGTTCGATCTATATGGAAAGACTTCACGGAATCAAGAATCCCACAGTCGGACTTCTTAACAACGGAAGTGAAGAAACCAAGGGTACAGAGCTCCAGAGAGAAGCATATAAAAAGCTTCAGGAATCCGACGTTAATTTCATAGGAAATATTGAAGGAAGAGACATTCCCTTTGCAAAATCCGACGTCATAGTAACTGATGGATTTACGGGCAACGTCGTACTTAAAATGACCGAAGGCTTTGGTTCTTTTATGATAGAACAGCTTAAAGAACTGTTTATGAAAAACGCTCTCACAAAAGCATCGGCATTGGTACTTAAGGGAACTTTAAAATCATTCAAGAAAAAGTTTGACGCATCGGAATACGGCGGCGCTCCCCTTCTTGGAATTTCCAAGCCTGTAATCAAGGCTCACGGATCATCTGATGCAAAGGCTGTAAAAAATGCAATTAAACAGGCTATATATTACGTAAATACGGGAATAATAATAGAAATAGCCCGTCAAACCTCTCAGCTAACAAAAAAAGAATCTGCAAAGTCAGGCGATAATGAATGAATATATACGATATAAACGAATTAACAAGTAATGTACAAGGGCTTGAAGAAAAGCTTAATTACACTTTCAAGGATAAACAACTACTATTCAAGGCCTTGTCCCATTCGTCTTTTTCAAACGAACTGAAATCAAAAAACGTCAAATCAGAATGTAATGAAAGACTTGAGTTTTTCGGCGACTCCATTCTGTCGCTTACGGTAAGTGAATACCTCTATACGAATTACCCGGATCTACCCGAAGGTGAGCTTTCAAAAGTAAGAGCAGGAACTGTTTGCGAGAAAGCTTTATCAAAGTTTGCAAAACAAATAGAACTCGGAAAATATCTTTTCCTTGGACACGGCGAAGAAATAACAAACGGCAGAGAAAGACCGTCGCTACTTGCTGACGCATTTGAAGCATTGTTGGCGGCAATGTATATTGACGGTGGAATTGAGCCCGTTAAAACTTTCGTACTTCCTTTTGCCACTGAAGAAATTAAGCAAATGCTTCTCAGAGGCAACACCAAGGATTATAAATCTATGCTTCAACAGTTTGTTCAGCAAGAACAAGGTGACGTGTTGGAATACAAGCTTGTAAAAGAAACCGGTCCTGCGCACGAAAGAATATTTGAAACCGAGGCTTATTTGAATAATAACGTTATCGGCAGAGGCTCGGGCAGAAGCAAACGCGAGTCTGAGCAAAATGCCGCCAAAGAAGCATTATCTCTCTTTGGTCAAGCTTAAGTTTTTTGTATTATTTTTTAAAAATAATACTTTGCTTTAGCCAAAGAAGCATTATCCCTTTTTGGTCAAGCTCAAGTTTTTTTGTATTATTTTTTAAAAAATAATACTCTGCTTTAACTAAAGAG
>SVQI01000005.1:0-35725 GCA_015065455.1 Oscillospiraceae bacterium | reverse complement strand
GCATTATCCCTTTTTGGTCAAGCTCAAGTTTTTTTGTATTATTTTTTAAAAAATAATACTCTGCTTTAACTAAAGAGGCATTATCCCTTTTTGGTCAAGCTCAAGTTTTTTTGTATTATTTTTTAAAAAATAATACTCTGCTTTAACTAAAGAGGCATTATCCCTCTTTGATCAAGCTTAAATTTCTTTGTATTATATTTGTATCTTTCGAAAATATATTTAATTTTATTTCTTGGAGAAATATTTTGAGACACGTGAATATACCGGTATTTATACCGCATTTAGGTTGCCCGAATGACTGTGTTTTCTGTAATCAGAAACGCATTTCGGGCACGTCTTCTTTTAATAAAAACGACGTTGACAGCATAATAAATAATGCTTTGTCGACAATTGACGCAGAAAACACAGAAACTGAGATTGCTTTTTTCGGCGGCAGCTTTACGGGCATTGACCGTGCTGATATGCTCTTTTTACTTGAAACTGCTTACAAATACATAGAAAAAGGCAGTGTTTCATCAATCCGTCTTTCTACACGTCCCGATTATATTGACGAGGAAATATTGTCAATTTTAAAAAAATACAAGGTAAAAACTATCGAACTTGGACTGCAGTCAATGGACGATGAAGTGCTGATTGCTTCAAAACGCGGACACACGGCAGATACTGCCGTTTCTGCCTGTAAGCTAATCAAATCGTACAACTTTAACCTTATAGGCCAGATGATGATAGGTCTTCCCTGCTCAACACTCGAAAAAGAAGTATATACAGCTGAAATTATAGCTTCTTTGTGTGATGGGGCAAGAGTATATCCTACCGTCGTTTTAAGCGAAACCGAGCTTTGCCGAATGGCTAAAAATAACGAATATTCCCCCTTAAAGCTTGACGATGCTATCATGCGCACAGGTGAAGTTTTACTTGTTTTTGATAAGGCAGGCAAAGAGGTTATAAGAATAGGTCTTCAGTCGGGAGACGAGCTTTATGACCCCGACGTAGTATACGGGGGAGATTATCATCCCGCTGTCGGAGAGTTGGCTCTGAATTACGTTTATTACAAAAAAATATGTCAAAAGCTTGACCAATCAGAAATTGATTTGTCGGGCAAAAATCTTATAATTTACTGCTCTATGGGAGCTGTATCAAAAGTAGTAGGTCAGAAACGTTTAAATAAATTAAAATTAATAAAAAATTATAATTTAAAATCAGTAAAAGTTGTTGAAAAATATGACATTATAGGATATAATATTATATTAGATATATTATGATTTTGTGCAAAAGAAAACGCACACAAAAGATTGAGAAAGGGGGCGTTTGACACCATGCGTTTGAAATCACTTGAAATTCACGGTTTTAAGTCTTTTCCTGACAAGACTACCATAAATTTTGATAGCGGCATGACTGTCATTGTCGGCCCTAACGGAAGCGGAAAATCAAACATTTCAGATGCTATGCGTTGGGTTCTTGGTGAGCTTTCCAGCAAGAATATCCGCGGAACAAAAATGGAAGACGTAATCTTCGGCGGTTCGGCAACGCGCAGTCCTATGGGATACGCTGAGGTTTCACTCATTATTGACAATACGGGCGACGGAAACAGAATTGATATAGACTATGACGAGGTAGAGGTTACAAGACGATATTATCGCTCGGGCGAAAGCGAATATATGATAAACCGCCGACCTGCAAGACTTAAGGATATTCACGAAATGTTTATGAATACCGGTGTCGGAAAAACGGGTTACTCTATCGTCAGCCAGGGTAAAGCTGCCGAAATCATTTCTCAAAAGAGTGATGAAAGAAGAAATATATTCGAAGAGGCAGCAGGGATTTCAAAATATCGCTACAAGAAGAACGAGGCTGAACGCAAGTTAAATTCAACAAACGAAAACCTCGTACGCTTGAACGATATAAAATTTGAGCTTGAAGGCAGAATCGGCCCTCTCGAAAAGGAAGCCGAAAAAGCAAGAAAATATCTCGATTTATACGAAAAGAAAAAGAGTGCAGATATTTCTCTTTGGCTTTACGATACAAAGGAGCTTCGCGAAAAGCTGAAAAAATCGGAAGATGATTTTATTATTTCAGGCAAGGAGCTTGAAATTACCGACGAAACTATCGAATCACTCGAAAACCAGAGCGAAAGACTCTTCCTTTCTGCTCAGGAAAACAAAATAAAGTCTGAAAAGAATAATACCGAACTTCAAAACGCTAACGAAAGAAGATACGGTTACGAGGGCAGCTTAAAAGTTCTTGATAACGATATTGAACATTTAAAACAGCTTAAGGTTCAGTCAGAAAACGAGCTTTCTCTCCGCGACGAAGAAATTCAAAAAACAAAAATTGCACTTGAAGAAGCAAGAAAGAATTTTGAACAGCTTCAAAACAACCTTTTATTATCAGAAAAAGAAAGACATTTGGCAGACACTCTGCTTGAAAATGCACTTCTTGAGCTCGTTGAACTGGAAAAAGAACTCGAGCAGACAGAAACCATTATAAAAGAAAAAGAGGACGAGGTCATCGCCAAGCAGATAGAACTCTCTTCCCTTTCGGGTTCAAGAAAGAGTGAGGACGAGAGATACGAAAGCTTGAAGGGCGAGATTAAAGACCTTGAAGAAACAGTTACTCTGTTAAAAGAACGTTCAGCTAAAGCAGAAAAGACCATCGAAGGATACCGCAAGAAAACCGACGAAGCAGAAAACAATGCAAAAGACGCTGAAAAAGAAACAGAAAAACTCGACTCTGAAATAAAAGAAATTAATGATAAGCTTAATTCCCTTTACGTTGATATGGCATCAAAGAAACAAAGGGCAGACGCTCTTACAAGAATGGAAGAACATTTTGAGGGTTATGCCAACAGTGTAAGATTCGTTATGAATGAAAGCCTAAAAAACAATCTTTCGGGAATATACGGACCAGTATCAAAGCTTATCAGCGTAAACAAAAAATACACGGTTGCAATAGAAACAGCGCTTGGCGGAAACCTGCAGAACATCGTTGTTAAAGACGATGAATGTGCAAAAAAAGCAATCGCATTACTCAAAGAAAAGAACGCAGGAAGAGCTACATTCTATCCGATAACCTCAATACAGACACAGAAACTTAACGTTGATTTAAATACCGTTTCTTCGTTTGATGGATACGTAGGAGTTGCAAGTGAGCTTACCGAGTGCGACGATAAATTCAGAATTGTCAGCGAGTATTTGCTTGGCAGAACGATCGTTTTTGACAACATAAACAATGCAAGCGTTGCCGCAAAGAAACTTAATTATAAGGTTCGTCTTGTAACGCTTGACGGTCAGCTTATAAATGCAGGCGGCTCGTATACCGGAGGTTCAACAAAGAAGGACAGCGGTATGCTTACCCGTTCTTTTGAAATTGAAAAATTAAGAAAAGAATGCGAATCCATTAAGGGCGAAACGGAAAAACTCCAATCTTCTTTGGATATGCTTAACAAAGAAAAAGAAAAGTTAAGCAAGCAAAAAGATTCTCATCTCGGAAACGCCTCTTTGCTCACTTCTCTGCTTAACGCCGAGAATACACAGTACGAGGTTTTGAAATCACAGATAACGGCTGATGAAAAGAATTTGTCCGAACTCAGAAACGAGATGGACAGACTCGAAAAATCGGACGATTTCTATAATCAGAAAAAGCAATCTATTGAAGAATCAATATCTCAGCTTGAATTACTTATTGCTTCGGGCAACGACGAGCACGAAAAACAGAAAAAGCTGATTGTTGAAAAGAACGAAGAAATAGAATCTTTAAGAGAAAGAAACAGCGCTTCTGTCATCAGACTCACAGAGGACAGAAAGGATGTAGAAAACTTACAAAGAACTGTTATTTCAACAGAAGAATTACTTGTTTCTTTGGAAGAACGCATCACTTTGGGTTCTGGCGAGCTTGAAAGCTTAAACATTAAAGAACAGAATGCAGAAAGTCGCAAGGAAAATATCAAAAAAGAACTTGACGAGACCTTGAAGCTGATTTCGATTCTCGAAAAAGACCGCGGCGACTTCGCAGAGAAGAACGACGAATACGAACAGAAAATAAATGAACTTCGTTTAAAAATCAAGGAAAAGACAAATTCCAGAGAGCTTATTTTACGTACTTACACCAAGCTTGAATCGCTTTGTCAGCAGTTGAAAAACGACCTTGATAAATCAAGCGAACGAATCTGGGATGAGTACGAGCTTACCTACACTGCAGCGCTTGAGCTTACGCTCCCCACGGTTACTCAGGAAAACAGAAATGAAACGTTCCGCGAGCTTACAGAATATAAGAATAAGCTTAGGGCT
Organism: Oscillospiraceae bacterium; assembly: GCA_015065455.1. Taxonomy (GTDB): domain Bacteria; phylum Bacillota; class Clostridia; order Oscillospirales; family CAG-272; genus RGIG1995. The sequence continues at coordinate 31,439 of SVQI01000005.1, read as the reverse complement.
CTCGGCCACGTCAACGTAAGCGCTGTTGACGAGTACAAAGAGGTTAAGGAAAGATATGACTTTATGCACAGTCAGATTTCCGACCTTGAGGATGCAGAAAAGCAGCTCACTGACATTATAGTTAAGCTTGAAGTTGAAATGCGTGATAGATTCTCGCAGGCAATGAAGGATATAAATATACACTTTAAAAACGTATTCCGCGAACTGTTTGGCGGCGGTACTGCAGAGCTTGTTCTGACAAATCCCGACGACGTTTTGACAAGTGGTATTGATATTAACGTTGCTCCCCCCGGAAAGATAATTAAAAATCTCGTTTCTCTCTCGGGTGGAGAACAGGCTTTCGTTGCGATAGCTCTGTTCTTTGCAATACTTAAAGTAAATCCTACACCGTTCTGCATTTTTGACGAAATTGAATCAGCGCTTGACGAAGTAAACGTTGTCAGATTTGCGGAATATGCAAGAAAATACTCTGACGCAACTCAGTTTATTATGATTACTCACCGCAGAGGTACTATGGAATCTGCCGATACACTTTACGGCGTTACGATGTACGAAAAAGGTATTTCAAAGGTTCTTACCGTTAACGTGCGTGATATCGAAGATAAGCTTGGAGTTAAGCTTGAATAGACACTTTTGATTAGACTTACGGTCTGAAAGGTAAAAAATATGTCATTTTTTGAAAAATTGAAAAACGGTTTATCAAAAACCAAAGCCTCAATATTCGGTCAGGTTGACAATCTTTTCAAAGCATTTGTTAAGGTTGACGAGGAATTGCTCGAGGAGCTTGAAGAATTGCTTATTGCAGCAGACGTTGGTTTTGAGTCTACAGAGGAAATAATTGAAAAGCTCCGCTGCAAAATAAAAGAGGACCGTCTTTCCGATGCCGAAGAAACAAGATCTGCATTGATCGAAATACTAAAGGGTATGATAGGCGATGGAGAACAGCTTAACCTTTCTACTACACCCTCGGTTATTCTCGTTATCGGTGTTAACGGAGTTGGTAAAACAACATCAATAGCAAAAATTGCGCATCACCTTATTTCTTCAGGAAAAAAGGTAGTACTTGCCGCAGGCGATACTTTCAGAGCAGCCGCTATCGACCAGCTTCAGATATGGGCAGACAGAGCGGGCGCTGATATTATAAAAAACAATGAGGGCTCAGACCCTGCCGCTGTTGTTTTTGATGCAGTTTCAGCTGCCAAAAGCAGAAAGGCAGACGTTCTTATAATTGACACTGCCGGCAGACTCCATAACAAGAAAAACCTTATGGATGAGCTTTCAAAAATTGACAGAGTTATTTCCCGCGAACTTCCCGACGCCGCAAGAGAAACCTTGCTCGTTCTTGATTCGACAACAGGACAGAACGCAGTAAGGCAGGCTAAAGAATTTAAAAATTCTGCGGATATTACAGGTCTTGTGCTTACAAAGCTTGACGGAACGGCAAAGGGCGGAATAGTATTCTCAATTAAAAATGAGCTTGATATTCCCGTTAAATATATCGGCGTAGGAGAAAAGATCGATGATCTTCAACCCTTCTCCGCAGATGAATTTGTTACCGCACTTTTTGAATAGAGGTAAATTTTTATGAAGATCGTTTTAGCTTCGAGAAACAAAAAGAAAATAGCAGAGCTCGAAAAAATGATGTCGGAATATCTTCCAGAAAAGCTTACTATTCTTTCACTAGACGATATCGGCTTAAAAGACGACATTGAAGAAAACGGTTCTACGTTCGAAGAAAATGCAAGAATAAAAGCTAAAGCGGGAGCTGCTCTCGGTTATATTACGATTGCCGACGACTCAGGTCTTTGCGTTGATGCTTTAGACGGAGCTCCCGGAGTATATTCGGCAAGATTTTCAGGCGGGGGCGACAAAGAAAACAATAAGCTTCTCATTGAAAAATTGAAAGACGTGCCCGAAGAAAAAAGAACAGCTCACTTTATGACGAGCGTTGTTTGTGTTTTTCCCGAGCAAAACGATGAAATAGTAGCAACGGGTAAGGTATGCGGTATTATAACTGAAAACGCTTCAGGAACAAACGGCTTTGGATATGATCCACACTTTTTCTATCCGCCGTACAACAAAACGTTTGCTGAGCTCACTGCTGATGAAAAGAACGCGATAAGCCACAGAGGAAAAGCTATGAAGGCTTTCGCAGAACTCTTTTTGGAAAAGATTAAAGAATATAACTTAATTTAAGATAAAGGAATTATATTATGCTTACTTCAAAACAAAGAGCGTACCTTCGCGGTCTTGCCGTACACATAGATACAATTTTTCAGATCGGCAAGGGCGGCATCAACGATAATATGACAGAACAGATTTCAAATGCGCTTGAGGCACGCGAGCTTATCAAACTGCGTGTTCTTGATAACTCAGAGTATTCAGCAAGAGAGGCGGCTGAGGAAATTGCCGAAGCCGTAAACGCGGAAGTTGTTCAGACAGTCGGCACACGCTTCGTTCTCTACCGCGAATCAAAGAAGCATAAGAAAATAGAGCTTGTATAATTATGAGTAACATAAGAATAGGCATATACGGCGGCACGTTTGATCCCGTTCATCTCGGTCACATCAGATCGGCGTATGCATTTCTGACAGCTTGTCAGCTTGACAGACTGTTTATTATGCCAAACTTTATTCCGCCACACAAGGCGATCTGCAGGGGTGATGACCCGATGCTTCGCCTTCAAATGCTGAAGATAGCATTCAGCCCTCTTCCCTTTTATGATGATAAAATAATAATATCAGATTTTGAAGTTCGTCAGCAGGAAACAAGCTACACTTACAAGACTTTGGAGCATTTCAAGTGGATATCGGACGATCTGACTATTCTTTGCGGTACGGATAATTTCCTGACACTTGAAAAATGGAAGAACTTTGAGAGAGTGTTTGAGCTTGCAAATATTGCTCATATAGTAAGACCGAACACGTTTGATGAATCTGATGAAATACTTTCTGTTAAACAAAGATATAAAGAAAAATACAATGCCAGAATTGTTGACGTTCCAATGGCGCCTATAGATATATCTTCCACTGAAGTGCGCGAAAGAATCAGAAATCATCAGGACACGTCAACGCTCATTCCACACGACGTAAGAGCTTATATTGATAAATACGATATTTACGGTGAGCACAATGGTTGATTTAAAAGAAAAAATCCGACCCTATATGTCTGAACGCAGATATAATCATACTTTGGCTGTGGCTGAAGAATGTAAACAGTTAGCAAGCATGTTTGGAATCGATGAAGATATACTTGCAACAGCGGGATACTTGCACGACATCACAAAGGAAATGCCCATCGAAGAACAAATTCTTTTGTGTGAAAATAACGGTCTTGCACTCGATGAAGCCACTCTATCTTCACCGAAAATTTTACACTCTTTTTCTGCTCCCTTCATTATAAAAAAAGATTTTTCCGAGTGTGCAAAAGAAGAGGTTCTTGTTGCCGTCAGTTATCATACGACGGGCAGAGATAATATGTCGATATATGAAAAGCTGCTTTATTTAGCTGATTATATTGAACCGACAAGAAAACACGAAGAATGTATAGCTTTACGTAAATTCTTTTACGAACCGACAGACGACATACATAAAAGACTCGACGATACTATATTTTTATCTTTAAAATACACAATATCCGATCTTTTACAAAGGGGAAAATATATTCACCCTCTTACAATAAAGTCATATAACTATTTTTTAACAAACAAATAAACACATTATAACGGAAAACAGCCTTATGTTTTCTGTTATGCGATATCTCATGCAGGAGAACTAAAATGAAAAAGGAATCTGTAACTAAAACAACTACAACTTCAAAGAAAAAGAATACTAAAAAAATTGTTTTAATAACACTGGCTGTTATTATAGGCGTATTGATTGTAACCGCGGTAGGAGTTGGAATATGGGCGGTTAATCTGTGGCATAACGCTGAAGCACCTTCAAACGGCTCAGAAGGTACACTTCCCTTTGATACGGGAAATATTACTCCCCCCAACACTTCAGGCCCCGACCAAACAAAAGAACCTGACAATACAGACGACCCCGACAAATCAAAAATGTATAATTTCCTTTTACTTGGTGCGGACAAGGTAGCTGCAAACACCGACGTTATAATGCTTATATCGTACAACGTAGAAGAAAAAAAGATTGCCGTAATGCAGATTCCAAGGGATACTTACGTAGAAATTGACGGCACCTCACACAAGATAAACGCTCTCTACGGAATGTATTACAACGAGGGTGTTTATAAAAGAGATGACGACCCCAGAGAATACGGTCTTTCAAAGCTTGAACAAACACTTGAACAAAATTTGTGTATCAACATTAACTATCACGCAATGGTAAACCTTGAAGGTTTCAGAAATATAGTCGATCTTCTCGGCGGTGTTGAAGTTGACCTTCCACAGAATATATCTTACCTTGATGAAGATCAGGGAAAAAATATAACACTGAAAAAAGGAAAACAGATTCTTGACGGCAAAAAAGCAGAAGGCTTTGTACGTTTTAGATCAGGTTACCTCCAGGCAGATATCGGAAGACTTGACGCTCAGAAAATATTTATGTCTGCACTTTTAAAAGAAGTGAAAAACGATTTCAGCGTTACAACAATAGTAAAAATTGCAGGACAAATCTTCAAACACGTTAAAACTGACATTGAGCTTGAAGAAATGGTGTATTTTGCAAAGAATCTCCTTACCGTTGATATGAATAACATAAAATTTATGACCTTGACGGGTTATTCACCCACTCCTCCCGAAGGAATGTCTTGGTATTACGTTATGAACCGCAAGGGTGGTTTACAGCTTATAAACGAATATTTTAACATATACAATTTTGAAATTACAGATTCAATTTTCGACCAAAATGAAATATTCTACAGCAACAACGGACAGGCAGAGTATCTTAATAAGTATTACGAATGCGATCCGGAAAACCTGATAGGCGGAAACATTTCAAGCGCTGACGATATAAACAAAGGAACTATTGATATTCCAAGCTATTAAAAATAAAACTACGAAAGGCTTAATATGAATACAGAAAATAAAATGACAGAACTTACCCCTCGCGAGCTTTCCGATATTATTGTAAAGACACTCGATGAAAAAAAGGCGAATAATTTAAAGCTTTTGAGAATTGACGATAAAACGATACTTGCCGACTATTTTGTAATATGCGGCGGTAATTCAAATACTCAGATCCGCGCTCTTGCGGGAGAAGTTGAGAAAAAGCTTGAAGAAATGGGCATTACTCCCCATCATATAGAAGGATATAACGAAGCAACCTGGACAGTACTTGATTACGGCGCTGTAATCGTGCACATTTTCAGCAGAGAAGCAAGAGAATTTTATAAGCTTGAAAAACTCTGGAGCGACGCTGAAGACATAGATATATCAGGTCTTTTAATATAAAAATAAGAATAACAATGAAAGGTTAGTGACACCGATTATGAAATATAATTTTTCAGAAAACGAGAAAAAATGGCAAAAAAGATGGGAAGACGAAAAGATCTTTTTAGCCGATGATTCTGACAAAACGAAAAAGAAATTCTACGGTCTTGTCGAATTCCCCTATCCCAGCGGCGCAGGAATGCACGTTGGACACATCAAGGCGTATTCAGGTCTTGAAGTTATTTCAAGAAAAAGAAGAATGGAAGGATATAACGTTCTTTTCCCTATCGGATTTGACGCTTTCGGCCTTCCTACTGAAAACTACGCAATCAAAACGGGTATTCATCCCCGTAAAGTAACCGATGATAATATCGTAAGATTTACTGATCAGCTCAAAAGAGTAGGCTTTTCTTTCGACTGGACAAGAACAGTTGATACAACTCAGGAAGATTACTATAAATGGACTCAGTGGATATTCCTCAAGATGTTTGAAAACGGACTTGTTTTCAGAGACACCGCGCTTGTTAACTACTGCCCTCACTGTAAGGTAGTTCTTTCAAACGAGGATTCACAGGGCGGCAAATGCGATATCTGCCATACTGATATTATTCAGAAGTCAAAAGACGTTTGGTATCTTCGTATTACAGAATACGCAGACAAGCTCCTTCAGGGACTTGACAACGTTGATTATCTCCCCAACATAAAGATGCAGCAGGTAAACTGGATAGGCAAGTCCACCGGCGCATTCGTAAACTTTGCTCTTAAAGATAAAGACGAAACGCTTCGCATTTATACTACGCGTCCTGATACACTCTTTGGCGTAACGTTTATGGTTATTGCCCCCGAGCATCCCATCATTGAAAAATACAGAGACCAGATAAAGAATATTTCTGACCTTGACGCATACAAAGATGAGTGCGCAAAGAAAACTGAATTTGAACGTACTCAGCTCGTTAAGGAAAAAACAGGTGTAAAAATTGACGGTCTTTCAGCTATTAACCCCATTAACAATAAAGAAATTCCGATTTATATTTCCGACTACGTTATGATGGGTTACGGTACGGGCGCTATTATGGCAGTTCCCGCGCACGACGAAAGAGACTACGACTTTGCCAAGAAGTTCGGTATAGATATCATTGAAGTAATTAAGGGTGGAAATATCGAAGAAGGCGCATACACCGGCGACGGCGAAATGGTTAACTCAGGTCTTCTCAACGGTATGACCAATAAGAAGGACTCAATAGCCAAGGTGCTTGAATATCTCGAAGAAAAAGGCATCGGCGAAAAGGGTGTTCAGTATAAGATGAAGGACTGGGCATTTAACCGTCAGAGATATTGGGGTGAACCTATTCCGATAGTTCACTGCCCCGTTTGCGGTATGGTTGCAGTTCCTTATGAAGAACTTCCCTTAAGATTGCCCGAAATATCCAATTTTGAACCCGGAGAAGGCGGCGAAAGCCCTCTTGCAAAGATCGAATCCTTTGTTAACTGCACTTGCCCCAAATGCGGTGCCGCAGCAAAGAGAGAAACAGATACTATGCCTCAGTGGGCAGGTTCATCATGGTACTTCTTACGTTACATTGATCCCCATAACGATAATGTTTTTGCTGATAAAGAGAAACTTGACTACTGGTTACCTGTAGACTGGTATAACGGCGGTATGGAGCACGTTACCAGACATATGATCTATTCGAGATTCTGGCACAGATTCCTTTATGACATCGGCGCTGTTTCACAGGAAGAGCCCTATGCAAAGAGAACGGCTCAGGGACTTATTCTCGGTCCTGACGGCGATAAGATGAGCAAATCCAAGGGTAACGTCGTTGACCCCAACAACGTTGTTGACGAATATGGCGCTGACGTTCTCCGTGTATACATTCTCTTTATGGGCGACTATGCAAGTGCGGCTCCCTGGTCCGAAAACAGCGTTAAGGGTTGTAAGCGTTTCCTTGACAGAGTTGCAGGTATGACAGACCTCATAAACGGAAACGGTGTCACAAAAGAGCTTGAAAGCGCTTTCCATAAGACTATTAAGAAAGTTACCAGTGACATTGAGGAATTGAAGTTCAATACTGCAATTGCATCAATGATGACGTTGACAAACGATATTTATGATAAAGGCAGCCTTACTAAAGACGAGTTGATGACGTTCATTAAACTTCTCTGCCCGTTTGCTCCCCACCTCTGTGAAGAAATTTGGGAAACGCTCGGCGGAAACGGCTTCTGCTCCCTTGCTGAATGGCCCACATACGATGAAGCCAAAACTGTTGACAGCACAGTTGAAATTGCCGTTCAGATCAATGGTAAGCTCCGTGGAACAATTATGATTGCGGCTGATCTTTCAAAAGATGATGCGCTTGAGACAGTTAAAAATGACGAAAAAATCAAGCCTTTTATTGAAGGTAAGACCATTATTAAAGAAATTTTTGTACCTAAAAAACTTGTTAATTTGGTTGTAAAATAAAGATATTTATACATTTTATGAAAAAAATGATAAATAAACTATTGACATATTAAAGGCAAAAGAGTATAATGTTCTGTAGGAATGGTGACATTCTCTTTTCCATAGTATGGAGGGAGGGAAAACAAAATGGCAGAAATTAAAGTCAAAGAAAATGAATCACTTGACAGTGCTCTTCGTAGATTCAAAAGACAGTGTGCTAAATCCGGTGTTCTTGCTGAACTCCGTAAGAGAGAGCATTATGAGAAGCCCAGCGTAAAACGCAAGAAGAAATCCGAAGCAGCTCGTAAACGTAAGTTCAAATAATTACGTTAAGATTTCACTTTGAACAACTAAAACCCTTTCAGGTTCTTACCTGAGAGGGTTTTTAAATTTTTACAGTATAAAACAGTAATAATATCACGTTAAATTTGTTGCAAAAAGTATTACGCTGTGATATAATATTTAAATAAAGATGCTTTTCTTTACTTTTGACATAATTTGATTTTTTTGGAGTGAGTATAAATGCTATCTACAGTTTATTCATCGGGAATAATGGGAATAGACGGTTTTGAAGTTATAGTTGAATGTAATATGCAGGATAAACTTCCCTGCTTTGAAATTGTGGGACTCCCCGACGCTGCCGTAAAAGAAGCGGAAAAAAGAATTCAGGCGGCACTTGAAAACAGCGGCTTTATGTTTCCCGATTCAGCCATCGTAATAAATCTCGCTCCGGCTGATATGAAAAAGGAAGGCTCTACTTACGATATGGCACTTCTTACCTCCGTTTTACACAGCGGCGGAATGATAAAAAAATCGACTGACTTTGAGGATAAATGCTTTATCGGTGAACTATCTATGTCAGGAAGCTTCAGAGCTATCAGAGGTGTTTTGTCAATGGTTCTTTCTGCGAGAGAGAAAGGAAGGAAAGAGATTTTCGTTCCCTTTGACAATGCAAAAGAGGCCTCTGTCGTCTCCGGTATAAAAGCATACCCCGTACACAACATACGCGAACTCGTTGAGCATCTTAACGGCAAAAAGTTTATTCCCCCCGTAGAATTTGACAAATCCATTTTCGAAAAACAGCGCGATAATACTATAATGGATTTTTCCGACGTAAAGGGTCAGGAAAAGGCAAAGCGCGCCCTTGAGATAGCGGCGGCGGGAAATCATAATATACTTCTTATAGGTCCTCCCGGAACGGGAAAAAGTATGCTCGCAAAGAGAATACCCTCTATCTTGCCGAAAATAACCTTTGAAGAAGCATTAGAAACAACAAAGATTCATTCTATTTCGGGAACACTTCCAAACGGCTCTCTTGTTGTTGAAAGACCGTTCCGCTCCCCTCATCACACTATGTCGTCGGTTGCTTTGGCAGGCGGAGGAAAGATTCCTATGCCCGGAGAGCTATCACTTGCTCATAACGGAATACTATTCCTTGACGAGCTCCCCGAATTTAATAAAAGCGCTACAGAGGTTTTACGTCAGCCGCTGGAAGACGGCAGTATTACGATCACGAGAGCGGCGGGGCACTTTACGTTTCCCTCAAGCTTTATGCTCGTTTGCGCTATGAACCCATGTAAATGCGGTTATTACGGACACCCGACACACAAATGTACGTGCAAACCCGAGGATATAAAGAAATACATATCAAAAATAAGCGGACCGCTTATAGACAGAATAGATATTCAGCTCGAAGTTTCTTCCCTTTCTTATAACGAACTGTCTGACTCAAGACCGTCGGAAAGCTCGGCTGTTATAAGAGAAAGGGTTGACAAAGCCCGCGCAAGAGCTGTGGAAAGATTTAAGAATGATACTACTTATTCAGGAAAACCTATTTTTTCTAATGCCGATATGACCAGTACGTTGATTAGAAAATACTGTGTTCTTGATTCAGATGCGCACAACCTTCTTCGCGCCGCTTTTGAAAAAATGGGTATGTCAGCAAGAGGATATGACAGAATTTTGCGTGTAGCTCTCACTATTGCCGACCTTGATGACAGCGACAGAATACTTGTAAAACATATTGCCGAAGCCATTCAGCTCCGTTCACTTGACAGAAAATATTTTTCCTGAATAATATTTAATAGAATATATAAATTTAATTTTTGTGAAATATACTTCATTCAGATATAAAGGAGAAGATTTTTATGAAAAACGTTGGTTACTATAACGGCGAGATCGCCGCTCTTGAAGAACTGAAAATCCCCGCACTTGACCGCGCAGTATACTTTGGCGACGGAGTTTACGATGTTGCTTTTATCCACAACAGAAAGCCTGTTGCGCTTAAAGACCACCTCGACAGATTTTTTAACAGCTGTAAGCTTTTAAAAATTGAAATCGACAAGACCTACGAGGAAATGGAAGAGATTTTTAATACTATAATCGAGCATGCTGATAAGGACGAAAAAGATTTTATTCTTTATTGGCAGATGTCAAGAGGTACAGCTCTTCGTAACCACATTTTCCCTGAATGTAAAAAGCCTTCCCTTTTTGCTTATATAACCCCCAAGAAAATTGGAGATCAGTCAAAAAAGGTTAAGCTTTTGACACAGGAAGATAACAGATTTTACCTCTGCAACATTAAGACTATCAACCTTATTCCGAACGTTCTTGCAAGTGAAGCAGCAAAACAGGCGGGCTGTGATGAAGCTATTTTACATAGAGGTGACATCGTAACGGAAGGCTCTCATACAAGCACGATCATTATAAAAGACGGAAAGGTAATTACCCACCCTCTTTCTAACCTTATACTTCCCAGCATTACACGTAAGCACGTTCTTGAAATATGCAGAGAAAACAATATTCCCTGCGAGGAAAGGCAGTTTACTCTCGACGAGCTTTTTGGAGCTGACGAGATTATGATTGCGAGTACGACCACCGTTCTCCTTGCTGCAGACGAGATAGACGGCAAGAAGGCTGGCGGAAAGAACCCCGAGCTTGTTAAGAGATTGCAGACCTTGTACTTTGAAAAATACGGACTTAATGCATAATTTTATGCATATTCCAGATTTTATGCATTTATAGTGATTTTACACTCCGCTAAAGTAGTTTTGGCGGAGTGTGTTTTTGTGTATATTACATAAAAATATATGTATTTATACTGTTTTTTTGTGGGTGTGTTTTTGTGAATGTAAACAAATTATGAATTTCGGAAATATTTGTAACAAACGCTTGACAAATATGAATATCGAGCGTATAATGTATGCATATTCAAAGAATTTAATGCATATTTATGCACAAGGAGATAAGATATTATGAATAAGGAAAACATCAAAAAAGTCGTACTTGCATATTCAGGCGGTCTTGATACATCAATTATTATCCCGTGGTTGAAGGAAAACTACAACAACTGCGAGGTTATTGCAGTTTCCGGTAACGTTGGACAGGCTGACGAACTTGAAGGTCTTGAAGAAAAGGCAATCAAGACAGGCGCTTCCAAGCTCTACGTTCTCGACCTTACAGACGAATACGTTGACGAATATATTATTCCCACAATGAAGGCAGGCGCTGTATACGAAGAATACCTTCTCGGTACAAGCCACGCTCGTCCCTGCATTGCAAAGGCACTCGTTGACATTGCAATCAAGGAAGGCGCAGACGCTATCTGCCACGGATGTACAGGTAAGGGTAATGACCAGGTTCGTTTTGAACTTACAATCAAACGCTTCGCTCCCGATATGCCTATCATCGCTCCCTGGAGAGAATGGGATATCAAATCTCGTGAAGAAGAAATCGAATACGCTGAAGCTCACAACATTCCCCTTAAGATAAACAGAGAAACAAACTACTCCAAGGATAAAAACCTCTGGCACCTTTCACATGAAGGTATGGACCTCGAAGATACAGGTAACGAACCTATGTACGAAAAAGAAGGATTTCTTGAAATGGGCGTTTCCCCCATCAAGGCTCCTGACGTTCCTACATACGTTACAATTGATTTTGAAAAGGGCGCTCCCGTTGCACTCAACGGAGAAAAGATGTCTGCAAAGAACATTATTCTCAAGCTTAACGAAATCGGCGGAGCAAACGGCATCGGCATTATCGACATCGTAGAAAACCGTCTCGTTGGTATGAAGTGCCGCGGCGTATATGAAACTCCCGGAGGTACAATTCTTTACAAGGCTCACAGTGTACTCGAAAGCATCTGCCTTGACAAGATGACACTCCACGAAAAGCAGAGATTGTCCATCACTTTTGCAGAACTCGTTTACAACGGTCAGTGGTTTACACCTCTCCGTGAAGCTTTGAGCGCATTTGTTGATAAGACACAGGAAAACGTTACAGGTAAAGTACGCCTTAAGCTTTACAAGGGGAATATGATCAACGCTGGCGTATGGAGCCCTTACACACTTTACAGCGAAGAGATCGCTACGTTCGGCGAAAGCGACTACAACCAGAAGGATGCAGAAGGCTTTATCAATCTCTACGGTCTTCCCATCACTGTTCAGGCTCTCGTTGACAAGAAAAACAACAAATAATTTAAACTGAATTACGATAAGGGACTGTCGAAAAAACGAAAGTCCCTTATACCCTTTTTTAATTGATAGGAGTGAATTTTCTCTATGGCAAAGATGTGGGCAGGAAGAACAGGCGGAATTACCGAAAAACTCGCCGACGACTTCAACTCATCTATAAGATTTGACAGCAAAATGTACCGCGAGGATATTACCGGAAGCATTGCTCATGCAAAGATGCTTTCTAAATGCGGAATTATAGAAAACAGCGACGCTGATGCACTTATAGCAGGCCTCGAAGGTATTCTTTCGGATATAGACAACGGCATTCTCGATTTTGATCCCGACTGCGAAGACATACATATGTTTGTCGAACAGGTTCTTACAGAAAGAATTGGAGACGTAGGCAAAAAACTTCATACAGCAAGAAGCAGAAACGATCAGGTTGCACTTGATTTGCGTATGTATTTGCGCTCGCGTACCGATGAAATGATCGAGAAAGCAACGGCGCTTGTAAATGCCTACACAGAAAAGGCAGAAGAATACAAATCCGCAATTATGCCCGGATACACACATCTCCAAAGAGCACAGCCTATCACCTTCGGCCATCATCTTATGGCTTATGCGATGATGCTTTTGCGCGACATCGACAGACTCCGCGATTGCAGAAAGAGAATGAACGTTTCTCCCATCGGTTGTTGTGCTTTGGCGGGAACTACCTATAACACTGACCGTTTTTATGAAGCCGAACTGCTTGGATTTGACGGAATAACCCTCAACAGTCTTGACGGCGTTTCCGACAGAGACTTCAGTGTCGAGCTTATGAGTAACATCGCTCTTATTATGATGCACCTTTCAAGATTCTCCGAAGAACTTATTCTCTGGTCAAGCTGGGAATTCAAGTTTATTGAGCTTTCCGATTCATACACAACAGGCTCGTCTATTATGCCTCAGAAGAAGAATCCCGATATGGCAGAATTGGTAAGAGGAAAAACAGGTAGAGTTTACGGAGATCTTATTACACTTCTTACAGCCCTTAAGGGTCTGCCTTTGGCATATAACAAGGATATGCAGGAAGATAAGGAATGTGTATTCGACTCGGTCGAAACCGTTATTATGTGCCTTGATATTACAAAGGGAATGATCGAAACTATGAAAGCTATTCCCGAAAACATGCTTAAAGCGGCGCAAAAAGGATTTATTAATGCGACCGACCTTGCAGACTATCTTGTAAAAAAAGGTATGCCTTTCAGACAGGCATACAAGATATCAGGCGGAATTGTTGCCGACTGCATAAAGAACGGTCAGGTTCTTGAAACACTTCCCCTCTCCGAATACAAAAAATACAGCGATGTTTTTGAAGAAGATTTATACAATGAAATTGACTTGAAGACATGCGTTGAAAAAAGAATAAGCGTTGGCGGAACGTCCGTTGCCTCCGTTGAAGCGCAAATCAAATACGTGAAAGAGATTTTGGCAAAATGACAAAAATATTTATAGACGGAAGCGCCGGCACAACAGGCCTTCGTATATACGATAGACTTTCAGCAAGAAAAGATATCGAGCTTATCATTCTAGATGACGAAAAAAGAAAAGATACTGAATGCAGAAAAGAAGCGTTAAATTCATGCGATATTGCTTTTCTCTGCCTTCCCGATCAAGCGGCAATAGATACTATCCCGCTTGTCACAAATACCAATACAGCAATAATTGATACTTCAACCGCGCACAGAACATCGGCAGGTTGGACTTACGGATTCCCCGAGCTTTCTGACTTCAGAGAAAGAATTGCAACATCAAAACGCGTTGCAAATCCCGGTTGCCACGCAAGCGGATTTGTTGCTCTCGTTCAGCCTCTCGTTAAGGCGGGACTGATAAACAGCAACGTAAACCTTACGGCATTTTCTCTAACCGGATACTCCGGCGGCGGAAAAAAAATGATTGCCGAATATGAGTCGGCTGATCGTTGCTCTTTACTTGATGCGCCCAGACAGTACGCATTAACACAGCAACACAAGCACTTAAAAGAAATGGTTGCAATATGCGGACTTGATAATGCTCCAGTGTTCTGCCCTATCGTTGCAGACTATTACAGCGGCATGGAGGTTACAGTTCCCCTGTTCGCAAAGGATATAAACGGAACAGTCGAAGACATTAAAAACGTTTACAGAAATGTATACAAAAAAGGTCTTATTCGTTTTGACGAAAGCGAAGAAAAAGAAGGCGGATTTATGTCAGCTTCGAGTTTTTCGGACTATGACGATATGCAGATAACGGTCAAAGGTAACGACGAAAGGATTTTGCTTGTCGCAAGATTTGACAATCTCGGAAAAGGAGCTTCGGGCTCCGCTATCCAGAATATGAACATTATTATGGGTATAGACGAGACTACAGGACTTAAACTTACGGAGGAAAAATAACTATGAAGATAATTACAGGCGGCATATGTGCCGCGCAGGGTTTTAAAGCGAGCGGTGTTCACTGTGGAATACGTAAAAACCGCACAAAAAAAGACCTTGCATTGATATACAGTGATACAGTAGCAACAGCGGCGGCAGTTTATACGACTAACCTCGTTAAAGGTGCTCCCCTTCTTGTAACAAAAAGCCATATTGCAGACGGAAAAGCTCAGGCTGTTATCTGTAACAGCGGAAATGCAAACACATGCAACGCAAACGGTGTTGAAGTTGCAGAAAAAATGTGCGATATTCTTGCAAATGAGCTTAAAATAAATGCAAAAGACGTTGTCGTTGCTTCAACGGGCGTAATCGGTCAACCGCTTAGTCTTGAACCCATTATTTCGGGTGTTCCCTCTCTTGTAAGCAGCCTTTCTGAAAACGGCGGTCAGGATGCGGCTGAAGGTATTATGACAACTGATACAACTATGAAGGAAATTGCCGTTGAATTTGAAATTGGCGGTAAAATTTGCCGCATTGGCGGCATTGCCAAGGGTAGCGGTATGATACATCCCAATATGGCAACAATGCTCGTATTTATTACGACCGACGCCGCTATTTCTGCAGAAATGCTTCAAAAGGCGCTTTCAGCTGACATTAAAAACACTTTCAATATGATCAGTGTTGACGGGGATACTTCCACAAACGATATGGTTACAGTTCTTGCAAACGGCAAGGCAGGCAACACAGAAATTACAGCTGAAGGAGAAGATTTCAACTCCTTTATGGAAGCACTCAATACAGTAAATATTCACCTCTGCCGTATGATTGCGGGAGACGGTGAAGGCGCTACCAAGCTTCTTGAATGCAGTGTTAAAAATGCGAAAGACGAAGAAAATGCAAAGATTATTGCAAAGAGCGTTATTTGTTCAAGCCTTCTCAAAGCGGCTATGTTCGGCGCTGACGCAAACTGGGGACGCGTTCTCTGTGCTATCGGTTACAGCGGTGCTGACGTTGACATAAACAAAATTGACGTTTCTTTCCGTTCATCTAAAGGAACTCTTGACGTATGTAAAAACGGTGCGGGAATTGATTTCTCCGAAGAAAAAGCAAAAGAAATCTTGCTTGAAAAAGAAATTGAAATTCTTATTACTGCAGGCGACGGTAATGCAGAAGCAACCGCTTGGGGCTGTGATTTGACGTACGATTACGTAAAAATCAACGGCGATTACCGTACTTAATTCTTTGTATATTTTAATAATTCACAAAACAAATAAAATACAGGTGGATAAATAATGGATCACAATATTTCAAACTTAGAGCGCGCAGAAGTTTTAACACAAGCTTTGCCCTATATCAAACGCTATAACGGAAAAATTGTCGTTGTAAAATACGGCGGAAACGCTATGATCAACGAACAGCTCAAAAAACAGGTTATGGAAGATATTGCGCTTCTTTCTCTCATCGGCATTAAAATCGTTCTCGTTCACGGCGGCGGTCCCGAAATCAGCGAAATGATGAGCAAGGTTGGTAAAAAAGCTGAATTTGTAAACGGGCTCCGCGTTACAGACAAAGAAACTATGGACATAGCTCAGATGGTTCTTGCAGGAAAGGTAAACAAGAATCTCGTAAATCTTCTCGGTACTAAGGGCGGTAAGGCTATCGGTATCTCCGGTATGGACGGCCACCTTATCGAAGCTAAGATGAAGAATGAAGCTCTCGGCTACGTTGGTGAAATAACAAAAGTAAATATTGAACCCATTCACGACCTGCTTGAAAAAGGATATATTCCCGTTGTTTCAACCATCGGCTGCGACAACGAGGGTAATTCCTATAACATAAACGGAGATACAGCGGCTGCTTATATTGCGGGCGCGCTTCAGGCAGAAAGACTTATTATGATGACAGACATCGCAGGTCTTCTCCGTGACGTAAACGACCCCAACTCCCTTATTTCCGAAATCACCGTCAACGAAGCAAAAGAGCTTTACAAGGAAGGTGTTATTTCCGGCGGTATGATTCCCAAGGTTGATTGCTGTATTGAGGCAATTTATGAGGGCGTAAAGAAAGTAATTATTATGGACGGACGAGTTCCCCACTCTATTTTGGTTGAAATTCTCACAAACGAGGGTGCAGGAACGATGGTTGTAGGTGATACAAATGACTGATACAAAAATTATAGATAAAGAATACGTTGCCAATACTTATAACCGTTTTCCCGTTGAAATTGTATCGGGAAAAGGCTCATACGTATACGACAATGACGGAAAAGAATACATTGATATGGGAAGCGGCATCGGCGTAACAAGCTTTGGTATTGCTGATGACGTATGGCAGAATGCAATTACAGAACAGCTTTCAAAGGTTCAGCATATGTCGAACCTCTATTATACACAGCCGTGCGCGGCTTTGGCAAAAATGCTTTGCGAAAAGACCGGCATGAAAAAGGTGTTCTTTAGCAACTCCGGCGCCGAGTCAAACGAATGTGCAATCAAGGTTGCAAGAAAATATGCCGCTGAAAAAAAGGGCGCTGAATACTCAACAATTATTACGTTGGTAAACAGCTTCCACGGAAGAACTTTGACAACCCTCTCAGCTACAGGACAAGAACACTACCACGAGCTTTTTCAGCCCCTTACTCCCGGATTTGTACATACACCGGCTAATGACCTTGAAGCGCTTATTGATACTGCAAACAAAAACAAAACTGCAGGAATTATGATGGAAATAATTCAGGGCGAGGGCGGCGTTCTTCCCCTTGATGCAGATTTTGTTAAGGGTGTTGCAAAATTTGCAAAAGAAAACGATATCGTTCTTATTATTGACGAGGTTCAGACGGGCAACGGAAGAACGGGTGAACTTTATGCGTATATGAACTACGGAATATCCCCTGACGTTGTATCAACGGCTAAGGGTATTGGCGGCGGACTTCCTTTGGGTGCTACGATGCTCGGCGAAAAGGTTGAAGCTGTTCTCGGTTTTGGAGATCACGGCTCAACGTTTGGCGGAAATCCCGTATGCTGTGCAGGAGCTGTAAGCATAATAAACAGAATTGACGAAAAGCTCCTAAATGAAGTAAAAGAAAAAAGCAAGTACGTTTTCTCTCAGTTTGAAAACGCAGACGGTGTTGAAGAGGTTTGCGGACTCGGTCTTATGATCGGTATTAAGCCCTCAAAGAAAACTGCCGCTGAAGTGCTTAAAGTATGTATGGATAACGGTGTTCTCTGCTTGACAGCAAAGGACAAGGTTAGACTTTTGCCCGCGCTCAATATTCCTATGGAAGCGCTTGAAAAGGCTGTTGCTGTAATAAAGAAAGCAATCGCAGAATAACAAACCACGTCAATCGTTTTGAATATATCAGGAGAAAATTATGTCATTAACAAACAAGCATTTTCTTAAGCTTCTCGACTTTACTCCCGATGAAATAAACTATCTCATCGACTATGCGGCAGAGCTTAAGGCAAAGAAGAAAAATAATATTCCCCACCGTCTTTGCGAGGGCAAAAATATTGCTCTTATTTTCGAAAAAACAAGCACACGTACACGTTGTGCTTTTGAGGTTGCGGCATCCGATCTCGGTATGCATCCCGTTTATCTTGATCCTACCGGTTCTCAGATAGGCAAGAAAGAAAGCATCGCTGACACAGCTCGCGTTCTCGGAAGAATGTTTGACGGTATTGAATATCGCGGATTTGGTCAGGAACTCGTTGAAGAGCTTGCAAAATATGCAGGTGTTCCCGTTTGGAATGGTCTTACAAACGAATTCCACCCCACACAGATCCTTGCTGATTTCCTTACGATAAAAGAACACTTCGGTGATTTGAAGGGCAAAAAGCTCGTATATATGGGCGATGCAAGATATAATATGGGCAACTCGCTTATGGTTGGTTGCGCAAAAATGGGTATGCACTTCGTTGCTTGCGCACCTAAAAAATACTTCCCCGAATCTTCACTTGTTAATGAATGCAAGAAAATTGCAAACGAAACGGGCGCTGTTCTTGAATTTATTGAAAATCCCGAAGAAGCTGTTAAGAACGCTCACGTTATTTATACAGACGTTTGGGTTTCTATGGGTGAAGCATCTTCCGTTTGGGAAGAAAGAATCAAAGACTTAACTCCTTACAGAGTAACGACTGAACTTATGAATATTGCAGGAGAACAATGCCGCTTTATGCACTGTCTTCCCGCATTCCACGACCTCAAGACAACTGTAGGAAAAGATATCTTTGACAAATTCGGAATTGACTGTATGGAAGTAACCGACGAAGTATTTGAAAGCGAAAAATCTATTGTTTTCGACGAAGCCGAAAACCGTATGCACACTATAAAAGCTGTAATGGCGGCAACGTTGATATAATAATTTATTATAGTTTTTCAAATTATATTAAAGCCTTTATGTCGGCAACATTGGCATAAAACATATACAAAAAAGCTCTCGGAAAAATCCGAGAGCTTTTTATTTGCTTACTTTTTAAGTTTGTTAGTAACAACGTCAGAAAGGATAGCTTCAAATTCATCAAGTGAAATTGAGCCCAAATCCTCACCAGATCTGTGACGAACAGATACCGTATTATTTTCAACATCTTTGTCACCAAGAATAATCATATAAGGAACTTTTTCCATCTGAGCATTTCTGATCTTATATTTCAAGGTATTCTGGCTGTCGTCAAGCGTTACACGATAGTTAAGCTTTGCAAGTCTGTCGTTAACGTTCTTTGCGTGGTCAAGCGCTCTGTCTGTAATAGTAAGAATTCTTACCTGCTCGGGCGCCATCCAAGTAGGAAGCGCGCCTGCAAACTTTTCAATCAAGAATGCAAGTGTACGCTCATAGCAACCAAGGCTTGTTCTGTGAATAATATAGGGAAGCTTCTTCTGGCTGTCGCTGTCAGTATAATACATACCAAACTTTTCTGCAAGAAGCATATCTATCTGAATAGTAACGATTGTATCTTCTTTTCCAAATACGTTCTTGTACTGAATATCAAGCTTAGGTCCGTAGAACGCCGCTTCATCAATACCTATTTCATACTCAACACCAAGGTTGTTAAGTATCTTTTCCATTGTTGCCTGAGCTTCTTCCCACTGTTCAGCAGTACCTTCGTATTTCTTAGTATTATTGGGATCCCACTGTGAAAATCTGAACGTACAGTCTTCAAGAAGTCCTACTGTATCAAGACAATATTTTGCAAGACTAAGACAATCTTTAAATTCCTCTTCAAGCTGATCGGGACGAAGAACAAGGTGTCCTTCGGAAATTGTAAACTGACGAACTCTTATAAGACCGTGCATTTCACCCGAATCTTCATTTCTGAAGAGCGTCGAAGTTTCGCCGAGTCGCATAGGAAGATCACGGTAGCTTCTTGCCTGATTCAAATATACTTGATACTGGAAAGGACAAGTCATAGGACGGAGAGCAAGGCATTCTTTTTCTTCGTCATAAGGATCGCCGAGAACAAACATACCGTCAAGATAGTGATCCCAGTGTCCCGAAATACGATACAAATCTCTCTTTGCCATCAAAGGTGTCTTGGTAAGCAAATAATTGTGCTGCTGTTCAACGTCTTCTACCCAACGCTGCAAAAGCTGAATAACTCTTGCACCCTTAGGCAAAAGAACGGGAAGACCCTGACCAATTGATTCAACAGTTGTAAAGTAACCGAGTTCTCTGCCGAGTTTGTTGTGATCTCTCTTTTCTGCTTCTTCAAGCTGCTTTAAATGTTCTTCAAGCTCGTCCTGTGTAGCAAACGCAGTACCCTTGATTCTTGTAAGCATCTTGTTATTCTTATCATTCTTCCAGTATGCGCCTGAAAGTCCCATAACCTTAAACGCTTTAAGAGCCTTAGTATAGCAAATATGAGGACCAACACACATATCTATATAGTCACCCTGCTGATAGAACGTAATAGTCGCATCATCGGGAAGGTCGCCTATATGCTCAACTTTGTATTTCTCTCCTCTGCTTTCCATAAGAGCAATTGCTTCTTCTCTGGGAAGTGAAAAGGGTTTGATAGGAAGATTTTCTTTTGTAATCTTCTTCATTTCCTGCTCGATTTTCTGAAGGTCTTCATCACCCAGCTTTGTTTCGCCAAGGTCAATATCATAATAAAAACCTTTTTCATTTGCAGGTCCGTATGCAAATATAGCTTCAGGATAAAGTCTCTTTACAGCCTGAGCCATAATATGAGCTGCTGAGTGACGGAGTACCTCTAACTCCTGTTCAACAGGACATACGTCAACTCTGCCGTCGTTGTAAATTACTTTCATTTTCTTTCACCTTTATTATTAATATATTTTTTCTAAATAAAAACACCCTTAACAGCAAGCAAAAACACTTGCCGTCAAGGGTGCAAATTTCCTTAAATTGCACGGTTCCACCTTGATTTTTCACTCATAAACAGTCAAACCATTTTCTTTAACGCAGAATTACGTCAACACTTACTGGTTTTTTCAGCGTTGCAGCTCGGGAATGGTCTTCATTCTACCCATTTTAGAAAGCTTACACCAATGCTTTCCTCTCTGTAAAAACATAGTAAAACTACTCTTTCCTTCACAGCTTTATACATCTCAATTTATTGTATTATATCACTATTTTTTTATAATGTCAACAATTTTATAATATATCTACCCTGCTTCTTTTGCCGCCCCCACAGAATGATTTTATATTTTCAATAATGTCATATAAACAGCGTTCTCTCGCTTCATAAGCTCCCCACGCGTTATGAGGAGTAAGAAGCACGTTGTCATGAGACTTTATTTCATAAAACGGGTGCTCCTCGGAAAAAGGCTCATTTGAATATACGTCAATTCCCAAACCGCCTATTTTATCAGCCTTTATTGCATCGGCAAGTGCTTTTTCATCACAAACAGCACCTCTTGCGACGTTTATAAGAATAGCATTCTTCTTCATTTTGCCTATTCTCTCTGCCGATATAAGCCCTCTTGTCAAATCAGTCAAAGGTGTATGAACGGATATTATATCGGATCTTTCTATAAGCTCGTCAATAGATACTATGTTATAATCGGGATCATCACTCCGCTTGTTTGCAATAACGTTACACCCCATGGCAGAAGCAATCTTTGCAACCTTTTTACCTATATTTCCAAGCCCGACAATTCCCCACATCATGCCGTCAAGCTCATGAAATGCAGGTTCAAGACGATTTGGAATACCGCTTTTTGTGTACTCTCCGGAAACCACAAATTTGTTGTATTGACGCAAGTGTGTCACAAGAGACAACGCCATAGAAACTGTAAGCAAAGCAACACTGTTTGTAGAATATCCGACAACGTTACACACAGCAATATTATGTTCGCGGCAGTATTCAACGTCAACGTTGTCATATCCTGTCGCCGCTATGCAGATAAGTTTTAAATTCTTCGCATATTTCAAATTAGTTTCATTAAGTTTAATTTTATTTATTATAACTACTTCACAGTCAGTAATTCTTTTTATTACTTCATCCGGATCACTGTAATTATAAATTGTAACGTCACCAACGGCCTTCAAAGGCTCAAGTGACAGATCTTTTCCCAACGTATCAGCATCAAGCACGGTAATTTTCATATAATTATCTCCGATTTATATTTTTTATCATTGTATCATATTTAAAGTCCAATTACAATACGGATTGTTAACATAAATAAAAAGGCCGCATAACTGCGGACCTTTATATTTTGATAAAATTAATAGTTTTCTGCTTTCACCTGGAAGTAAGCCTTAGGATGTTCACATACGGGGCACATTTCGGGAGCCTTCTTACCAATGTGAATATGTCCGCAGTTAGAGCACTGCCAGATTGTTTCTCCATCTCTAGAGAATACAACTTCACCGTTTACTCTTTCGAGAAGTGTGCGGTAACGGTTTTCGTGTTCCTTTTCAATTCTGCCTACAGCTTCAAAGAGGTATGCGATCTTGTCAAAGCCTTCTTCTTTAGCTTCTTTTGCAAATGTAGCGTACATATCTGTCCACTCGTAGTTTTCGCCCATAGCAGCGTCGAGAAGGTTTTCTGCAGTTGTACCTACGCCGTTATGAAGAAGCTTATACCAGATTTTTGCGTGTTCCATTTCGTTCTTTGCTGTTTCTTCAAAGATAGCAGCTATCTGAACATAGCCCTCTTTCTTTGCTTTGGATGCAAAATATGTGTACTTGTTTCTTGCCTGCGACTCGCCTGCAAATGCAGCCATAAGATTAGCTTCTGTTCTTGAACCTTTCAATTCCATAGTAGTTTTCTCCTTTAAATTATATAATTTATTTTTAATTATTATCTGTTGCACATTCGGGACATATACCCTCAAAGCATATTTCATATCCGGTAATCTTATATCCGGAGCACTTATCATGAGCTAACTCTATATTATCTATCCTGGTGTACTCCGAGTCAGCTACGCTGCCACATTTAGTACATTTTACGTGGTAATGGCGACACAGTGTCTTGTCGTATCTGTCAGGACCGTTAATAACCTTTACTCTGTAAACCTCACCCTTATCAGCAAGATCATTCAATATTCTGTACACAGTAGATCTACTGATTGTGGGACACTGTTCTTTCACCTTTTCATAAACTTCATCGGCTGAAGGGTGAGTACACATATTCAAAACTATATCTTTTATCAGAGTCTTCTGATAAGTATTTCTTTCTTTTTTCATACTCACACTCCCTTCTCATTTCTTGTTAGTATTATATCCTAATTAGAATGATTTGTCAATAGATTTTATAAAAAATATAAAAAATTGCACGGTATTATAATTATACCGTGCAATAACGTTTTTTATTATTAATTATGCAGCAGTTGTAACGTCCTGCTTCTTGTCTGCTGCAGAAGTCTCAACAGGAGAATCAAAATCAATAGCGTTAGCCTTTACAGCCATTTCTACGATCTTGTCCTTATATATATTATATTTGATTGCCTCAACGCCTACGTAATTCTCATATTCTTCCAGAGTCTTGTAATTGTTTTCCTTTGCCATTTCAAGACCGAGAGTCTTATAGTCTTCGTCGGAAATTTCAATCTTGTGTTCTCTTACAATGTAATATACAGCCATTTCTTCTTTAACTGTATCTCTTGAATTTGCAAGTGTTTCAGCAAAGAAATCATCAAGAGTCTTGTAGCCGTAGCCCGTAACAAGATTCTGAAGTGTCGTTCCGTAGTAGTTTATAGCCATAGCCTTATAAGTTTCAATTGTCTTGTTATATAATTCTTTTGTTTCCTTTTCGGGATACTTTGTTACCTTACAAGAATCAAGGAACCCTTTCCAAAGAAGATCCTCAACGTTTTCTTTTCTGTGAACTTTAAGAAATTCGGCAACAGTCTTATAGTCATCTGTTTTTAAATCTTCGATCATCTTATCGGTAAGTTCAGGAATTGTTTCTGTTTTGATGCTGTTGATCTTTACAGTAAATACAACGTCCTTACCTGCAATATCCTTGTTTGAATAATCTTCGGGGAACACAAGGTTAAGATCCTTTTCATCACCTATATTCCAACCTATAAGCCCGTCTTCAAAGCCTGCGATAAATTTGTTAGAACCGATTGTAAGATTTGTACCCTTTGCAGACCCGCCGGTAAATTCCTTGCCGTCTATTTTTCCGACATAGTCAATGTTAACAGTATCACCCTTTGCAACGGCTCTGTCTGTTACATCAGTCGTTACTTTGTTCTTTTCTGCAATACTCTTAACTGCATCGTCAATAGCCTTCTGTAACGCCTCTTCATCAAGCTTTACCTTCGGGAAAGTGCCGACGGTAATATACTCTTTGAGGTCGTAATCATAAATCTTTTCTTCTTTGCTTGCGCAGCCTGTGAAAATCACGGTACACATAAGCAAAACTGCCAAAACAAAACTGAGTTTTCTCATATTTCTAACTCCTTTAGAAAATCAATAATATCTTTATTATGTTACCACATTTTTTACAAAAAATAAAGAACAAATACTATATATTTACAATTTTGAAACATTTATTACTATTACACAAAAAACTCTGAAAAAAGAATAAAATATTTTTTTGAATAATGGCGAATAAGTATAGACAAACACAACAAAAAAATGTTATAATATCTGTGAATTGGAAATTAGTTGCTTGAAAGGAGCATTATATTATGGATTACCAAAATATACTTTCAAAAAAAGTACAGAACATTCAACCCTCAGGTATCCGAAAATTCTTTGACATCGCAGCGGAAATGAAGGACGTTGTATCCCTTACCGTAGGCGAACCTGATTTCGTTACACCCAAGCACATACGCGACGTTGCAATCGAAAGTCTTCAAAAAGGCGACACAAAATACACGTCAAACAGCGGTATGACTGAGCTTCGTACAGAAATCGCTAACTATCTTGACAGACGTTTTTCTACAAAGTACGAGCCGCTTAAAGAAGTTATCGTTACCGTAGGCGGTTCAGAAGCTATAGACAACGCTATCCGTGCTTGTATAAATCCCGGCGACGAGGTTATTATTCCTCTCCCCGCATTTGTATGCTATCCTCCGTTGGTTGAGCTTGCAGGCGGTACTCCCGTTATCATCAACACAACAGAAAAAGATAAGTTCAAATTAACTCCCGAAGCGCTCAAAGCGGCTATTACTCCTAAAACAAAGATGCTCATTCTTCCCTACCCCAACAACCCCACCGGCGCTATTATGACAAAGGAAGACCTCGAACCTATCGCTGACATTATCCGTGATACAAACATTCTCGTTCTCTCTGACGAAATATACGGCGAACTTACATACGGCAGAGACCACTGTTCTTTTGCAAGTCTTCCCGGAATGTGGGAAAGAACAATAATTGCAAGCGGTTTTTCAAAGGCTTACGCTATGACCGGTTGGAGAATGGGTTATATCGCAGCTCCCGCACCTATCACAGCTCAGATCCTCAAGCTTCATCAGTACGCTATCATGTGTGCTCCCACAACGAGCCAGTACGCTGCAATCGAAGCTGTAAAGAACGGTGATGAAGACGTTAAGGTAATGGCTGAAGAATACAACAAACGCCGCGTTACTATAATTGAAGGACTCCGTAAAATTGGAATCGACTGTTTTGAAGCTGAAGGCGCATTCTACGTATTCCCCAACATTGGCAAATTTGGTCTTACAAGTGATGAATTCTGCCAGAGACTTCTCCGCGAGGAAGGCGTTGCAATCGTTCCCGGAACAGCATTTGGCGCTTGCGGCGAAGGTTTTGCAAGAATATCTTACGCTTACTCAGTTGAACACATTAAGAAGGCTCTTGAAAAAATGGAAGCTTTCGTTGCTAAAATTAAGGCTGAACAAAAATAATTTTTACAATATAACAAGTTGTATATATTTTATTGAAAGAAGGAACTACCGATGAAATTAACTTACAAAGGCAAAACAAAAGACGTTTACTCCCTTGATAACGGAAACGTATTACTCAAATTCAAAGACGACTGCACAGGCAAAGACGGCGTGTTTGATCCCGGAGAAAACACAGTAGGCCTTACAATTGAAGGTATCGGAAAGGCTAATCTTCAGACATCCGTTTACTACTTTGAAATGCTCAAGGCAGCAGGCATCAAAACTCACTACGTAAGCGCAAACATTGAAGAAGCAACTATGGAAGTTCTTCCCGGAGAAGTATTCGGACACGGTCTCGAAGTTATCTGCCGTTTGGTTGCAACAGGAAGCTTTATCCGCAGATACGGTGAATACATCGAAGATGGTACAGTTCTTGAAGGCGGATACGTTGAATGTACGTTCAAAAACGATGCAAAGGGCGACCCGTTGGTTACATCTGAAGGCTTGGCAGCGCTCGGTGTTATGAGCGAAGAGCTTTTCAAGAGCATGAAAGAACAGACACTCAAAATCACAAAGATTGTTGCTGACGACCTCAAATCTATCGGTCTTGACCTTTGGGATATCAAATTTGAATTTGGTTACAACAACGGCGAAGTTATTCTTATTGACGAAATCGCTTCCGGTAATATGCGTGTATACAAAGACGGAAAGATCGTTGATCCCGTTGAACTCACAAAGTATATCCTTAACAGATAATTACAGACAAACAAAAAATTCTCGGAATAAATTCCGAGAATTTTTTATTTTATAAAGCTCGTCATAACAGGCGCTTCTTTTTCGGGGATACCGTATTTTTCTTTTCCAAGGGCAATACTCTTCATCAAAAATGCCATATTGCGAGCAAGTGTACGCATAGTCTGCATTCCCTCTTCATCTTTTACGGCTTCACCAACGCCTCTGCCGTGAACGCTGTTCCAATACTGGCTTGAACATACAGGCATACCTGAAATAGTGAAATATTTGTTGAGTTCATCAAAAGTCGAAGAACAACCGCCTCTTCTTGCAACAGCAACGGAAGCGCCAACCTTCATCGACTTATTAAATTTGGTGCTGTAAAAAAGCCTGTCAAGCAAAGATATGAGAGTTCCGTTGGCAGATGCGTAATATACAGGGCTTCCTACGACAAGTCCGTCGGCTTCTTCAAGCTTTTTTGCAAGCTCATTTACAATATCATCCTTTACACATTTTCCTTTTTCCTTGCAGTAAAGGCACCCCTTGCATCCTGTTATATCCATATTGCCGACTTGAATTATTTCGACATCTATCCCCTCTTGCTCAAGAACGCCTTTAACCTCGTTCAAAGCAAGACTTGTATTTCCGTTTTTTCTGGGACTTCCGTTCAACATAAGTACTTTCATATATATTATCTCCCTCTATTTTTATTATATAATATTAAGTGTAACGTAATTTTACCACATTTTGCATACATAATCAAGTAAAACAAAAAAAGCTTTCGTAAAATACGAAAGCTTTTTTACAAAACTTAAAATTAACCGAGTTTTGCGTAGTTGATCTTGATACCGGGGCCCATTGTAGAAGCAATTACACAGCTCTTGATGTACTGACCCTTTGCAGCAGCAGGCTTAGCCTTGATAACTGCACCGATGAGTGCTTCAAAGTTTTCTGTGAGTTTTTCAGCTCCGAAGGAAGCCTTACCGATAGGACAGTGGATAATGTTTGTCTTATCGAGACGGTATTCGATCTTACCTGCTTTAGCTTCTTTAACAGCCTTAGCAACGTCGGGAGTAACTGTTCCTGCCTTAGGGTTAGGCATAAGTCCCTTAGGACCGAGAACCTTACCGAGACGACCAACCAAGCCCATCATATCGGGAGATGCGATGATAACGTCGAATTCAAACCAGTTTTCTTTCTGGATCTTTTCAACGTATTCTTCAGCACCTGCATAGTCAGCGCCTGCATCAAGAGCAGCCTGAACCTTGTCGCCCTTTGCGAATACGAGAGTTCTTACAGTCTTACCTGTTCCGTTGGGGAGGACAATAGCGCCTCTAACCTGCTGGTCAGCATGACGGGAGTCAACACCGAGACGGATGTGAAGTTCGATTGTTTCATCAAATTTTGCTTTTGCTGTCTGGCATACGAGAGCAATAGCCTCGTTTGCATCATAAAGTTTAGCTTTTTCGAGCAGCTTTACGCTGTCGCTGTATTTCTTTCCCATTTTCATTGTTTAAACCCTCCTTATTCCTCAACTGTGATACCCATACTGCGTGCAGTACCGGCGATCATGCTCATTGCTGCTTCAAGAGAAGCTGCATTAAGGTCGGGCATCTTTGTTTCAGCAATCTTCTGAACCTGCTCTTTTGTGAGCTTTGCAACCTTTGTCTTGTTAGGTGCTGCAGATGCTGTTTCAATTCCGCATGCCTTCTTGATAAGAACAGGTGCGGGGGGAGTCTTTGTGATAAATGAGAACGAACGGTCTGCATATACTGTAATTACTACAGGAATAATAAGACCCATATCATTCTTTGTGCGTTCGTTGAATTCCTTTGTGAAGTTAGGAATGCTTACACCGTACTGACCCAAAGCCGGACCGATAGGGGGCTGAGGAGTAGCTTTACCGGCGGGAATCTGAAGTTTGATATAACCCTGAATTTTCTTTGCCATTTCTATACACCTCCGAATGTGGTTCTAATGCGGGAGAATTATAAGTAAAATTTTCTCCCTCCCACGATACACGTGTCTTTTTTGCACGTGCTTTAAGCAAAGGATGATTTAAATAAATTAAACCTCTAAAATTTCAACGCTGTCAGAGTCAAGCTCAACAGGCGTTTCTCTTCCGAAAATAGTTGCCATAACTTTGATCTTTTTCTTATCTTCGGAAATTTCTTCAACTCTACCAATAAATCCGCTGAGGGTACCGCTCTTAATCTTAACGCTGTCGCCTACGTTATAGTCAAGAGTAATAGCACGTATTTCAATGCCGATACTTGCAACTTCTTCATCGGTAAGCGGTACCGGCTTCGAACCGGGACCTACAAATCCTGTAACACCGCGAATATTTCTTACCACGTGCCAGCTCTCGTCAGACATAATCATCTTTATGAGAACGTAACTCGGGAAAATCTTATTCTCTACTTCCTTTGCATCTTCCTCTTCTCCGTCCTTCACCGTTTCAACGGGAATGATCGAATCGAAAATCAAATGCTGAAGCCCGCGGTTTTCCACGATTTTTTCAAGATTGGCTTTTACTTTGTTTTCATAGCCCGAATACGTGTGGACAACATACCAACACGCCTGACGGCTGATATCGTTAAGATCACTCATAATCAAACCAACCCAGCAAGCAAGCTTAAGAGCGCAGAGAAGCCTAAATCAAGCAAGCCGATAAACACACTTACAACTATCATCATGCCCAATACCATACCTGTATACTGGACTGTTGTTTTAGGCGACAACCATACTATCTTCTTAAGTTCACTCTTGTAATCTTTGAAAAACTTTTTGATTCTTGCTCCGAATCCTACTTTGTTTTTCTTGGGGGCAGCCTTTTTGGACTTTTCATTTTTAGCTTTTTTGTCAACAGCCTTTTCAGTCTTTACTTTCTTTTCTTCAGCAGCTTCAGCTACTTCAGTTTCTTTGTTTTCAAGATCTGCCATGTGCTACCTCCTTATTTTGTTTCTCTATGAAGAGTATGTTTACGACAGAAACGGCAGAACTTGTTCATTTCAAGTCTGTCAGGATCATTCTTCTTGTTCTTCATAGTGTCGTAGTTTCTCTGCTTGCATTCGCTGCATGCCAGTGTAATTCTAACTCTATTTCCCTGAGCCATTCAGAGACACCTCCCGATAACAGAATACATCGTATTCCTAAAATTTTATCTCCCTCACACGAAGAAATACGCGACAAAAAAAGACCTCTCCGCAGAGGTAGATCAATTATAGCATGTCCTTTGTATTTTGTCAACAGTTTTCCCTATTTTTTACATATATATTTACAACAACGCGAAAATGTTATATAATTATATAATAGTAGGATTTTTTAACTACCAATACTGTACAATGCGGAGAATTATCTATGCCCGAAAAAAATAAAATATACAGAACAAAAATAGATACCATAAATCATCTCGGCTACGGCGTTTGCAGAATTGACGGCATAGTCTGCTTTGTCAAAGGCGGCGTAACGGGAGATGTTCTTGACGTAAAAGTTATAAAATGCAACAAAAACTATCTGATCGGTAAAATCGAGAATTTAATAGAAAAATCGTGTCACAGAGAAGAACAGTCCTGCCCTGTTTACAAATCCTGCGGCGGCTGCTCCTTCAGACATATCTCATATAAACACGAGCTTGAACTGAAAAAATCTTTTGTTGAAGCGGAGTTTAAAAAGGCTAACATTGACGTAAAAGTAAACGACGTCGTGTCAACGGGTGTAACCGAAAGATACAGAAACAAAGCGCAGTATCCCGTAAACTTTGACAACAAGATCGGCTTCTATGCAGAAAGAACGCACAACGTTTGCGAAAACGCCGATTGCATACTGCAGCCCAAAGAATTTTCAACTATTATAAACATAATAAAAAACCACATTAATAACTACGGCATAAAAGGCTATGATGAACAAAGCGGAAAAGGACTTTTAAGACACATATATATACGTCAGGGAAAGATAACGGGAGAAATAAACGTTTGCCTTGTAATAAACGGACAAGCCCTTCCCCATTCCGACGAACTCATCGAAGAACTAAAAACGATTAAAGGACTAAAGGGTGTTTGCTTAAATGTAAACACAAAAAACACAAACGTTATTCTCGGCGAAAAATATATTACACTGTACGGTAACGAATACATTGAAGATATTCTGTGCGGTCTTAAATTCCGTATATCTCCTGCATCGTTCTATCAGGTAAACCACGATTGCGCCGAGCTTTTATACAACAAAGCCGCAGAGCTTGTAAAAATGGGTGAATGTAAAAATATAACCGACCTTTATTGCGGTACGGGAACGATAGGCCTTTGTGTTGCTTCGCAAATCGAGAATTGTAAACTTACGGGCGTAGAAATCGTCCCCGAAGCTATAGAAAACGCAAAGATAAATATGCAATTAAACAACATAGAAAACGCGGAATTTATATGCGCCGACAGTTCTGACACAAGTAATAACATACTGAAAAACACAGACGTAGTAATTCTCGACCCGCCGAGAAAAGGCATTACAAAAGAATTGGCAGAAAAAATTTCAGAGAGCAAAGTTAACAGAATCGTTTATATATCGTGCTCTCCCGACACCCTTGCAAGAGACGTAAAATGGTTTATTGAACTCGGGTACACCTGCGGCGATGTTACTCCATTCGATATGTTCCCAAGAACAGGGCACGTTGAAACTGTAATCCTTTTAAGTCGGAAAGATGTCCACGAGCGAATCAAGTTTGATTTGAATATTGAGGAATTGAATAGGACAAGTCAGTCAAAGTGAAGCGGAGG
>SVQI01000025.1 GCA_015065455.1 Oscillospiraceae bacterium | reverse complement strand
ATGTCATTCACTCCCTCGCCGCCGCTTCGCTACCTCGTCAGATGGAGCCGAGAATTACGCGCTTCGCGCGTAAAAAGTACATACGGTCAGCTTCTTCGCTCCCGAACCCACACAAAAGGAGCGCTTTTAAAAAAGCGCCCTCTTGACTCCCCCAAAACTTTTAATAAAATTTTTTTATTTTATTTTTTCAAAAAATTATATTAATTAAGGGAGGCAAAATGCCTCCCCTTTTGTTAGGTTTATTTGGTTTTTGTAAATGCCAATGGAAAGAATTTTGCAGCGTCAAGCACGTCGCCGCCAACCTGCTTTTTAAATACAAGCTCGGTTTCTGTTATGGAATACGTTATGTATATAGATTCGTCTACCTCGTATTCTCTCGCCGCCGACAAATAAAGATTTCCTTCTTCGACTTTGTATTTACCCTCGGCTTTTTCCTCTTTTTTAAGCTTTTTTATTGAGGCGGAGTCAATAATCGAATCCTTGGTTATCTTGTCTGCCTCGAGCGCTTCCTCAACTGTTATGTCAAGATTATTCTTTGCAATCATCTCGGCATAGTAAAGCTTTATTCCGTCAAACACCGCATTTTTGTAGTCCTCTATATATTCATCTACGTACACGGTTTTTTTGTAGAAGCCTTTGTCGTCAAATTCATATACCTGACGCTTGTATACGTTGTCAAAATCAACGTATTTCATATATTCGCGGTCATCGTGCGTGCTGCCCGACGAAAGCTTGGTGTGCGGTATTTTTGTTTCCCAAGTTCCTATTATTTCGTTATTCTTTTCCCCGCAGGAAATAAGACACAATAATACGAAGCTAAAAACAAAAACACAAAGTATACTTTTTTTAATTATTTTGTTTTTCATAATTTATACCATCATCACTAGTTGTTTTAAGCATTATATCATATTTGTGCAGAAAAAACAATGCTATACCAGAAACAGCTTTGCAACAAGCGTCATAATAATAAGGAAAGCAAAGTTTATTGCCGTAAACATCCAAAAATACTGTTTTGTATGTCCGGGATAGAGAATCCTGAACTCGCTGAACGTGATAAGACTTGCAAGCGATGCTATTAATGTTCCTGTTCCGCCTATGTTTACTCCCAAAAGCAAGGACCTGTAATCTCCCGTAAATCTTGAAAGCAATATCGCCGACGGAACGTTACTTATTACCTGACACGAAAGAGTCGATACAAGAAGCGTGTCCTTTTCAAGCAAGGCGGAAATTAACGTATTGACCGCATCTATACGCGAAAGATTTCCCGCAAATATAAAGAAGAAAAAGAACGTACCGAGCAAGGCATAGTCAACCGCATACAAGGCTTCTTTATCAACAAAAAACAGTATTATCGGTACGACTATTAAGCCCACAAAAAAGGGTATAATTCTGAAAACTATCAGAATTGCAAATAAAAACAATATGATATAAAGCGCGGTCTTTTTTGCATCAAGCTTTTCGGGAAAGGCTTTGTCTATAACAAGCTTTTCTTTTTTTACAAAAAGACACGCCAATACGAGCAAGCTCACCGCCAACAGAAAAGGCGGAAGCATTATGAGGCAAAATTCTCCCGTGGGAATTTTAAAAAACGAGTATAAATACAGGTTCTGCGGATTACCAAACGGAGTCAGCATACCGCCGAGGTTGGCAGATATATTCTGCAAAATGAACAGATACGCCATATATTTTTCTTTGCCGATAGACGTCAAAGCAAAGTAGCCGAGAGGCAAAAACGTTATCAACGCCATATCATTAGCTATTATCATTGAGCCCAGAAAGGTTATAAATATAAGCATCAGAAAAAGGCTTCTCAGATTCCCCGATAATAACACCAACCGACGCGCAACGATAGTGAAAAATTTTATGTTACGTAAAGCACAAATAACGGCAAGTGTAAGAAATAGACACGCCAAAGTTTTCCAATCAAAGTAAGATAGATATTCCTTGTCGGGCGGAACAAAAAAACACGTGGACAGTGCGGCTATTGCCGCCACACAGAAAACGGTATTCTTTTTTATAAATTTTAAGATAGCCATTAAAACGCCTTCTTTTTGTTTTTTGGATTGATTTTCGCTTATTATATCACAAATATACACCAACGGCAAGTGGATTTTTGAAATCGTTTGTTCTTCTCTCCCTTAGTCTTTTTGCATACGCAAAAACCGCCCTCCTCACAGATAAGGTCAAAGGATAGAAATTGTACAAAAACGAACTCATCCGTCGCGCCGCGTTATATGACAAAATTAATTTAAATATATTGGCGGCACGCCACCTTCTCCCACCGGAGAAGGCGCAAAATTAGTGCAAATCATAAGTAATAAAAAATATTTTATAAAATCATAAGACTATGATATAAAAACAAAAGACAAAGACTGTACTCTGAGCCTTCTCTGGTAAGAGAAGGTGGCACACCGCTAACAAACTTTATTTTTTTACAAATATAAAACGCGGTGTGACGGATGAGTTCGTCTATCATACCAAATATTTCACTAATTTTTACCTCCATCTGACGAGGGAGGTGGCTCGGCAATAAACAGATATACAGTATAACTATTCTTTGTTGCCGAGACGGAGGGAGAGATATACGTTAATTATCTGATTGCAATACTGTTTGTTTAAACCGTTCGTTTTTCTCTCCCTCAGTCAAAAACAAGTTTTTGACAGCTCCCTCCTCAGATGGAGCTAAAAGGTTAGTTTTTATCAAAAAAGACGGGAGCAAGATATACGCCCTACAAATCAAACGATACCATCACTGCAAATTAAGGGGGGTACCGAGGGAGGAACGCCCTCGGTCGTTTCAAGGGTTGGGTTCAAAGGGAGGGGAAATCGAAATCCCCGCCCTTTGTGCCTTCTTTGGTTACTTTCTTGGCACGCAAGAAAGTAACGTAAAAAAGCAAAAGACAATATTATTTAATTAAAACGTTTACTCTTCTCTCCCTCAGTCAACTTCGTTGACAGCGTCTACTGCGGTTCGGTCACGGCTCGGAAATGACATCACACCGTGATGTTATTCACTCCCTCGCCGCCGCTTCGCTACCTCGTCAGATGGAGCCGAGAATTACGCGCTTCGCGCGTAAAAAGGCACAGAACGTCAGGAGCTTCGCTCCCGAATATATGACAAAAGGGGCTTTTTGAAAAAAGCCCCTCTTAAACTCCCCAAAAACTTTTAAACGGATAACCAATCTTCCGCAAGCGAAAGGGGGTGCAAAGGGGGGATAATCCCCCTTTGTCGTTTGCGGGGTAGGGGTATATAGGGGCGGGGGAATCGAAACCCCTGCCCCTATACGCCTTCTTTGGTTACTTTCTTTGCGCAAAGAAAGTAACGTAAAAAAGAAAAGACTATATTATTAAAACAAATAATACATCTTAAAACAAAAAAACGCTTCCGCGTTTTTTAAAGGAGCACACACGGTCAGGAGCTTTGCTCCCGAACCCACACAAGAGGAGCGCTTTTGAAAAAGCGCCCTCTTGACTCCCCCAAAACTTTTAATAAAAATATTCTATATTATTTTTTCTAAATAATATTTTTATTGTGCTTTTTAAAAAAGCTCCTTTCGAAAGCGCAAAAACTTTACCGAAAGCAAAGTATTGTTTTAATAAAAAAACCATCGGCTTTATAAACCGATGGTTTTTTTATTTTAATTATTAATAGCAAAGGATCCAACTCTCAAACCATTTGAGAACGTTCATAACGTAAGACCTGCTCGTAACACTTCCCGATATTACGGGATAGAACATACAGAACAACACAAACGCAATTGCTAAGACAACAATCGTTACAATTCTTCCTTTTTTATATTTATCCGAAATCATTTTCAACACGTACACAAGTGCAAGAACAATAAAAGGTACGCTCGCAAAATAGTGATAGATAAACGTCGATCTGCTTATCAACACCCAAGGCAAGAATTGAGAAAGAAAACCAATTACAACAAACCATTCGCCTGAACGCTTTTTCGGTTTAA
Organism: Oscillospiraceae bacterium; assembly: GCA_015065455.1. Taxonomy (GTDB): domain Bacteria; phylum Bacillota; class Clostridia; order Oscillospirales; family CAG-272; genus RGIG1995. The sequence continues at coordinate 4,005 of SVQI01000025.1, read as the reverse complement.
ACAACAAGAACAGCATACAAAGTGTTCCGCCCCACCAAATAATAGGGTTTCCCAGCGCAACGATGGTCGAGCATAACCCGTAATTTGCAATAGCCTCGTTTCCGTAATACCACATAGGTCTGAGCATTAACGGCCAAGCATACCACGACGACTCAAACGGATGTGTCGCTTCAAGTCCCGAATGATACGTTAGCATATATACCTGATTATCCCAGAACGTCTTGAATATCGACTGATCGGGAACTGCAATAAAATACGGTATATACGATACAAAATAGATGCAGAACGGAATAACTATAAAGAACAGAACACACCAGAGGCAAGTTCTTATGGGGTCATCACCCTGCTTGGTTCTTTTAACAAGAGCGATTGTAAACAGTACCGCAAGTCCAATGCCAGCATACACGCAGAGCCACTTCGTCGATATACCGAGCCCAAAAGCCACACCGCACAATGCGAGAATTTTCAGAGCATCTTTACGCGGAAGCTGCTCCACACTGCTGTCATAATATATATACATCAGATAGTACATCAGCATTATGAAGAATATCGAGAACGAGTCTATTGTCGCAAGTCTTGTCTGCGTAAAGTGCATAAAGTCAAAGGCGAGGAAAAATGTTGCCGCAGTTGCAAAGAAAGTGTTTTTAAACAATCTTTTTGCAAAGACATACATAAGAGCAATCATAGCAATTCCAAACAAATTGCCCATAATTCGCCAACCAAACGGGTTCATTCCGAATACGATTGTGCCAAGAGCGATTATCAGCTTACCTAGCGGCGGATGCGAACATTCAAAAGGATATTTTCCGTCGAGATGCTCGTGCGCGGTTCTTACGTAATATATTTCATCAAAATACGTTTCGTTCATATAGGTGGGATTTACCGGAACAAATTGCTGCTCATCAAACAGACGGCATTCATTCGACGTATAGGTCTTCAAAACCTCTCTGTCGTTAGAGATAATCCCCGCCTCAAACAGCTCAAGGTCAGCGTCTGCGCCTATTGATATGCAAAGATTCTGCGTAACACAGTCAACGTCTATCGTTATCCACTTGTATATTTCTCCGGGGTCACTGCCGTACATTCCCGACGCTATTTCATGCCAGGTCGTTCCATTATCGGCTGAATTATATACCGCTACGTTAAAAACGCCCATTCCCTTAAACAACAACACTTTATCAACGTGTTCTTGTTCTTCAAGTGTGATGTAGGAGATATACTGACCGTTTTCCATTTTCGGCTGGGTTGTCGGTGTCGCAGTGTCGCCGAGATTTATTAAGGATACGATTGTATATGCGATGGTTATAAGACAAATTATCAGAAAATCAAGACGGTCAATTTTCTTGTTACGGTTCATTTTTTGCTCCTTATTATTATAATAATTAAATATATTATACCACAACAGCAAAAAAGTAGCAATAGTCAATATATAAAAACGAAAAAAGCACGGAAAACTATACCCCTTCCGTGCTTTGTTTTATGTAGATTATTCACTAGTTTCGTTTTGCTGTTCATCTGAAGATTGCAATTGTTCTTCAGTTGAATTTTCTTCAAGTTCTGCAAAGACGGTCGTTTCCGTAGATTCTGAAGTTACTTCTTCAACTACTTCAGCTTGTGTTAATTCAACAGCTTCTGCTTCAAGTATTTCATCGGCGGGAAGCTTTTTCAGCTTCAAATGGGCGGATATTCCGGTAACAAGAGAAAAGATGACCCACGCGTGCATTACGTAGTCTATAATTGCTCCCAAAAAGAATCCGTTTATTACAAACATAGCCAAAGTGTCAAGGCTGAAAAATATCAAGGCAAATACAAGCCAACCTACTTTGTGTTTTTTGGAGAACATCCAACTCAAAAAATACAAGGCTATAATAACAGCGGCTATAACTAATGTAATTACAAAAACATATTTTGGCAAGAATTCTATTCCCGATAATTGACCGACATAAAATTCCGACGGATACATACCGCAAACAAGCATACCGAAATCGGCAAAAAAGTACGGAACGTATGCAGAAAACAGAAAATATGTACCCGTTTTGGCTACCAAAAAGATAATGTTTATTAATGTAAGAATTATAACAAGCAGAATATTACCGCGTGCGCCTTCGTATTTTCTTTCAAGAAGCGCTTTTTGCGAAATTCGATTAGCTGTTGCATTATCGTTGTTTAATAAACTCATATTTATTCCCCCCTGAACGTATTTCTTTAGAATAAGTATAAACTAATTTCCTATAACTGTCAACAAGGCGTTCCTTAACTAATTTGTCAACGTCATAATTAACTACCATTTAAACAATTCCAATAACATATAACCGCCGATTATACAGGTAACAAAAAATATAATAAAAACAAAACATTTTATCCATTTAGGGCCTACAACGCTTACAGCTCTGTATGACAAAATACCTATATAAAACAACTCAACGCACATAACAATCCACGCCAAAAGAATTGGAACTTTTTGATTTATAGTGTTTGCAAAAAAGCTCATCTTAGTAGTATCAATTCCGAATGGGTCACAGGGAATTGGCGGGATTATATCAAAAAACAACGTTATAACAAAAAGAAAAATCACACACAAATAAAAAATTAAGCCCATAACCGACATTTTATTTCGGTCTTTTTTCAACGTATATCTGCGCTCGAAAAAGCTTTGTCTATCAATTAAAAGTTTTGCCATTCTTTTGTTTTTTACAGTGATGTATTTTCCTTTAGAAAACCTGCTATCATATGATGTAAAACACCTTGCAAAAAACAATTCAATAATAAGCATAGGTAGAATTTGATACATTGAGTCACCTTGTTTTTTTCTGATAATTTATAATTAGTTATTAACACCTAAAAACAATTAATCACATACATTTGAAAATACATACCCGTAATCCATAAAGATATTAACAAAGACAAGCATGAAGATATTATATATACAATCCACTTTCGGCTATTAACATCCCTTTTTGTAAGAACAATGGAAAATGCGATTCCCATCAAACTCGTAGCAGGACCTATCGCTACAGAAATCATACATAAAAGAAAAGCGAAGGCAGCGCCCCAAAGCATAAATATATTAAGCTCATCATATTTTATACCCAAAAAATTTGTATAATCAAATTGATAATTAACGGTATTACAGAAAACATTTTAGCTAATTTCGGTAACACTTCTGTGTTCTGGAACTCAAATTTTTTCTTTTTACAATCTATCAATATACAAATAGAAGAGCAAACCACCATTACGTTTATTAATAAAACAAGAATAAATATTCCCATAACATCACCGACCTTTAGTGTATTATAGCATAAAAGCGGTGGAGGTGCAAGGGCGTTTGCGACAAAGTCGCAACATCGTTGGGCGATAGCCCACATCGTTTACACCGCAAGGTGTAACATCGTCGATGCGAAGCATCACATTGTTTTGCGTCCGCTAAAGCGGACAATGATGTTCGTGCTAAGCACGAATTGATGTTGACCTATCGGTCAAACGATGTTGTGTCCTGCGGACACAAACCCAAAATGGAACCGGTCTAAAAACTTGATTTTCTTTATTTTTTAAAGGAATTAACAAAATTCCAATAATCATCGACCATATTATTTTCTTCTTGCCAAGCGTGGCATTTCTGAATTACTTCTTCATCAGCCATATCAGAAACTTTTTTCATTCTATATTTATAGACTCTTTTGCTTTTGAAATATTCTCTCGCAATTTTTGAATAATCAAGCTCGTTATTAGAACTCATTATCGTCACCACCTTAGGTGTATTATAGCATAAAAGCGGCAATAAATCAATGCGGAGCATTGTATTTTATAATCCGTGGCGGAGCCACACCTTTTCTTTTATCTCTTCTCTCTTATCTTTTATCTGGAAAAGTCACACATTGTTTAGAGAAGAGTGAAAGGTGAAGAGAAAATAGTGAAAAGTACAAAAAAAAGCCACACAATGTGTGACTTTTCTTTTTGGCTCCCCCTGCTGGGCTCGAACCAGCGACATCATGATTAACAGTAGTC